>DATMEO010000025.1:0-16716 GCA_035556515.1 Gaiellaceae bacterium
GAACGTGACGTGCTCGGTCGTCGCGTAGTTCCAGAAGTCCCAGTGGAAGCCGCCCTCGAGGTCGTTGTAGAGGTACGGGGAGTGCTCCACGTTCGCGAGGTCGAGGTTCGTCTTGAACATCGTCACGAGCGCGAAGTAGAAGGGGAAGGCGAGCACGATGGCGAACGGCACGACCACCGCGTAGGTCACGCTCTTCTGGCGCCACGTCACGAGTGCTCCGTCCCGTAAGTCCGTTGCCGCTCTGCGGAGTGGCTAGGTGTGATCTGGCGGCGCGCGGTGCCCGCGCGCGTGCTGGTAGCACGTGTGCGGGTGCCGGGTGCCGCCAGGCGCGGCTGGACGCCCGCAGAGTCCAAGCGATTTGCGGGACGGAGCACTAGCTCACCTGCGCCCTACGAGCGAAGAACAGCATCGCCACGCTGACCACGACGAGCAGCGGGAACAGGAACAGCGAGATCGCCGCGCCCTCGCCCAGGGAGCCACCGTCGATGCCGATGAAGAACGCCCAGGTGGGCAGCACCTGAGTCGAGTTGAAGGGCCCGCCACGGGTGAGGATGTAGACGACTGCGAAGTCGACCGCGGTGAACACGATCCCGAACAGGACCGCCACGAGCGCGATCGGGAGCTGCAGCGGGATGTCGACGTACCAGAGCTTCTTCACACCCGTCGCGCCGTCCATCCTGGCGGCGTCCTCGACCTCGTTGGGAATGGACGCACGGCCCGCGATGAAGATCACGACGGCGAAGGGAAGGATCCGCCAGGCGTGCACGAGCGTGATCGCGATCAGCGCGAGATTGGGGCGGCCGAGCCACTGCAACGGCACTTGCGCCTCCTCCTCGATGTTGACAGCGGCGAGGAGCGAGACGAGGCCCTCGTCCAGGTGGAGCCTCGCCAACGTCCAGTTGACGACGCTGTAGAGGGAGTCGAGCAGCCACAGCCAGGCGATCGTCGAGAGGACGACCGGGGCCGCCCAAGGCAGGACGACCAGGAAGCGGATGATCCACTTGCCACGGAAATCACGGACGAGAAAGTTCGAGAGGACGGCGGCGCCGACGAGGACGACCGCCTGCGACGCCAGCGTGAAGATGAACGTGTTGCGGAGCGCGCGGCGAAAGTTCTCGTCCTGCCAGGCGCTCGTGAAATTGTCGAAGCCGACCCAATCGCCGCTCAGCGACCCGCCGATGGCGTTCGTGAAGCTGAGGTAGATCGCCCAGCCGAAGGGAACCCCGACGACGAGCGCCATGAAGATGACGGCCGGGGCGATGAGCAGCGGCGCGAGAACGCGACGGCTCTCGAGGGCATGCCGCATGCGGCCGGGAGCCTGTTTCGCCCGAGCAGCTTTCGCCTCCATCCGACGGGCCGATACTAGTAGATTTGCCGCGGAGGTTTCACGTGGCCGAAATCGCCCTCGAGCGTCTGACGAAGGTCTATCCCGACGGCACGAAGGCCGTCATCGATCTCGACCTCGAGGTCGGGGCGGGCGAGTTCGTCGTCTTCGTCGGCCCGTCCGGCTGCGGAAAGACGACGGCGCTGCGAATGGTCGCCGGCCTCGAGACGATCACGTCCGGAGACGTGCGAATCGACGGTCAGGTCGTGAACGATCTCCCCCCGAAGAACCGCGACATCGCGATGGTCTTCCAGAACTATGCGCTGTATCCGCACATGACCGCGGCGAGGAACATGGGCTTCGCGCTCAAGATGCAGGGCGTCCCCAAGAACGAGATCGATCGTCGCGTTCGCGAGGCAGCACGCATTCTCGGTCTTACGGACTCGTTGCAGAAGAAGCCACGAACACTCTCGGGCGGCCAGCGCCAGCGGGTCGCCATGGGGCGCGCGATCGTCCGCAACCCGCAGGCGTTCCTCATGGACGAGCCGCTCTCGAACCTCGACGCGAAACTCCGCGTCGAGATGCGTGCGGAAATCGCGCGAATCCAGAGGGACCTTGGAGTGACGACCGTCTACGTCACGCACGATCAGATCGAGGCGATGACGATGGGCGATCGCTGCGCGGTGATGCGGAACGGCTTGCTGCAGCAAGTGGACACGCCACAGATGCTCTACGAGAGGCCGCGCAATCTGTTCGTCGCGGAATTCATCGGCTCGCCGGCGATGAACCTCGTCGTTGCCCAGCTCGCCCGCGAGGACGGCGCGATCTGGGCGCGCTTCGGCGAGCATCGCCTGCGCCTCACCGAAACCACAGTCACGCGCCATCCCGGGCTCGAGCGGTTCGAAGGGCGCTCGGTCGCCCTGGGGATCCGGCCGGAGGACATGGAGGATGCGGCGCTCGTAAGCGAAAGCGAGCCAGGCGGTCGGCTGTCCGTCCTCTGCGACATCCGGGAGGACATGGGTTCCGAGGTCTACGTCCACTTCAACGTCGCCGCTCAACCGGTCGCGACGAAGGAAGTGCTCGAGGCGCACGTCGTCGATGCGCCCGAGGACGCGGAGGCGAAGATCGCCGCCGAGCAGGCGCGCGGAAGCGGGGCTTCGTTCGTCGCGCGGCTCGACCGCACCACGAGCGCGAAAGAGCGGGAGAAGCTCGAGTTGGCAGTCGACGTCGACCGCCTGCACTTCTTCGACATGGAAACCGGCCTCGCGGTGCGCGCAGCGTAGGAAGAGACAGCGTCGGTTCCCGGCTAGCCGTACTCCCGCGCCACTCGGGCGCTACGCTGCCGTGATCACGTTCAGGAGGAGAAGATGACCGAGCTTGCGACCCCGCCCACCGAGCAGAGCACGGAGTTGAAGCGGATCAGCCACTGGATCGGCGGCAAGTCCGTTCAGGGAACGTCCGGCCGCACGTCGCCCGTCTACAACCCCGCTCTGGGGGAGCAGGCGGCCGAGGTCGACCTCGCGACGGCCGAGGAGGTCGGCGCCGCGGTTGCGGCCGCGAGGGCTGCCTTCCCGGCCTGGCGCGCGACCTCGCTCGCGAAGCGTGCCGAGATCCTGTTCGCGATCCGCGAGCTCGTCCACGAGCGCCGCGAGGAGGTCGCCCGGATCCTGACCGCGGAGCACGGCAAGGTGCTCTCCGACGCGATGGGCGAGGTCACCCGCGGGCTCGAGGTGATCGAGTTCGCCTGCGGGATCCCGCACCTGCTCAAGGGCGGCATGACCGAGCAGGCCTCGACCGGCGTCGACGTCTACTCGATCCGGCAGCCGCTCGGCGTCGTCGCCGGGATCACGCCGTTCAACTTCCCCGCGATGGTCCCGATGTGGATGTGGGGGCCTGCGATCGCCTGCGGCAACACGTTCGTCCTCAAACCGTCCGAAAAGGACCCCTCCGCATCGGTTTGGACGGCCGAGCTGCTGAAGGAAGCCGGCCTTCCAGACGGCGTCTTCAACGTCGTCCACGGCGACAAGGTGGCAGTCGACGCGATCCTCGAGCACCCGGACGTGGCCGCGGTCAGCTTCGTCGGGTCGACCCCGATCGCGCGCTACATCTACGAGACCGGCACCAAGCACGGCAAGCGCGTGCAGGCACTCGGCGGGGCGAAGAACCACATGATCGTGCTACCCGACGCCGACATCGACATGGCCGCCGACGCGGCGGTGAGCGCCGCCTACGGCTCGGCCGGCGAGCGCTGCATGGCGATCTCGCAGGTCGTCGCGGTCGGCGACGCCGGCGACAGGCTCGTCGAGGCGATCAAGCTCCGGCTGCCGAAGATCAAGGTCGGCAACGGCCTCGACGACGGCGTCGAGATGGGCCCGCTCGTCACCCGCGAGCACCGCGACAAGGTCGCGTCGTACATCGAGGGCGGCGCGGCGCAGGGCGCCACGGTCGTCGTCGACGGGCGCGAGACGGCGCCCGAGGGTGACGGGTTCTTCCTCGGTGTGACGCTGCTCGACGACGTCACCCCGAGCATGGACGCCTACAAGGACGAGATCTTCGGGCCGGTGCTCGGCGTCACCCGCGTCGGCACCTACGACGAGGCGGTCAAGCTCGTGAACGAGAACCCGTACGGCAACGGGACGGCGATCTTCACCCGCGACGGCGGCGCGGCACGGCAGTTCCAGTTCGAGGTTGAGGCGGGCATGGTCGGGATCAACGTGCCGATCCCGGTGCCGGTCGCCTACTACTCGTTCGGCGGCTGGAAGGCGAGCCTCTTCGGCGACACGCACATCTACGGACCGGAGGGGATCAACTTCTACACCCGTGGCAAGGTCGTCACCTCGCGCTGGCCCGACCCGCACGGCTCGCGGGTCGACCTGGGGTTCCCGCAGACGCGATGAGGCTGACGCTCGCGGCGGTGCTCGTGG
This sequence comes from Gaiellaceae bacterium, assembly GCA_035556515.1. Classification (GTDB taxonomy): domain Bacteria; phylum Actinomycetota; class Thermoleophilia; order Gaiellales; family Gaiellaceae; genus Gaiellasilicea. The sequence goes on from DATMEO010000025.1 coordinate 4,249, forward strand.
CGGCGATGGCTGCGACGGCAGCGCCCGCGGCGAACGAGGAGATCCCGACCCGCGACTGCCGCTCGCGGATCGAGAGCGGTCGCGGTCCGCTTGCGTTTCCCACGGCCGACAGCGTGTTCGTCGGGCCGATTGCCCTGACGGCGCTTCCGTTTGCCGCGACGCGAGCCGGGCTCGGCCCCCGTCGGGAGGAGGACGGGCGCTTCTACCGCAAGGCCGGCGCGCTCGTCCGCGCGGGGCGACCGGTCGTGCTCTCGGTTCCGGAGCGCTATCGCGACAGGCTCTTCCTGCACTACACGCGCACCGACGAGGGCGTTGCCGAGGTGAGGCTCGAGCCGTGCCCGCCGGGCATGCGCGCCTTTTCCTATCGCGGGCGCGTCGGCAAGGTGACGGGCTTCAACGGCGGGTTCTCGCTCACCCACCGCGGCTGCTACCCGCTCGACGTGCGCGTCGAGGGCGGCCGGACGCACCGCGTGCGGATCGCCTTCGGCTACCCCTGCCGCTAAGCCAGCTCGAATCGAACCTGGCGTTTCGCGACGTCTGCCAGCACGAGGCGCACGCGGACGCGCTCGCCGAGCGGCAGCTCGCCTTCGCAGTGGGCCGTCACGGCCGGTTCCTCGAGCTGCACGGCGCCGCCGCCGTCGTGCTCGTCCAGCTCGACGACGACGGCGTCGAACGTCTCGCCGACGCGATGCTCGAGGATCGCCGCCTCGACGATTGAGATGACGCCGGCCTCGTACTGCTGGGCGCGGCGGTTCGACGACTCCATCTCCTCCGGCAGCCGCGGGAGTGCTGCGCGCACCCAGCCCGGGACGTCCTTTCCGGCCGCGACGGCCAGGCAGGCCTCGCCGACGTAGCGGTCGACGAGACGGCGAAGCGGCGCGGTCGCGTGCGCATAGGGCGCGCCGACGCCGGCGTGCGCGGGCTCGGACGGCACTTCGTCGTCGAAGGCCGCATAGCCGGAGCCGCGGAGCAAAACGGTGGACTCCACGAGGAACGCAGCATGGTCCGCGCGCTCGGGGTCGAGCGTCCTGATCAGGGCGGCGTAGTCGAGCTCCTGCGGCCAGTCGATTCCGAGCGCCTTCGCCGTCCGGCGCAGCCGGTCGACAGCCCGCGGGTCGGCCTCGGGCAGCGTGCGCAGCAGCCCGACGTGCGCGTCGAGCATCAGCTCGGCCGCAGCCTGCCCGGTCATCAACGAGATCTGCGCGTTCCAGCCCTCGACCGGGAGCGGCGCCCGGAAGGCCAGCGTGTAGCCGTCCGGCCCGTCGTCGACCTCCTGCTCGGGGATCGGAAGGTTGATCCCGCCCCGGCGTTGCTCGCGCTCCTGGCGGAGCAGCCCCACCTCGCGCAGCAACTGCAGCGGCTCGGAAGCAGTGCCGTCTTCGAGGGAGCGCTGGACGCCGGCGTAGTCGAGCTTCTCGCGGCTGCGCACGAGCGCGCGGCGGACGTCGACCTTCACGCCCTCGCCGCTTGCGTCGACGTCCATCGTCCAGAGGAGCGCCGGTCGCGGTTCGCCGGGAAGGAGGCTGCCTGCGCCTTCAGAGAGCTGCGGCGGGTAGAGCCGCGCGTTCTGGTCGGGTGCGTAAAGCGTCTGGCCGCGGCGGTGCGCCTCCTCGTCCATCGGCCCGCCCGGCTCGACGAAGGCCGCGACGTCGGCGATCGCGTAGCGGACGCAGTAGCCGCTCCCGCGGCGCTCGAGGTGGAGCGCCTGGTCGAGATCCATCGACTCCGGCGGGTCGATCGTGACGAAGTGGACCCCGGTCTCGTCGGCAGCCGGCAGGCGTGGCGAGCGGACGGCCCGCTCCGCGTCTGCGAGCACGGCCTCTGGGAACTGCAGCGACACGTCCAGGTTTTCGCGCAGCTCCGCGAGCGATGCCGCGATCGCGGCGGAGTCGGGCGGGGAGACGCGAACGCGGCGGCGCGGCACGGGCAGGAGCCTACGTGCGACGCCGCCGTTGGGGGTTTGCAGAGACGCGTCAGTCGCGTAGCATCGACACATGCCCCGCTACGTCGTGGAACGGAACTTCGGCGCGATCAGCGACGACGACATGCTCGCCGCCGCTGCGCTGTCGGACGAGCTGATCGAGGAGCGCTTCACGGAGATCACCTGGGAGCACAGTCACATCGTCGCGACCGACGACGGCGAGATCGTCACGTACTGCGTCTACGGCGCCCCGACGGAACAGATGATCCGCGAGCACTCGGACGCGTTCGGCTCGCACACGATCACGAACATCTTCGAGATCGTCGACGACGTCACGCCGGCCGAAGTCCGGCGCCGCGCCGCCTCGGTCAGCTAGCGCTCTCGCTGTCGAAGAGCGCGTGCGTCAGCCGCGCGAAGGCGACCGCGCGCCGGCGGGTGAGACGCCGCCGCTCCTCGGCATCCGCGTCGACGAGGACTGCGAGCGCCCGGGTCAACAGCGTCACCGCCTGCTCGTAGGCGTTGCGCTCGAGCGCCCACTCCGCTGAACGCTCCGCAAGCTGGACCGCGCGATCGCGGTCGTCACCGCGCGCGTCCTCCAGCAGGTGCAGCGCGATCATCGCGAGCTCCGGGCTCGGCTCGAGGCCGTGCACCTGCTCGAGTGCAGCCGCTGCCCGCCGGTGCAGGTCGGCACGGCGCGCCCGCCCGATGCTGCCGTAGACCGCGTCCCGGGTGAGCGCGTGCGCGAAGTGATAGCGCCCGCCCGCGGCGTCCTCGATCAACCCCGCCGCGGCGGCCTCGTCGAGCGCGTCGAGCAGTCCGTCGGGCCCGAACAGGTGCTCGAGCACGGCGAGGTCGAAGGTCTCGCCGAGCACGGCCGCGCTCGTCAGGGCCTCTGCGCCCCTCGCCGAGAGCCGGCTGACGCGCGCGACGACGACGTCGCTGACGCTCTCGGGGACGTCGCCGACGGCGTCCCTGCGCTCGGCCAGGTGACGGGCCAGTTCTCGGACGTAGAAAGGATTGCCGTCCGTGCGGTCGTGGATCCTGCGCGCGTCGGCGGTCCCGTCGAGCAGGGTCCCCACCTCGTCGACGGAGAGGCCCTCGACTGCGACTCGCTCGACCTCGCAGTCGCGCCTCAGATCGGCGATCGCGCCCAGTAGCGGCGTCCCCACCGCATCCGCGTCGCGATACGCGCCGAGCACGAGCAGGCGCTCCCCGGCCGCGCCGCGCGCGACCCGCGCCAGGAGACCGAGCGTGTTCCGGTCGGCGAGGTGGAGATCGTCGAGCACGAGCACGAGCGGTCCGGCGGCGGCCGCGGCCGCCAGTCTCGACTCGATCTCGTCCCGGTCGGGCGCTCTGCCGCCGACCGCCTCCGAGAACGGCTCGTACGGGACGAGCGCCTGCTCCTCGCACCAGCCGTAGAGCACCGTCGCGCCCGACGCGCCTGCCTCGGCCGCGAAGCGCGCCGCGAGGCGCGACTTGCCGATCCCGGCTTCGCCGGCGAGCAGCACGACCTGGGCCGGGCCGCCGCCGGCGGCGACACGCCTCCAGGCGGCGCCGATGCGGGCGAGCTCCGGCCGGCGGCCGACGAACTTCGCCCGGTCGGCGCGCAGCAGCCGGCCGGGGAAGGCGGCGCTCGGCGCCACCGCCGCGCCACTGCGCAGCGAGTCCGCGAGCGTCTGTGTCTCGGCCGACGGCGCCGTCTTCAGGCGGGTCAGCAGCCGGCTTCGTAGCTCGCCGTACTCGGCGAGCGCGGCGCCGCGGTCTCCGGCTGCCTCGAGACGCCGCATCAGCGAACGGTGAATGCTCTCCGAGAGCGGCTCGAGCGCGGCCTGGCGCCGGGTCAGGTCGACTGCACGGCGGATCTCGCCGGCGTGCTCGGCCTCTCGCGCCAGCGTCTCGAGCGCCGCAACGGTGCGGTCGCGATGCGCGTCACGCGCCTCGAGCACCCATTCGTCGTCGAAACCGGCCAGCAGCGCACCTTCGCTCAGCGCGAGCGCCTCCTCGCAGCGACCCTCGGCACGGAGCCGCTCGGCCTCGAGCACGTCGACCCAGGCGCCGTCCGCGAGGCCGACGCGGTCGCGGGTCGCCACGAGCGCCTCGGGGCCGAGCGCGCGCCGGAGCGCCCAGAGCGCGCTGCGCAGGCTCGCGCGGGCGCTCTCGTCCAGCACGTCGGGCCAGAAGCGCGGCGCGACCGCCGCCCGCGGGTGCAGACCCGGATTGAGGGCGAGCCAGCCGAGCAGGGAGCCCGGCCGCCCGGCCGGGAGCTCCCGTGTAACGCCGTCGACCTCCACGGCGATCTCTCCCACGAGCCGGATCCGCACCATCGTCAAAGCCTACAACGTGACGTTTGACGCTTCTTTGACGATGCGGGAGACGGTCTTGTGACGCGCCCTGCCGAGGATCGAGACGTCCCGTTCCCCACCACAGGAGGTTCGGATGGACCTGTACGTGATTCTCCGCCGTGACGGCTGGCGCTCCGCCGAGGAGCTCCAGGAGGCCGCGGCTCGCTCGACCGCCGAGGGCGAGCGGATGCCCGACGACATCCGCTGGATCCGCAGCTACGTGCTCGAGGAGGGGGAGGGCCTCGGGACGGTCTGCATCTACGAGGCGTCGAGCCCCGAGGCGATCCATGCCCACGCCGACGCCGCCGGCCTGCCCGTCACCGAGATCGTCAAGGTCGCCGACACCGTGATCGTCCGGCCGGATCCCGCGCCGGCGATCGTCTGAACCGCGAAGGAGAGACTGAGATGAAGCGTCAGAGGAAGCTGGCACTGTTGCTCGCCACCGCCGTGACCACCCTGGTCGTCACGGGCATCGCGGCCGCGAGCTTGTTGGACGCGTACCGGGACGCGATCCCGGCGACGTTCCGCTACTACCTGAACGTCGATGCCGCGATCGCGGACGGATACTCGTTCCGCCTTCCCGACAAGACCGGGGCGACGTGCATCGAGCAGCCCGGCGAGGGGGGCATGGGCGTCCACATGGTCAACACGAGCCTGCTGGACGGCACGATCAACTCGAAGCGCCCCGAGGTGCTCGTGTACGAGCCGCGCGCCGGCGGGAAGCTCCGACTCGTCGCCGTCGAGTACGTCGTGTTCGAGAGCGACTGGAAGGGCTCGTCGCCGCCGGCGCTCTACGGCCAGGAGTTCGACTACGCCGACGCGAACAACCGCTACGGACTGCCGCCCTTCTACGCCCTCCACTCCTGGGTGTGGAAGCAGAACCCGAGCGGGCTCCTGCACGCCTGGAACCCGGACGTCGACTGCAACTGACGTCGTCGTGACGACTTAGCGCCAGGCCAGCTCGGTCACGCTGAGGGGCAGCGTGACCGAGCGCAGGCCTGAGCCGATCCGGTCAAAGCGTGCGAGGCTCGTCACGTCGACGATCGTGACGGCGAAGGGTGTTGCGATCGCGAGGAAACGCTCGTTGTCCGACCACGCGAAGGCATGTCCCTCGCGAAGGTGCGGCGGGAGGCTCACCTGGGAGCCGTCGCGGCGCAGGATCACGTCCCGGGTCATCGTCACGAACGTCCCGCGCGGGCTCACGTCGAGCTGCCCGCCGGTATCGCCGAGATATGGCCGTGCCGAGGTGGCGTAGCCGTTCTCGAAGAACGCGATCGCGCTCAGGGGGCCGAGCCGGTCGAGTCGGCCGCCGATCCGGATCGAGAGCAGCACGGCCGCCCGGGTGTCCGAGATCCAGGCGATCCCGTCGACGAGCGCACGCACGCGGACCGGGATGTCCGGGACCGTCGGATGGCGCCGTGCCGCCCGCTCGAGCTGTGCGCGCGGGATCAGCACGTTCCCGCCGTGCCGGACGACCTCGTTGTCGCGGGCGAAGGTCAGCGTCCCATCGGGCCGCCAGGCCGGGATGCAGCCCCGCACCGTGTACGCGACTGGGCCGCCGACCGCCGCCAGGACCTCGGTCACGTCGCCGGCGCAGCGCGCGACGGCGCTCCCGTCCGGCGAGACGACACCCTGCGGGCCGCAGCCGCTCGCGTCGTCTCCCGTCCACTCGAGCGACGGCAGCTCGAGCCGCCGCACGCGGCAGCCGTCGCCGTAGACCAGCAGCTCGCCGCGGACGCCGAGCGCCTCCACTTGTGCCGAGAGCGCGTCCCGATCCTCGAGCTCCGTCGTCGTCGCGGCCGGCGGCTCGGCGTCGCCGCGGTTGCGAACGGCGTCCACCGCCGCCACGATGACGACGGCGCCGACCGCCGCTCCGGCGAAGAGTCCGAGCTTCGTTACGTGGCCGCCTCCACCGCCGCCTTCGCGTGCAGCTTCTCGCCGAAGCGCGCCCGCGGGACGAACTGGCCGATCCCCGGCTTCCCGACGACTTCGCCGCCGTCCAAGATCACGTTCCCGCGCAGGAGCACGGTCTCGACGTCGCCAACGACGTCGGTTCCCTCGTAGAGGTTGTAGTCCGTCTTCGACTGCTGTCCCGCGGCCGTGATCGTGTGCCGCTTCTCGGGATCGAAGACGACGAGGTCGGCGTCCGAGCCGACAGCGACCGTCCCCTTCTTCGGATAGAGCCCGAAGAGCTTGGCCGGGTTCGTCGAGAGCAGCTCGACCATCCTGTTCAGGCCGATCCTGCCCTCGCGGACGCCGAAGTGGTGGATCATGTGCAGCCGGTTCTCGAGGCCGGGCCCGCCGTTCGGGATCTTCGAGAAGTCGTCGCGGCCGAGCGTCTTCTGCTCGCTCCACGAGAAGGCGCAGTGGTCGGTCGAGATCGCGCTGAGCACGTCCGTCCGCACCGCGTTCCAGAGCACGTCCTGGTTCGCCTTGTCGCGCGGCGGCGGCGTGTAGACGTACTTCGCGCCCTCGAAGTCCGGCTTCTCGAGATGCGTGTAGTCGATGAAGAAGTACTGCGTGCACGTCTCGCCCCAGACGTCCCAGCCCTTCTCGCGCGCGAGCTCGATCGGCTCGACCGCCTCCTTGCAGGAGACGTGGACGACGTAGAGCGCGCAGCCGGCGACGCGGGCGAGCTGGATCGCCCGGTTCGTCGCCTCGCCCTCCGTCTCGGGCGGGCGGGTGAGCGCGTGATACTTCGGCTCGGTCTTCCCTTCGGCGAGCGCCTTCTTCACGAGCACGTCGATCGCGTCGCCGTTCTCGGCGTGCACCATCACGAGCGCGCCCGTCTCGGCCGCCACCTCCATCGTCTTGAAGAGCGTCTCGTCGTCGACCATCAGCGCGCCCTTGTAGGCCATGAAGAGCTTGTACGAGGTGATCCCCTGGTCGGGCAGTGACGCGAGCTCCTCCAGCGAGCCGCCCTCCTTCAGGTCGGTGACGGCGATGTGGTAGCCCATGTCGATCAGCTGCTTGCCGTCGGCCTTCGACTTCCAGTCGGCGAGCGCGTCGCCGAAGCTCGTGCCGGGCGCCTGGATGCAGAAGTCGACGTGCGTCGTCGTGCCGCCGCGGGCCGCGGCCCGCTGGCCCGACTCGACGTCGTCGATCGTCGTCGTGCCGCCGAACGGCATGTCCAGGTGCGTGTGCGGATCGACCGCCCCCGGCAGCACGTACTTGCCGGAGGCGTCGATGACGGTGTCGGCCGACACGTCGAGTGACTCGCCGATCAGGGAGATCCGCTCGTCCTCGATGAAGATGTCGGCGACGTAGTCGTCCGCCGCGGTGATGACGCGGCCGCCTTTGATCAGAACGGACATTGCGGATCTCCCTTCACGGTGTCGTCTCTACTCGCCGCCGGGCGTAACCTCGACGGTCTCCTTCTCCCAGTCTGCACCGTTGACGTCGACGCCATCGTCCTCGAGCTCCTTGACGGCAGCCTCGGCGAGGTCGGTGCGGTATGCGTCGCTCGATGCATCGGCCTTGATCACGGCGAACTGCTTCGCGATGTCGGCGGTCCGCTGGAACGCGGCCTCGTCCATCACGCCGATGCCGGTCGTGTTCGGCCACGTCAGCGCGTTGATCTCGTTCAGCTGCCAGACCTGGTGGCCTTCACCCAGCGTCGGGCCGCTGTCGAGCACGTGCTGCAGGCACTCGTCCTGGTTGTCGCGGCAGAAGACCCAGCCCCTGAAGCTCGCCTTCAGGAAGCGCCTCGCGATGTCCTGGTTCGCCTCGTCGGCGATCCACTCGCCCTGCGTGAAGATGCCGTCCTCGAGCATCGCCGTGCCGGCGTCCTCCATCGAGATCACGTTCAGGTCGTCGAGCGTGTAGAGCTCGCCCGTGTCGGGATTCTCGGTCTCGAGCACCTGCGCGAGCTCGTTGTAGGTCATCGCCGCCGCGGCGTCGACGTCGCGGCTGAGGAAGAGGTTCATGTCGAACGGCTGGTTGACGATCGTCACGTCGTCCTTGTTCTTCGGGTCGATCCCGTTCTTGACGAGCGCGGCGTAGAGCTCGTTCTCGTTGCCGCAGCACCAGACGCCGACCTTCTTGCCCTTCATCCCGGCGACGTCGGTGATCCCGCTGTCCTTCCAGGTGACCTCCGTCATGCCGCTCTTGGAGAACACCTGGGCGATGTTGACGAGGTCGCCGCCCTGGTCGCGCGCCGCCAGCAGCGCCGGCAGCCAGTCGATCCCGAACTCGGCCTGGCCGCTCGCGACGACCTGCTCCGGGGTGATGTCCGGGCCGCCGGGCTTGAGCTCGACGTCGAGGCCCTCGTCCTCGTAGTAGCCCTCCTCGAGCGCTGCGTAGTAGCCGGCGAACTGGGCCTGCGTGACCCACTTCAGCTGCAGCGAGACCTTGTCGAGCTCTGTTTGCTCCCCGGAGGTCGTTGCGGCCGCCCCGGTGTCGGTCGCCTCGTCGTCGTCGCTGCCGCAGCCGGCGGCCACGAGCGTGAGCGCGGCCAGCAGTCCGGCGAGCAGGAGCCAGATCCGAGCCTTCTTCATGCGGTGTCCTTTCCTTCGTTCGTTTGCCCTCTTGACACGTGGATCCCCGTCACTCGCCCCGCGACGACGGATGCCAGCTCATCGTCACCCGCTCGACGAGCGCCACGGCCGAGTAGAACAGGATTCCGAGCACGCTGGCAACCGTGATCGCCGCCCATGCGAGCTCGAACTGGAAGAGCGCGGCCGAGTTTCTGATCTGGAACCCGAGCGCCTCCTGCGAGCTGAGGAAGTACTCGCCCACGACTGCGCCGATCATCGCCAGCACGGTCGCGATCTTCAAGGCCGAGAAGAGATACGGCAGCGAGTTCGGGATCCGCACCCGCCGGAAGATCGCGATCTCGCCCGACGCGTAGGAGCGCATCAGCTCGATCGACTGCGGCCGGACCGAGGTCAGGCCGCGCAGCATGTTCACCATCACAGGGAAGAAGACGAGAATCGCGGCGATCGCCATCTTCGAGGTCTTCTCGAGCGGCCCGAACCACTGGTTCGTGATCGGCGCGAAGGCGATGATCGGCACCGCGTTGGCGGCGATCGCAAACGGCATCAGCGCCCGGCCGAGGCTGCGAAAGCGCGCGAGCACGATCGCCGAGAGCACGGCGAGCGCGCTGCCGATCACGAAGCCGCCGACCGCCTCCGTGAAGGTGTAGATCCCGGCCGACCACAGCAGGTCGCGCTCCTCCCAGAGCGTGTCCAGGATCGCCGAGGGCGCCGGCAACAGGAAGCGCTGGACGTCGAGCGCGCGGACGAGCCCCTCCCAGAGCAGGATTCCCAGTACGAGCACGGCCGCGGCGGGAATCCAGTCGACGACTCCGCGCCCCATCCGTGCGCCGAGCGTGCCGCGCGGCAGCGGAGCGACGACGCTCACAGACCCTCCTCCGCCACGTAGAGCGTCTCCTCGTCCTCTTCCGGGGCGTCAAGCGCGTGGCCCTTGCGGAGCAGCCGCCGCACCTCCGTGATCAGCTCGGCGAAATGCGGGTGCTCCCGCGTCTCCGGCCCGCGCGGCTGCGGCAGGTCGACCTCGACGACTCCGGCGATCCGCCCCGGCCGCGCCGACATGACGACGACGCGGGTGGAGAGGAAGACGGACTCGGCGATCGAGTGCGTGACGAAGACGACGGTCGACAGGGTCTCCTGCCAGATCCGCAGCAGCTCGTTGTTCATCCGCTCGCGCGTCATCTCGTCGAGTGCGCCAAAGGGCTCGTCCATCAGCAGCAGTGGCGGCGAGAACGAGAGCGCCCGCGCGATCGAGACCCGCTGCTGCATCCCGCCCGAGAGCTGCCAGGGATGGTGCTTCTCGAAGCCGGTCAGCTCGACCAGGTCGACCATCTCGCCGACGCGGGTTTCCCGCCGCTTTCGATCCCAGCCCGCCATCTCGAGCGGCAGCGCGATGTTCTTCGCAACCGTGCGCCAGTCGTAGAGGACGGCATCCTGGAAGACGATCCCGTAGTCGCGGTCGAGCCTGGCCCGGTGCGCACTCTTGCCGTTGACGAGCACGTCTCCGTCGGTCGGCCGGATCAGGTCGCCGATGATCCGGAGCAGCGTCGACTTGCCGCAGCCCGAAGGGCCGATCAGCGAGACGAACTCGCCCGGCTGCACGTCGAGGTCGATCCGCTCGAGCGCGAGCACATCCCCACGCTCGAAGCGCTTCGAGAGCCCGGTGATCGAGACGGCGGCGGCGCCGGTGCTCATGCGACGTTCTCCGGCGCGCGGCGGACGAGCAGCCGCTCCGCGAGGGCAACGACGACGAAGAAGATGATCCCGAGCGCCGCCGCGATGATGTTCGTCGCCCAGAGGCTCTCGGGCGAGGTGATGTAGTACTGGTTGAAGTTGAGGATCGCGCCCGCGAGCCCATCCTGAATCGACGAGGGCAGCTCACCGATGATCGCGCCGACGACCGCCGCCGGCGCCGCGATCTTCAGCGCCGTGAACAGGAACGGAAAGGACGCAGGGATCCGCAGCTTCCAGAGGATCTTCCAGCGGCTTGCCGCGTAGGAGCGCATCAGCTCGACCGCGCGCGGGTCGGCGGACTGGAGCCCGCGGAGCGTGTTGATCGTGACGGGAAAGAAGGTCAGGTACGCCGCGATCACGGCGACTGCGCCCCAGCCGGCGAGCGACTCCGGCAGTTTCGGATTCACCCAGATCACCACCATCGGCGCGATCGCGAGGATCGGAATCGTCTGCGAGGCGACGAGGTAGGGGAGGAAGCCGCGCTGCAACAGTCTCGACTCGGAGAGCACGACCGCGATCGCGAAGCCGGCCGCGGCGCCGAGCAGAAAGCCGGCGGCGGCTTCCTTCGCGGTGAAGGCGGCGGCGTCGAGAAGCACGTCGATCAGCAGTGGCCCGTTCCGCCGGGAGGGCTCGAAGAGCTGGCCGACCATGTCGTGGATGTGCGGCATCGTCCGCTCGTTGACGGGGAAGGGCCGCGTCAGCTCGAGCCGCTCGCCCAGCCACTTGTACGCCTCCCAAAGTGCCCACAGGACGGCGAGCACGAGCAGTGAGAGCCCGGCGCTCTTCAGTGCGGGCAGCAGCGTCTCACGACGAGGCTCGACGACCGGACGGGCCACTGCGGCGCTCGACACGAGTATTCCTTACCACACTCCATCGGCTGGTGACATGTCTGGAACGCGGTGGTTAGGATCGCCGCGTGCCGCTGAACCCGTCCCGTACCGTCGCCGAGCTGAGCGAGCTCCGCGAGCTCACGGGCGACGAGAACGGCGCCCAGCGGGTTGCGTGGACGCCGACCTGGGCGCAGGCGAAGGACTGGCTGAAAGCGAAGCTCGATGAGTTGCCGCTCGAGTACGAGGTCGACCAGGCCGGCAACCAGTGGTGGACGCTGCGCGGCGACTCGGAGCGGGCGGTGCTCCTGGGCGGCCACATCGACTCGGTCCCGAACGGAGGCTGGCTCGACGGCTGCCTGAACGTCGTCGCCGCCGTCGAGGTGCTGCGGCGGATCGCGGAGGACGGCACGCCGCCGGTGACGGTACGACTCGTCAACTGGGCCGATGAGGAAGGTGCCCGCTTCGGGCGCTCGCTCTTCGGCTCGTCCGCCGCTGCCGGCTCGATGGCCGACCAGGACGAGCTGCGCGAGCTGAAGGACCGCGACGGCGTCGCGCTGCCCGACGCGCTCCGCGAGCACGGAGTGGAGCTCGACCGTGCGCTCGAGGCGCGGTCACAGCTCGAGAATGCCGCCGCGTACCTGGAGCTGCACATCGAGCAGGGCCCGGTGCTCGAGTCGATCGACCTGCCGCTCGGCGCGGTGCTCGGCACCTTCGGCGTCGAACGCCACCGGATCACCTGGCGCGGACAGGCGGCGCATGCCGGCTCGACGCCAATGGACCAGCGGCGCGACGCGCTCGCCGGCGCCGCCAAGCTTGCGCTCGAGCTGCGCGTGATCGCGGCGCGCGTCGGAGACGGCGCCGTGCTCACGAGCGGCGGCGTCACCTGCAAGCCCGGGATCGTCACCTCGGTCGTCGAGACGGCCGAGCAGCTGCTCGACATGCGCCACCTCGACGCCGCCAAGCTCGCCTCGATGTGGGAGCAGGTGCGCGAGGGGTGCGAGCGCTTCGCGGAGGAGGAGCGGATCGAGGTCGAGTACGAGCGGATCTGGCAGATCGAGCCGATCCTCTTCGACGAGACGCTCGTCGGCTTCGCGGACGAGGCGATCCGGGAGGTGGCCGGCACCGCGCACCGCCTCCCGAGCGGCCCGCTG
>DATMEO010000026.1:0-3177 GCA_035556515.1 Gaiellaceae bacterium
GCTGGTCTTCGCAGAGGGTCCCGAGCGGATCCAGCGGGTCGCGATCTGCTCGGGCGCCGCCGGCCGCTTCCTGATCGACGCCGCCCACGAGGGTTACGACCTACTCCTCACCGGCGAGCCGGAGGAGCCGAGCCTGCAGACCGCCCGCGAGCTCGGGATCCACTTCGTCGCGGCCGGGCACGACGCGACCGAGCGGCTCGGCGTGCAGTCGTTGTCGGAGCGCCTGGCCGAGCAGTTCGGGCTCGACTGGGAGTTCATCCCCGTCGAGAACCCGGTCTAGGAGAGAGACTCCAGCGCGTCGAGGAACGCGTGCGGCCGCTCCACGATCACGAGATGGCCACAGTCGGCGACGACACGCAGCTTCGCGCGCAGCCTCCGCGCGTACTCGAATGCATCCTCCAGAGGCAACTGCACGTCCCGCGCGCCCCAGAGCAGGACGACCGGGCACGCCAGGTCGGGGAGCTCGCGGCGTGGGTCATCGGCCGCCAGCGCACGGGCCGCGGTTCTCGTGTCCGCGTGCTCGCGCTGAGCGGCGAGCAGCCCATGCGTCGCCCGGGAGCTGAGCGCAGCGGCGTCCGATACGAACCACGGGCGGAAGACTGCGCGGCGGTACCAAGCCCGCTCCGCGAAGCGGTGGCGCAGGACCGCGACGCGCCGGCCGGGCCGGATCGTCGTCGTCGCAAGCAAGATGGCCCGGGCCGCTCGTGTCGACGACGCGATTCCCGCCGGCGAGGCCAGCAGGAGGCCGCGGACGAGATCGGGGTGCTTCTGCGCGAGTCGCAGGGCGACGAGGCCGCCGAACGAGTGTCCCGCGACGAATGCATGGTCGACGCCTTCCGCCTGGAGAACAGCCACCGCCGCGTCGGCGAAGTCGGCCGTGGTCGCACCCCGCGGCAACCGGCCCGACCTCGCATGACCCGGCAGGTCGACCGCGATCACGCGATAGCGCTCGACGAGCTCGGGCAACACCTCGCACCAGTTGCCGGTCGAGCCGGCGAGGCCGTGCAACAGCAGCAGCGGGTTCCCGCGGCCGCCGACGTGATACTCGAGCGAGCCCAGCAGCTTGGTCTCGAGGTTCGTTGCAGCCGTCATCCGGGCAAAGTATCCTTCGATGACCATGGCGACTGTGGGGACGCGGGCCCGTTGATTCCCGCGAACACAAGACGAGCGAGCGATGTCCGAGCCCGCCTGAGCGCAACAGCTGTGTAGTCAAGAGACACAGCGCGCCCAGCGGGCTTTTTCATTGCCGCGAGACAGAGGAGGCAGACCAATGGCAAATCACCTGACGCCCGATGAGCTTTCGAAGGAGCTCGGCATCGACCGGCAGGAAGTGATTCGGGTGTGCATCGAGGAAGGCGTACCGATCTACCAGGGCAAGATCGACAAGACCCTCTTCGCGGCCCAACTGCAGGCGTTGGGCGCAATGCCCCAGCCGCATTAGCGGCGCCAGTTTCTAACGCGCAGCGGTCTTTTTCGGCCGCGCGGTTGCCTTCTTCGGCGCCGCCTTCTTCTTGGCGGCGCCGTTCCCGCCCTGCTTGGCCGACTTGGCCTCCTCGACGCTGCGGCGAAGGGCCTCCATCAGGTCGACCGTCGGCGCCTCCTCGGCCGGCTCCGGCGCGGATGCGATCTCCTCGCCGGCGAGCTTCGCCTCGAGCAGCGCCTTCAGGTCGCGCCGGTAGTCGCTCTGGAGCTCCGACGGATCGAAGTCGCCCGCGAGGCTCTCGATCACCTGCTGCGCGAGCGCCAGCTCCGGCTTCTTCACGCTGGTCTCCTCGACCGCCTCCTCGATCTCGGCCTGCGAGTAGACATCGGCGGCGAGGAAGAGAGTCTCGAGCGCGAGCGCGTCACCCTTCGGCCGGATCAGGCAAAGCTTCTCCCTGCCCTGCTGCACGAACCGGCCGAGCGCCGCCATGCCGCTCTCGTTCATCGCGTTCAGCAGCAGTACGTAGGGCCGCCGCGCCGCGGGCGCCTGGGCGGGAACGAGGAAGTACGTGCGGTCGAAGAAGATCGGGTCGACCTCGGCCGCGTCGACGAAGCGGCTGATCTCGATCGAGCGCGAATCGTCGCGGTTCGTCAGCGCTTCGATCTCCTCGTCCTCGACGAGCACGAACTGGCCCTTTGCGACCTCCCAGCCCTTGACGATCTCGTCGGGGCCGAGGTCGCGCTCGTGCACCGGACAGAAGCGCTTTTGCTTGATCGGGGTGCCGCACTCACGGTGCAGCATCCGGAAGGACACGTCCGACGCGCGCGCGGCGGGCTTGGTCGCCGGGGCGAGGCCCACGGGGATCGAGACGAGTCCGAAGCTGATCGAGCCGTTCCAGGTCGTGCGCATTTGGCCTTTCAATATAGAGGGACCGAACCGATTCGCCCTTCCCGGCAGCATTCCTTGTCCATAAAGTGCGGTCATGGCGGAGAAGAGGACGATCGAACGGCTGTGGCGCGACGCGGTGGCAGCGGGACGGAACACGCCTGCGTACCTGGTCCAGGACGACGACGAGTGGAAACCGCTCTCCTGGGGGGAGGCGGCCGAGCGGGTGGAGAGCTACGCGAACGGGCTGCTCGCGCTCGGCGTCCGCAAAGGCGACGCTTTCTCGATCCTCGGCTCCAGCCGCGTCGAGTGGGCGCTCTTCGACTTCGCGCTCGGCTCCGTCGGGGCGATCGGCGCCGCGATCTACGCGAACAGCTCGCCCAAGGATGCCGGCTACATCCTCGAGCACTCGGAGTCGGTCGGCGTGCTCTGCGAGGACGAGACCCAGCGAGCGAAGGTCGAGTCGGTGCGCGCCGGGGCGCCGCGGCTGCGACACGTGCTCACCTACGCCGATCTCGACGACCTGGCCGCGCGCGGTCGGGCCTACGCAGCCGAGCACCCGAATGCGCTGCGCGAGGCCGGCGAGCGGATCGAGGAGGACGATCTCTTCACCTACATCTACACGTCCGGGACGACCGGGCCGCCCAAGGGCTGCATGATCTCGCACCGGAACTACTACGCGATGGTCGCCGTCGTCGACGATCTGCCGAGCTTCACCGGCCCCGAGGACACGATGCTGCTCTACCTCCCGCTCGCGCACAACTTCGGCCGGCTGATGCACCTGTCTGGCGCCTACGTCGGGTACGGGATCGCCTTCCTGCCCGACCCGCTCCAGGCCGCCGCGGCGCTGCCGGCGGTGAAGCCGACCG
>DATMEO010000027.1:0-13766 GCA_035556515.1 Gaiellaceae bacterium
GACGCGGCCAGGCTCATCCAGTCGCGCGAGGGGCCCCGCCCCGACTTCGAGGTGAGGATCTCGACGAAGTCGCCGTTCTTCAGCCGGTAGTGGAGGGGGACGATCCGGCCGTTGATCTTCGCGCCGACGGTCTTGTGGCCGACGTCCGTGTGGACGGCGTAGGCGAAGTCGATCGGTGTCGCGCCTTGCGGCAGCGTCTTCACCTCGCCCTTCGGCGTGAAGACGTAGACCTCGTCGTCGAAGAGGTCGGTGCGAAACGTCTTCATGAACTCGCGCGGATCGGCCTCGTCCTGCTGCCAGTCCAGCAGCGACTTCACCCAGGCGAGCCAGTCGTCGTCCTGCTTGCCCTTGCCGCGCTTGTAGAGCCAGTGCGCGGCGATTCCGTACTCGGCCTCCTCGTGCATCTCGCGCGTGCGCACCTGGATCTCGAGCGGCGTCCCCTCCGGGCCGATCACCGTCGTGTGCAGCGAGCGGTAGCGGTTGAACTTCGGCATCGCGATGAAGTCCTTGAACCGCCCCGGCATCGGCTTCCAGAGCGAATGGATCAGGCCGAGCGCGCCGTAGCAGTCGCGCGTCCCCTCGTCGCCGGCACGCTCGACGGTGACGCGCATCGCGGTCAGGTCGTAGATCTCGTTGAACTCGCGGCCCTTCTTGGCCATCTTGTCGTAGATCGAATAGAAGTGCTTGGCGCGGCCGGCGATCTCGGCGGGGATGTCGACCTTCGCCAGCTCGACGCCGAGGACCTCGCCCGCCTTCCCGACCGCCGCCTCGCGATCGGCCCGCCGGTCGGCCACCATCGCCTTGATCTCGGCGTACTTGCGCGGGTGCAGGATCTCGAACGAGCGGTCCTCGAGCTCCCACTTGATCGCGTGGATGCCGAGGCGGTGCGCAAGCGGCGCGTAGACCTCGAGCGTCTCCTTTGCCTTGCGCACCTGGGCCTGCTTGCCCTGGTACTCGATCGTGCGCATGTTGTGGAGCCGGTCGGCCAGCTTGATCAGGATGACGCGGACGTCCTGCGCCATCGCGACGATCATCTTCCGGTAGTTCTCCGCATCGGACTGCTCGCGGGTTTGGAAGGTCGTCCGGGTCAGCTTCGTGACCCCCTCGACGAGCTGGGCGATCTCGTCGCCGAATTCGGCGCGGACCTCGTCGAGGTCGGTCTCGGTGTCCTCGACGACGTCGTGCAGCAGTGCGGCCGCGAGCGACTGCTCGTCGAGGTGCAGCTCGGCACAGATCTTCGCGACCGCCCAGGGATGGTGGACGAACGGCTCGCCGGAGCTGCGCGTCTGGCCCTCGTGCGCGGCCGCGGCGAAGTGGAACGCGCGCGCGAGCAGCTCCTTGTCGACGCCGGGGTTGTACGCCTCGACCGCCGCAATCAGCTCATCGACGAGGTCCTGGTGATGACGTTCGGCGTCGACGACAGCCATGAATTCAGTGTACTCCGAGCCCCTGCGGGCGAATCTCCCCCGCAGGAGTGTCCGTTAGGACAGAGAACGCATGCTTCCCATGCCTCTCTCACGCCGCCGCCGGGACCGCAAAGCGCGCCAGCTCGCGCGCATGCTCGTCTCGCTCGACGACTCCGCCCGGGATGTCCGCCCGCCTACGCGGCGCGTGGCAGCTCGAGCGAAGTTCCGGCCAGCAGCGCTCTGAACGCCTCGGACTCGTAGAGCTGGCGCCTCGCTCCTGCGGGCAGCTGGAGCTCGGCGAAGATCTCCCGCGCGTCCTGCGTCCACGCGTCCTCGCCGGCCTTCCAGAGGGTGCCGAGGCTCGCCCGCAGTTCCTCGTAGCCGGCCGGCGTGTCGAAGAGCCGCCGGACGACGAGCTGCGGTGACACGGTGCCGTTCCAGCGGTTCTCCTTCAGCCGGCAGGCGATGTCGTGGCGTCCGGGCCGGTCGACGCGGTCGAGCTGTGGGCCGAGTCCGAACGCGATCGCGGAGCCGGCGTCACGGCCGCCCTGGCGGATGCGGAAGCGGAGATGCTTGCCCTCGCCGACGACGCCGGGCTGCACCGCCTCGCACGCCGGGACGAGCAGGGTCACGTCGGGGTTACCGAGGCCGAACGGCGCCAGCCGCTCGAGCTCCGAGGCGAGGCCGAGCGTCAGGGCCGACCCGGGCACGATCGCGTCGATCCGGGTCACGGGCGCGAGGTCGTCGTCCCCGAGGACAGCGTCGGCATGCGCTGCGAAGGCGGCCGCGAACGCCTCCAGGCTCGACGGCTCGATCGAGAGGCCGGCAGCGGCGCGGTGGCCGCCGAAGCGCTCGAGGTGCTGCGCGCAGGCTCCGAGCGCGCCGTGCAGGTCGAAGGCGGGCAGCGAACGGCCGGAGCCCTTCCAGTCGCCGTCGGCGCCCGCGATCAGGACGACCGGCCGGTTGAAGCGCTCGACGAGGCGCGAGGCGACGATCCCGATCACGCCCTCGTGCCAGTCCTCGCCCCAGATCACGTAGCCCCGGCGGCGTCGCTTCGGCTCGGGCCACGACTCGACCTCCGCGACGGCGGCGCGCAGGATCCTGTCCTCGACGGCCTGGCGGTCGCGGTTCAGCATCTCCAGCTCGTCGGCGAGGCGCCTCGCCTCGTCGGCGTCGGTCGTCAGCAGCAGCTCGAGCGCGGCGTCGGGCCGGCCGAGGCGGCCGGCCGCGTTGATCCGCGGCGCGAGCCGGAAGCCGACAGCGGCGGCGTCGACGGCGGCAGGGTCGACGCGGGCGTTCTGCATCAACGCCTGCAGGCCGGGCCGCTGCGTCCGCGCGAGCGCGCGCAGCCCCGCGATCGCGAGCGAGCGATTCTCGTCCAGGAGCGGCACGACGTCGGCGATCGTCGCCAGCGCGACGAGGTCGAGGTACGGCGCCACGTCGACGCCGAGCGCCTGCGCGAGCTTGCAGACCACACCGGTGCCACAGAGCTCCGGGAAGGGGTAATCGGAGGGGCGGGTCGCGACGATCGGGCAGTCCGGCAGGACCTCGCCGGGCCGGTGGTGGTCGGTAATGATCACGTCGAGCCCGCGCGCCTTCGCGGCCGCCACCTCCTCGACGGCGGTGATCCCGCAATCGACCGTGAGCAGGAGCGCACACCCCTCGTCGGCGAGCCGCGAGATCGTGTCGCCGGAGACGCCGTAGCCCTCCTCGAAGCGGCTGGGCAGATGCCACTCGACGTCGGCCCCGAGCTCACGCAGCGTCAGGACGGCGAGCGAGGTGGCGCAGATCCCGTCGACGTCGTAGTCGCCGTGGACGCAGATGCGCTTGCCGGCCGCGATGGCGGCGCGGATCTTCTCGACGGCTTCGGCCATGTCGCCGAGCAGAAAGGGATCGTGCGGCTCGATCTCTCCCCGCACGAAGCGCCGCGCCTCCTCGACGTCGGCGAAACCGCGGCGGACGAGGATCGATGCTGTGATCTCCCCCAGCTCGAGCGCCTCGGCGAGCGCCTTGACCTCGGCGTACTCGCAGGGATCGATCGTCCAGGAACCGTCACGCATGGGGAATCGACGGTACGGACGCCGTCGGACGGCGTCCGCCAGCTCCCGACTGCTTCCGGACTGGTGGCCGCGAAGCGGCCCTTCAGGGATTTTCGCGCGATGAGCATCCGCTCCTGCGGATGCTCATCTTGCGCTACCTACGAACGGACTCGCGCACGATCTTCACCCAGAGGAGGATCACGCCGGCAAGAGCGCCGAGCGCGAGGATCGCGACCGGGGTGTAGACGGCCATCTCCGAGAGCGAGAATTTCGTCACCCAGGTGCCGACGAGCCACACCGCGAGCACGACGAAGATCATCGGAACCACGAGCCGTCTGTCCACGCCACGAGGGTACCCTTCGGTGGGATGGGAGAGCCGAACTACGCGTCCGGTGACGAGTACGTGGTCGAGTTCCTCGGCTACCGCTTCGGCTTCAACGCCGAGGACTTCGAGGAGCGGATCACCGCCGCCGCGGTCCGGCTCGGGCTGATCGGCTCGAACGACCTCGACGAGGACGAGACCGCGGACCTCGTCGAGCTCGCCGCCGACGGGCGGATCGCCGACCCGCGCAGCCTGCTCGGCAGCTACCTCGTCCGCCACTGGGAGCGCGTCGGCCTGCTCGAGGGCGAGTCGCTCGTCTACTGGCTGCGCAAGCTCGTCTTCCGCGGCGCCTGGCTCGACCACCGCGTCAAGGAGGGGCTGCTCGAGGTCGCCTGGGACGAGGACAGCGGCGACTTCGGCTACGCCGAGCCCCGCGGGGGTCGGGCGCTGCTCGAGCTCGCGCCGGTGCCATCCTGGCACGAGCTCCAGTTCCGCCGTTGAGGCGTACCCTCGCGATTCTGAGCTTCATCGGCGTCCTGCTCGCCGTCGACACGCAGGTGGATGCGCGCGGGCAACTGCTGCTCGGACTCGCCGCCTGGATCGCGCTCGCGCTCGCGCTCCGCGGCGTCCCGCCGCTGCTGCGTGCGCAGGCGCTCGTCGTCGTGGTCGTCGCCACCTGCGCGGAGGTCGTCGGCTCGATCATCTGGGGCGTCTACACCTACCGGCTCGAGAACCTGCCCTCGTTCGTGCCTCCGTGCCACGGCCTCGTCTACCTCGCGGGCGCGTCGCTCGCCGCCGCGGCAAGTAACAGACTGTTACAAGGCTGGCTCGTCCGGGTCGCGCTCGTGGCGGTACTCGCCTGGGGCGTCGCAGGCATCACCTTCCTACCGCGCACAGACGTCGGCGGCGCGATCGGAGCGGCGCTGCTCGCCGTCTACCTGCTCAAGGGCCGCGCGCCCGAGATCTACGCCGGCGTCTTCCTCGTCGTCGCCTGGCTCGAGCTGTACGGCACCGCGATCGGCACCTGGGCGTGGGCCGTCACGATCCCCGGCACAGGGGTGCCCCAGGGAAACCCGCCGAGCGGTGTCGCCTCCGGCTACGTCTGGTTCGACATCGTCGCGCTGGCGCTCGCGCCGGCGCTTATTCGCCGGCTGACGAGATTGGGAGCGAGAATCCGATCGGGCTTGCGGGCTCTGCCCGACTCAGCGTGAGCTGACGGATCGCGCCGATCGGGACGATCAGCTCCTGCGGGTCGCTTTCGTCCCCGTGCGGGACGAGCGTCAGGAAGCCGTAGCCCGGCTCGGCGGAGAGCGATGCCAGCCGCAGCAGCGCGCCGTCCGTGAGCTCCACCTCGACCATCGCCTGCTCGAGCCCGTGCTCGGACGCGAACGCCTCGATCCGCCGGTGGATGCGGGCGACGAGATCCTCGAGCGGCCCGGCCATCCCGGGTGTCCAGAGCTCCGGCACGCGTGAGACTCTAGATCCCCAGCTCGGGCGGGAGCGGGCGCGCGTGCAGGACGACGAGCGTCGTCGTCGGCCGGGTCAGGGCGACGTAGAGCTCGCGCAAACCGCGATCGTGGGCGGCGATGAGCGCCGGCTCGACGACGATGACGTGGTCGAACTCGAGCCCCTTCGCCTCGCGCGGAGTCAGGAGCGGGATGCCGTCGAACGCGCTCTCGTGTGCGAGCGCCGGCTCGACGAGCTCGTCCGGGACGATCAGCGCAACGAGCCCGTCCTCGCTCGCCAGCCGTCCGGCCTCGTGGTATGCCTCGCGCAGAAGTGAGCCCTCCTCGACCTGCCGTAGCAGCGGCTCGGCGGCTCCCGTCCGGTACGCGAGTGGACGCTCGAGCTCGGGCGCGATCGTGTCGAGCAGCGGCAGCGCGAGCTCCATGATCTCGCGCGGGACGCGATAGGCGTGGCGGAGCTCCTCGACCTCGGCATCGTCTCCCTGCGGGAGATGCGGCAGCACGTCGCCCCAGCTCGCATACGTGACGGGGCCTGTGCCCTGGGCGACGTCGCCGAGGATCGTCAGCGCGCCCTCACGCGCGCGTCGCGCGATCATCCGCAGCTGCATCGGCGAGAGATCCTGCGCCTCGTCGACGATCACGTGGTCGTAGGTGCGCGCCGGCTCGCCGACGAGCGCGTGCGCCTCGTCGAGCAGCGGCACGTCCCACTCGCTCCAGCCCGTGCCGCGGCGGCGAAGCAGCTTCTGCTCGTCCTCGTCGAGGATCCCGTCCGCGGCTTCAGCGAGAAAGGCCGGCGTCGTGAAGAGCGCGCGCACGAGCTTCTCCGGCGTCACAGCCGGCCAGGCCCGCTCGAGCACGCGAGTCAGGTAGCCGTTCCCCTTCAGCGCCTTCTCGATCTCCTCGCCGTCCCGGATCGCTCCGCCCTGGAGGATCCGGGCGTACTCGGCGTAAAAGCTGCGGACGATTCCCATCCGGAAGCGCTCGCGGGCGGCCGCGGTGGTGCCGTGCAGCTCACGGATCTCGTCGAGGAGCCGCTGCTGCTCGCGTACGCGGACACGGATGTACTCGCCTTCGAGCTTCAGGATCAGCTCGTCCGGCTCTGCGGCCAGGCGCAGCTCGGCCGCGCGGGCGATCACCGCCGCCATCCGCGTGTCCGCCTTCAGCAGCGCGACGGCGGGCGCGTCGCGCAGCGTCGGCTCGACGCCGGCGACGAGCTCGGAGACGGCGAGCTGCTCGACGCTCCCCTCGCCGAGCGCGGGCAGGACGTGCGAGACGTACTCCATGAAGGTCCGGTTCGGGCCGACCACGAGCACACGGCTGCGGGCGTTCTTCTCCCGCTCGGTGTAGATCAGCCACGAGGCGCGGTGGAGGCCGACGGCCGTCTTCCCCGTGCCGGGCCCGCCCTGGATCACGAGCGGCCGCTCGGGCTCGCGCGTGATCAGGCGGTACTGGTCGGCCTGGATCGTCGCGACGATGTCGCGCATGTGCGTGTCGCGGCTGCGCTCGAGCTCCTCGAGCAGGAAGTCGCCGACGCTGGCGCCGTCGAGCGTCGAGCCGTCGAGCGCCTCGTCGGCGATGTCCAGGAGCCTCCGCCCCTGGGCGCGGAAGCGGCGGCGGAGCGTGACGCGCTGCGGATCCTGCGGCGTCGCGGTGTAAAACGGCCGCGCCGCGGGCGCCTGCCAGTTGACGACGATCTGCTCGCCCTCGTCGTCGTGGACCCAGCGCCGGCCGACGTAGAGGGCGCGCTCGACCGCCTCGAAGTCGAGCCGGCCGAACATCAGCCCGCGCTCGGCGTCCTCGAAGGTGGCGAGCCGCTTCGCCGCCCAGGCGTCGAGCGCCGCCTGGGCGACCTCGCCGTCGGCTGCGTCGCCCGCCCGCAGCACGATCTCCCGCATCCGCTCGAGGCACGCGTAGGCGTGGTCGACGTACACCTGTTCGGCGGCCAGATCGGGATGGCTCATCGCTTGACAAGCCTAGACTCGAAGGCGTGCGTGTCCTCCTCGCCGCCCTGGCGCTCGCCGCGCCGCCTCCTCCCGCGGCGCCCTTGCCCGAGCGGCCGGCCGCCGTCGCGGACGCTCTCGCGACCACGACCGCGGAGCTGCATGGCGCGATCGACGCTTGGCAGGCAGGGCCCCGCGCGACCGGGTCGACGCCGCGCGACGTCTCGCTCTGGGCGTTGCATCAGCAGCGCCTCTTCCTGAAGCTCACCTACGACCCAGAGTTGGCGCGGCGCGCACGGCCGCTGCTCTCACGGGAGGCGCGCGCGACGGTCGACGCACGACGGCGTTTGGTCGAGCTGACCCCGCCGACCAGGCTGCCGCTCACCGCGTTCCGCACCGGGCCCACGCTCCCAGCGCACACGCTGCGCCGCTACTACCGCGAGGCGGAGCGGGGCTTCGGCGTCGACTGGGAGGTGCTCGCGGCGGTCAACTTCGTCGAGACCGGCTTCAACAAGCTGCGCTCACGCAGCTCGGCCGGCGCGCAAGGACCGATGCAGTTCATGCCCACGACCTGGCGTGCCTACGGGCTGGGCGGCGACGTGCACGACCCGCGCGACGCGATTCTCGGCGCCGCCAACTACCTGCGCGCCTCCGGCGCAGCACGTGATCTGCGCGGCGCGCTCTGGCACTACAACCATTCGGAGCGCTACGTCGATGCCGTCGTCACGTTCGCCGCGCAGATGCGCCGCGACGAGCGCATCTTCCTCCAGTACCACGCCTGGCAAGTGTTCGTAAAGACGCGATCCGGCCCGCGGCGGATCACCGGGCCGTGACGCTCAGAAGAGGGCGGAGGCGTCGGCGGCCGGCGGCGCCCCGACGTGCGCGCGGCCGCGCTTCGTGATCACGCGTCCGCGCGGGGTGCGCTGGAGGAAGCCGAGCTGGAGCAGGTACGGCTCGTAGACGTCCTCGATCGTGTCGGTCTCCTCCCCGAGCGTGACGGCGAGCGTCGAGAGCCCGACGGGGCCGCCTTCGAACTTGAACGCGATCGCGTGCAGCAGCTCGCGATCGGTGCCCTCGAGGCCCTCCTCGTCGATCTCCATCAGGTCGAGCGCCTCGCGCGCGACGGCGTTCGTGACAGCGCCCTGGTGGCGCACCTCGGCGACGTCGCGGACGCGGCGAAGGATCCGGTTTGCGATCCGCGGCGTCCCCCGCGAGCGGCCGGCGATCTCGCCGCACGCCTCCTCGTCGATCGCGACGCCGAGGATCCCGGCCGAGCGGCGCACGATCGCGCTCAGCTGGTCGGCGTCGTAGTAGCCCAGCCGGAAGGTCATCCCGAAGCGGTCTCGCAGCGGCGTCGTCAGCAACCCCGTCCGGGTGGTGGCGCCGACGAGCGTGAACTGCGGCAGGTCGAGCGTCAGCGTCCGCGCCGCAGGGCCCTGGCCGACGATGATGTCGA
The DNA here is from genome assembly GCA_035556515.1 of Gaiellaceae bacterium. Lineage (GTDB taxonomy): Bacteria > Actinomycetota > Thermoleophilia > Gaiellales > Gaiellaceae > Gaiellasilicea. Next base: position 8,630 of record DATMEO010000027.1, read on the forward strand.
GCCGGAAGTCCTCCAGCGCCGGGTAGAGGATCTCCTCGATCGAGCGGTTGATCCGGTGGATCTCGTCGACGAAGAGCACGTCCTTCTGCTCGAGGCCGGTGAGGATCGCGGCCATGTCGCCCTTCTTCTCGAGGGCGGGGCCGGCGACCGTTCGGATGCCGACGCCGAGCTCCTCGCGGATGATCTGCGCCAGCGTCGTCTTGCCCAGCCCGGGCGGGCCGACGAGCAGGACGTGGTCGAGCGCCTCGCCGCGAGCCTTCGCCGCAGTGAGCGCGATCGCCAGCTGCTCCTTGACCCCCTCCTGGCCGACGAACTCGTCGAGCTTGCGCGGACGGAGCGTGCGCTCGAGCTCCTCCTCCTCGGGGCCGAGCACCTCCGCAGCGACTGTGGTCATGCCGCCTGCCTCAATGCCAGCCGGACGCGCTCCTCGGCGGGCAGGTCGGGATCGACGGCCGCAAGCGCCTGCTCGGCCTCGAGCACGGAGTAGCCGAGCTCGACGAGCGCGTCGCGCGCGGTCACGTGGACGGATGTGCCCGAAGCGCTCGAGATCGGCACCGGATCCTCGGCGCCGAGCTTCTCCTTCAGCTCGAGCACGATCCTTTCGGCTGTCTTCTTGCCGACGCCCGGGACGGCCTGGAAGCGCGCCGCGTCCTGGAGCACGATCGCGCGGCGCAGCTCCGCCGCCGGCGCTCCCGAGACGATCGCGAGCGCGACCTTCGGCCCGATGCCGGCAACGGTCAGCAGGTGCAGGAAGAGCTGCCGCTCGGCGGCATCTGCAAAGCCGTAGAGCTGGAGCGCGTCCTCGCGCACGTGCAGATACGTCTCGACGACGGCCTCGCCCCCGCTCTCCGCCGCCCGGACCGCGCCGGGCGTCGCAGCCAGCAGGTAGCCGACGCCGTTGACGTCGAGCACGAATCCGTCGGGCGTCCTCCCGGCGAGCTGTCCCCGGAGGCGCGAGATCATCCTGCGATCCGTAGCAGCGGCGGCGCAAGCGCGTGGCAGATCGCGACCGCGAGCGCGTCGGCGGCGTGGCTCGGGGTCGGGTTCGACTCCATCGCGAGGATGGCGCGAACCATCCGCTGCACCTGCGCCTTCTCGGCGCGGCCGTAGCCGCACACGGCCTGCTTCACGCGGGCCGGCGGATACTCAACGCACTCGACGCCGACCGCCGCGGCGGCGACGAGCACCGCCCCGCGCGCTTGCCCGACGGAGAGCGCGGTGCGGGCATCTGCTCCGACGAACGACTCTTCCACGGCGACGGCGGAGGGCTCGTGCTCCGCAATGAGCGCCTGCACCCGATCGAAGATCGTCTTGAGGCGCAGCTCCGGGCGCTCCGCCGCGGGGGTTTGCCACCACCCGTGGTCGAGTGCCCTGATTCGGCCTCCGCTTTCTTGGACGATCCCGTACCCGCAAGCAGCCGTCCCCGGATCGATGCCCAGAACCTTCACGAGGAAAGGTTAGGCGGGGCACCGGACGTTCCTGTATTGCTGGCGCAAGATCGGCATCCGCGGGAGCGGATCCCGATCGCGCGAAGACCCCTGAAGGGTCGCTTCGCTCCCAAAGTCGCCTGACACGAGCCTCTGACTAGCCCGCGACCGCCTCCAAAACCTGCTCGGGGATGTCGAAGTTCGCCGAGACGTCCTGGACGTCGTCGTTGTCCTCGAGCTCCTCGATCAGGCGAATCAGCTTCTTCGCCGACGCCTCTTCGGCCACCTCGACGGTCGTCTTCGGGACCATCGTCAGCTCTGCCGACTGCACCTCGATCCCGGCGGCCTCGATTGCCTCGCGCACGGCGGTGAGCGCCTCTGGTGCCGACGAGACCTGGAAGACGTCGCCGTCGCGCTCGACGTCGTCCGCCCCGCCCTCGGCCGCCGCAAGCGTCAGCTCGTCCTCGTCTGCGCCCTCGGCCTCCACCAGCACCACCCCACGGCGCTCGAAGAGCCAGGCGACGGCGCCGGTCGTGCCGAGGTTGCCGCCGTGCTTGGAGAACGTGTGCCGGACGTCGGAGGCGGTGCGGTTGCGGTTGTCGGTCAGCGCCTCGACGAGCACGGCGACACCGTCGGGGCCGTACCCCTCGTAGACGATCGTCTCGTAGGCGGCCGCGTCGGCGTCGGTGCCGGCGCCGCGGGCGATCGCGCGCTCGATCGTGTCCTTGGGCATCGAGTACGACTTCGCCTTCTCGATCGCGTTCTGCAGCGAGAGGTTCCCGCTCGGATCGGGTCCGCCCTCCTTGGCCGCGACGATGATCGCCTTCGAGAGCTTCGTGAAGAGCTTGCCGCGCTTCGCGTCGGCGGCGCCCTTCTTGTGCTTGATCGTCGACCACTTGCTATGCCCTGACACCAGACTCCTCTCGGACGAGCTCCAGGAACTTCGCATGCACGCGCGTGTCGCCGGTCAGCTCCGGGTGGAACGAGGCGATCAGGAAACGCCCCTGCCGCAGCAGCACCGGGGTGCCGTCGTGGCTGGCGAGCACCTCGACGTTCGCACCGGCATCGGTGACACGCGGCGCGCGGATGAACACGCCGCGCATCGGCGCGCCGTCGTCGCCCAGGTCGAGGTCGGCCTCGAAGCTGGCGAGCTGGCGGCCGTAGCCGTTGCGCTCGACGTCGACGTCGACGAGCCCGAGATGCGCGCGGTCGAGCAGGATCATCCCCGCACACGTTCCGAACACCGCGCCGCCGAAGCCGCGGATCGCGTCGTCGAGGCCGTAGAGCCGCATCAGCCGCCGGATCGCAGTCGATTCGCCACCGGGGATGACGAGCCCGTCGAGCCCGTCGAGCTGCTCGGGCAGGCGCACCTCGACCACCTCGGCGCCGAGCTGGCGGAGAGTCGCACTGTGCTCGCGAAAGTTGCCCTGGACTGCGAGGACGCCGATCGTCATGCCGTTGATTGTAGAGCGGGCTTGCGGCTACGCCGGCGGCGGGTCGTGCGTCGTCGGTTGCCGCAGGAACAGCCCAAGCAGCGCATAGACGACACCCAGGCCCGTGTACACGAGGGCGGTCTGCCAGAGCTCGATCCCGCCGCCGTCCTCACTCGGGAAGTAGAACGGGATCGCGGCCACGAGGGCGTATGACTCGTCGACGAAGTGCGTCGTGACGAGGAACAGCCCGACCGCCCCGAGCACGGCCCACACCGACCGGTCGAGCGATCGCGCCAGAGCCATGTAGGCGAGCGACGCGAGGCCGATCAACACCCAGCCCACGTCGCCACCGTCGAGGAACCAGATCGCCGCCCCACCGATGAGCAGCGCCGCGGAGACGTGCTTCCAGAACGCCCACGACTTGCGTTCGCCTCCCTCGAGCGCGAGCGCCGTCCCGAGCTCCGCGAGACCCAGCAGAAGCGCCGCGGTCGCAACCCAGCCGCCCAGACCGAAGATGCCCGCGGTCGTGTCGAGAACGAGCACCGCCTTCGCAATCGACGCCGCCAGCACGAGCAACGGCAGCCGAAACGAACGCGCAGCTGCGAGTGCCGCCGCGAGCACCGCCACCTCGACGAGGAGCGGCGCCAGCTCGAAGTCGCGGTCGAACGGCTCGACGCCGTCGGCCAGGCCGATCGCGTCGAGCAGAGAGCCGAGGAGAACACCCAAGCTGCCGACGGCGACGAACGCGCACAGACCGGCGAGGACATGCTGCCCGCGGAGGCGTGCCGCCGCGGCAGACACGAGCAGCAGGGCAAGGAAGAGCACCGACCAGCCGACGAGCGCTGTCGACCCCTGCATGGCACCCAGGGTCGCCAGGAGGATGCCGAGCGAAGCCGCGACTGTGAACGCGCCGGCATAGAGCAGGAATGAGGTGCTCGACCACGCCGGCCGCAGTCCTGCGCGGAGCTCCATTGGACGTAGCGTGACAACGGGGCCGGACGGACCCACGGAGACGACCGTGATAGCGGCACGGCCTACGCCCGCGTCTCTGACGCGTGGCTGAGCGTGCGCGGCCGGAGGGGATAGGCCGGCGGCCAGACCCGGAGAGCCGCGTGCGCTCAGGTGCGCGAGGCCGGCGGAGGCGGGCTCCGCCCGCCGGGAGCCGGCCGGTCAGGGGCGGCGCGGGAGTACTACCAGCCGCGAGACTCGAGCAACTCGCTCGGCTCGAGCGAGGCGGTCGAGATGCCGACCATCGGCTCGCCGAGGCCGGCGGAGACGCGGGCGAGGATGTCCGCGTCGCGGAAGTGGGTCGTCGCCTCGACGATCGCCTTCGCGCGCAGCGCCGGGTCGCCCGACTTGAAGATGCCCGAGCCGACGAAGACGCCGTCGGCGCCGAGCTGCATGCAAAGCGCAGCGTCGGCGGGGGTGGCGATCCCACCGGCCGTGAACGTCACGACCGGGAGCTTGCCGTTCTCGGCGACCCATTTGACGATCTCGTAGGGCGCACGCAGCTCCTTCGCCTCCGCGTACAGCTCCTCCTCGCGCAGCGCGCCGAGCCGGCGGATGCCGCCGAAGACCGCGCGCATGTGCGTGACCGCGTTGACGACGTCGCCGGTGCCGGCCTCGCCCTTCGTGCGGATCATCGCCGCGCCCTCGGCGATCCGCCGCAGCGCCTCGCCGAGATTGGTGGCGCCGCAGACGAACGGGATCTCGAAGGCCCACTTGTCGACGTGGTGCGCGACGTCGGCCGGAGTGAGCACCTCCGACTCGTCGATGTAGTCGATCTCGAGCGCCTGCAGGATCTGCGCCTCGACAAAGTGGCCGATGCGGCACTTGGCCATCACCGGGATCGTGACCGCCTCCTGGATCTCTGTGATCATCGCCGGATCGGACATGCGCGCGACGCCGCCGTCGCGGCGGATGTCGGCCGGAACGCGCTCGAGCGCCATCACCGCGACGGCTCCCGAGTCCTCCGCGATCTTCGCCTGCTCGGCGTCGACCACGTCCATGATCACGCCGCCCTTGAGCATCTCGGCGAGCCCGCTCTTGACCCGCATCGTCCCGGTTTCGGTCATGGGAAAGAGTGTAGCCACCCTCGCATCCCACGCTCGAATGTGCGATGACTATGCGTACCGAACGCGACTCCTCTCCCCCTCCAGACGGAGCGGCCGTTTCGACGGCTTCGCCGTCTGGCCCAGAAAGGAGCGTTCGGGAGAGGGGTCTGCGCTGTGCGCAGACCCCTCGCTATGCGCAGGGATGCCGGCAAAGCCGGCGTCC
>DATMEO010000028.1:0-18266 GCA_035556515.1 Gaiellaceae bacterium
GCACGCACGAGTACCTCCGCCGGGTGCGCAAGGAGGTGGATGAGAACTATCCCGACACCGTGCTCCTGGCCGAGGCGAATCAGTGGCCGGAGGACGTCGTCGAGTACTTCGGCGACGGCGACGAGTGCCACATGGCGTTCCACTTCCCCGTCATGCCGCGCATGTTCATGGCGCTGCGCCGCGAGGAGGCGCTGCCGATGATCGAGATCCTCGACCGCACGCCGCCGATTCCCGACAACGCGCAGTGGGGACTCTTTCTCCGCAACCACGACGAGTTGACGCTCGAGATGGTCACGGACGAGGAGCGGGACTACATGTACGAGGAGTACGCAAAGGATCCGCGGATGAAGCTCAACCTCGGGATCCGCCGTCGGCTCGCGCCGCTCCTCGACGGCGGCCGCGACGAGATCGAGCTGATGCACGCGATCCTCTTCTCGCTCCCGGGTTCGCCCGTGCTCTATTACGGAGACGAGATCGCCATGGGCGACAACGTCTACCTGGGCGACCGCGACGGTGTCCGGACGCCGATGCAGTGGACGGGCGACCGCAACGGCGGCTTCTCGCGCGCCGACTTCGCGCAGCTCTACCTGCCGCCGCTGATGGATCCCGTCTACGGGTTCCAGGCGGTCAACGTCGAGGCGCAGCTGCGGCTGCCGACCTCGCTGCTGCGCTGGCTACGCCGCTTCGTCGAGCTGCGGAAGCAGCATCCGGTCTTCGGTGTCGGCGACTACCGCGTGCTCCGGCCGGAGAACCCGAAGATCTTCGCCCACATCCGCTCGTTCTCCGAGGACATCATCCTCTGCGTCCACAACCTCGCCCGGACGGCGCAGGCGGTCGAGCTCGATCTCTCCGCATTCGCGGGCCGCGTGCCCGTGGAGATGCTCGGCAACACGCGCTTCCCGCGGATCGGCGAGCTGCCGTACCTGCTCACGCTCGGGCCGCGCGGCTTCTTCTGGTTCCAACTCCAGGACCCTGCCGATGACGAGTGATCTGAAGAGCCGCATCGAGAGAGGCGACCTCCACTTCCTGGACGGGCTCGTCCTGCTCGGCACGATCGCGTCGCAGCGCTGGTTCGGCGGCAAGTCGAAGGACGTGCTCGACGCGCGCGTGCTCGATGCCGGCGTCACCCCGGGCGAGCCGCCGATCCTCGCGATCGCGGTCGTCGAGGTGCGGTACGGCCTGCAGACGCACGACCTCTACCACCTGCCGCTCGGCTTCCGGCCGACGGAGGACGCCTGGAAGGAGTCCGTGATCGCCGAGACCGACGGCTGGGTCGCGTACGACGCGATCGCCGATCCTGCGCTCGCGCGCCGGATGCTCGAGCTGATGCGGACCAACTCCACGCTCGAGACCGGCGAGGCGACGATCGTCTTCCGGCCCACGGGCGAGCTGCCCGCCGAGGTCGAGTCGGCGCGGCCGATGGGCGCCGAGCAGTCGAACAGCTCGCTCGTGCTCGACGAGCGCTACGCGCTCAAGCTCTACCGCCGGATCGCGCCGGGGATGAACCCGGAGCTCGAGGTGCTGCGGTTCCTCACCGAGCGCGGCTTCGAGCACACGGCGGCGCTCGAGGGTTACATCGCCTACGAGGGCCGGCCGCTGGAGGCGACGCTCGCGGTCGTGCAGGAGTTCGTGCCCGCAAAGGGAGACGGCTGGGAGCTCGCGCTCGACACGCTCGCCGCGGGCGAGCCCGACTGGCTGCCGGAGCACGCGCGCCGGCTGGGCGAGGTGACGGCGCTGCTGCACAACGCGCTCGCGTCCGATCCGGGCGATCCGCACTTCGCGCCGGAGGATCCGAGCACGGAGGCGCTCGCGCTCCTGTCCGCCTCGATCGACGAGGAGATCGAGCACGTCTTCGCCTCGCTGCCCGACTCGCCGGCGCTCGAGCAGGTGCGCGGCCGCGGCGAGGAGGTGCGCGACCATCTGCGCCTGCTCACGAACATCGGCCACGTCGGCCGCGTGATCCGGACCCACGGCGACTACCACCTCGGCCAGGCGCTCTGGACGGACGAGGACGACTGGCTGCTCCTCGACTTCGAGGGCGAGCCGGCACGCTCCGTTCCGGAGCGGCGGCGCAAGACGTCTCCGCTCCGCGACGTCGCGGGCATGCTGCGCTCGTTCGCGTACGCCGCCTCGGCCGCGACGATCCAGAGGAGCGTCGATCCGCCCGAGGGCTGGGAGGAGCGCTGCCGGGCCGAGTTCCTCGAGGGGTATCTCGACACTGCCGAGCCGTCGCTGCTGCCGTCGAGTCGCGATCAGGTGGCGCGCCTGCTGACGGTGTTCGAGCTCGAGAAGGCGGTCTACGAGCTCCGCTACGAGCTGCACAACCGACCCGACTGGGTCGCGATCCCCGTCGCCGGGATCCTCCGCATGCTGGAGCAGCAATGACGTTGGGCGAGCTCGACCTCCACCTGGCGGGCGAGGGCCGGCACGAGCAGATCTACGAGCGCCTGGGCGCGCACGTGACCGAGGAGGGGATCTCGTTCGCGGTCTGGGCGCCGAACGCGCGCGCCGTCTCCGTCGTCGGCGACTGGAACCTCTGGGACGGCCACGCGCAGCCGCTCGAGCCGCAGCGCTCGTCCGGGATCTGGGCGGCGCTCGTGCCCGATGCCTCCGAGGGTGACGCGTACAAGTACGAGGTGCACGGCGCCGACGGGCAGCTCCGCCTCAAGTCGGACCCCTTCGCCTTCCACGCCGAGATCCCGCCGAAGACGGCCTCGCGGATCTATCGCTCCCGCTACGAGTGGGCGGACGACGACTGGCTCGAGCGGCGCCGCAGCTTCGACCAGCTGAAGGAGCCGATCTCGGTCTACGAGGTGCACGCGGAGTCGTGGCGGCTGGGGCTCGGTTGGAAGGAGCTCGCCGAGCAGCTCGTCGCCTATGCCGGCGACCTCGGCTTCACCCACGTCGAGTTCCTGCCGGTGATGCACCACCCGTTCTCGGGCTCGTGGGGCTATCAGGTGACAGGCTTCTACGCGCCCGTCTCGACGATGGGGGAGCCGGACGACTTTCGCGCGCTCGTGGACGCGCTCCACCAGGCCGGGATCGGCGTCATCCTCGACTGGGTGCCGGCGCACTTCCCGCGCGACGAGTTCGCGCTTGCCCGCTTCGACGGGACGGCGCTCTACGAGCACGAGGATCCCCGCCGCGGCTCACACCCCGACTGGGGCACGCTGATCTTCAACCTCGGCCGCAACGAGGTGCGCAACTTCCTGCTCGCGAACGCGCTCTACTGGCTGCGCGAGTACCACGCCGACGGGCTCCGGGTGGACGCCGTCGCGTCGATGCTCTACCTCGACTACTCGCGCAAGCAGGGCGAGTGGGTGCCGAACGCCCACGGTGGGCGCGAGGATCTCGAGGCGGTTTCCTTCCTGCGCGAGCTGAACGAGGTCGTCTACGGCCGCGAGCCGGGCGTGATGACGATCGCCGAGGAGTCGACCGCGTGGCCCGGCGTCTCGCGGCCCACCTATCTCGGCGGCCTCGGCTTCGGCTTCAAGTGGAACATGGGCTGGATGCACGACACGCTCGAGTACGTCTCGAAGGAGCCCGTGCACCGGCGCTTCCACCACCACGAGCTGACGTTCTCGATGGTCTACGCCTGGAACGAGAACTTCGTCCTCCCGCTCTCCCACGACGAGGTGGTGCACGGCAAGGGCTCCCTGCTCGGGAAGATGCCCGGCGACCGCTGGCAGCGCTTCGCGAATCTGCGCGCCCTCTACGGCTACATGTGGTCGCACCCCGGCAAGCAGCTCCTCTTCATGGGCGGCGAGTTCGCGCAGGAGAAGGAGTGGAGCGAGCCGGCGGGGTCGCTCGACTGGCACCTGCTCGACCAGGCCGACCATGCCGGAATGCTCGCGCTCGTCCGCGACCTCAACGCCGCCTACGCCGAGGAGCCGGCGCTCTGGGAGCTCGACCACTCGCACGAGGGCTTCCTCTGGCTGGAGCCGAATGCCGCGAACGAGAACGTGCTCGCGTTCGCACGCCGCAGCGAGGACGGCAAGCGCTGGCTCGTCGTCGCCTGCAACTTCTCGCCGGTCCCGCGGGAGGGCTGGCGGATCGGACTGCCGAAGGCGGGCAAGTGGCGTGAGGCACTGAACACGGACTCCCGCTTCTACGGCGGCGGCGACGTCGGCAACGGGCTCGGGATCGAGACCGAGAAGACGCCCTGGAACGAGCAAAAGCAGTCGGCCGAGATCACGCTGCCACCGCTCGGCGTCGTCTGGCTCGTGCCGGGCGCGCCGTCGGCCGTGTGAGCTCGTGTTCCTGTAACACAAGCTCGATCGGGCCGGCTGAACGGCTTGTGCAAGCCGTCGAGCGCGGCGTTCTGATCTTGTGTTACTGAAACACAAGCTCCGTTCGGCGCGTGGGTAGGGTGCCGGAGTGGAGCGGACGAACAGCATCGAGGTCGAGGGGCTCGTCCGCGAGTTCAAGAAGGGGCCGCGCGCGGTCGACGGGATCGACCTCCGCGTCGAGCCAGGCGAGATCTACGGGTTTCTCGGGCCGAACGGGGCCGGCAAGTCGACGACCGTGCTGATGCTGACGACGCTGCTGCCGCCGACTGCGGGGACGGCGCGGGTCGGCGGCTACGACGTCGTCTCCGAAGGTCCGAAGGTGCGGAGCGTGATCGGCGCTGCTCTCCAGGAGGCTGCGCTCGATCCGATGCTGACCGGGCGGGACCATCTGCGGCTGCAGGCGACGCTGCAGGGGATCTCGCGCACCGAGCGCAAGCCGCGGGCGCAGGAGCTGCTCGACCGTGTCGGTCTCAGTGAGGCGGCCGACCGCAAGGTCGGCGGCTATTCGGGCGGGATGAAGCGCCGTCTCGACCTCGCGCTGGCGCTCGTGCACCGGCCGCGCATCCTCTTCCTCGACGAGCCGACAACCGGGCTCGACGTCCAGAGTCGCACGGCGCTGTGGGACGAGGTCTCACGGCTTGCGCGCGAAGACGGCGTCACCGTCTTTCTGACGACGCAGTACCTCGAGGAAGCGGACGTGCTCGCGAACCGGGTCGGGATCATCGACCACGGGCACATCGTCGCCGAGGGGACGCCACAGGCCCTCAAGGCCGAGATCGGGCTGCCGAGCGTCCACGCGATTCCCGTCGAGCAGGCGGATCGAGAGCGGCTCGTCTCTGCTCTTGCCCCCTACGGCGAGTCGCTCGACGGTGGCACCGGTGACGTCGTCGTCCGGCTACGCGAAGGCCTCGCCGGGCTGCCGGCGGTCGTCCGCGCGGTCGACGACGCGGGCCTCACGCTCGCGAGCCTCGAGATCCAGGCACCCTCGCTCGACGACGTCTTCCTCGCCAAGACGGGCCGTTCGTTGGAGGGCGCCGGCGAGGACGAGCTGGACGCGGCCGAGCCCGCCGCGTGAGTGCTATCCCGGCGCAGGTGGGCGCTGTCGCGCGGCGTTCGGTCGTCCGCACGAGCCGCCAGCCGGCCGCCGTCGTCTTCCCGCTGGTCTTCCCGATGCTGCTCCTGCTCGTGAACGCGGGCGGCCTCGAGGCGTCGACGCAGCTGCCCGGCTTCCCGACCGACTCCTTCGTCGCCTTCGCGCTGGCGGTCCCGTTCATCCAGGGCGCGCTCTTCTCGACGATGAACGCGGGCACCGATCTCGCGAGGGATATCCAGACCGGCTTCCTGAACCGCCTCTCGCTCACCTCCATGCGCGGTGTCGCACTGATCGCCGGCCTGCTCGCCGGCGCCGTCGTTCTCGGGCTCGTCCAGGCAGCGTTCTACATCGCGGTCGGTCTGATCATCGGGGTCGACTTCGCGGCCGGCGCGCTCGGGATCCTCGTGCTGTTCCTCTTCTCGGCCGTGATCTCGGTCAGCTTCGGCGCCATCGGCCTCTTCCTCGCCCTGCGCACCGGCTCGGGCGAGGCGATCCAGGGCCTCTTCCCGCTGCTCTTCGTCTTTCTCTTCCTCTCCTCGATGAACACGCCCAGGGACCTGATCGACGTCGACTGGTTCCGCTTCGTCGCGAGCGTGAATCCCGTCTCGTACCTGATCGAGTGCGTCCGGAGCCTGATCATCACCGGCTGGGACGCGAAGGCGCTCGCGCTCGGCTTCGGCCTCGCCGTCCTGATCGGGCTCGTCGCGATCACGGTCGCGACGCTGGCGCTCAAGCAGCGGCTGGTGCGGACGTGAGGATCTGGCCGGTCGCTTCTGGAGTCGCGTGGCGGACGCTGAAGAACGTCTTCACGAACCCGTCGCTCTTCTTCCCGTCACTGATATTCCCGCTCTTCTTCTTCACCGCGTTCGCGGGCGGGCTCTCGCAGGTCGCCGACGTCCCGGGCTTCGATTTCGAGCCGGGCTACACGGCGTTCCAGTTCTGCTTCGTCCTGATCCAGTCGGCGGCCTTCGGCGGCGTCTTCACCGGCTTCGGGATCGCGCGCGACTTCGAGTCCGGCTTCGCCCGCCGGCTGCTGCTCGCGGCGCCGAACCGAACCGGGATCGTGCTCGGCTATGCGCTCGCCGCGCTCGTCCGCTGGGCGGTGACCGCGACCGTGCTCACCGTCGTCGCGCTGATCGTCGGGATGAACGTCTTCGGCGGCGCCGTCGACGTCTTCGGCATGTACGCGCTCGCGCTCCTGATCAACGTCGCGGGCCTGCTCTGGGCCTGCGGCGTCGCGATGCGCTTCCGCACGATCCAGGCCGGGCCGGTGATGCAGATGCCCGTCTTCCTGATCCTCTTCTTCGCGCCCGTCTACGTGCCGCTCGCGCTGCTCACGGGCTGGATCGAGGCCGTCGCGACCCTGAACCCGCTCACGTACGTGCTCGAGGCGGTGCGGAGCATGCTCGCCGGCGACGAGATCCACGTCCTGTCGGCGTTCGTGATCGCGGTTGGCCTCGTCTCGCTCTTCGCGTTCTGGTCGCTGCGCGGCCTGCGGAAGGCGGAGGCCGCGGGTTAGGTACCGTCGCGCGGTGACTCTCGCGACGTCGACCCGGCTCGGGGCGATCCCGCTCGGCTCGGGACGGACGCGCTTCGGCGTCTGGGCGCCGCACGCGCGCTCCGTTGCCGTCCGCGGGCAGCCGCTCGACGACCTCGGCGACGGGATCTGGGCAGGCGACGCGGAGGCGGCCGCGGGCGACGACTACCGCTTCGTCCTCGACGGCGGCGACGCCTGGCCCGATCCGTGCTCGCGCTGGCAGCCGGACGGGGTGCGCGGCCCGTCGCGCGTCCTCGACACGATCGGCTTCGAGATCGCGCCGGGGCCTGGGCTCGAGCTCGAGGAGCTCGTCCTCTACGAGCTCCACGTCGGCACGTTCTCGCGCGAGGGCACGTTCGCCGGCGTCGTTCCCCGGCTTGGCGCGCTCCGCGAGCTGGGCGTGACGGCGATCGAGCTGATGCCGGTCGCCACCTTCCCCGGCGAGCGCGGCTGGGGCTATGACGGGCTCTACACCTTCGCGCCGCACGAGGCCTACGGCGGGCCGGCGGGGCTGGCGCGGCTCGTCGACGTGGCCCATCGCGAGGGGCTCGGCGTGATCCTCGACGTCGTCTACAACCACATCGGCCCCGGCAACGAGGCGCTGCGCGCGTTCGGGTCCTACTTCACCGACCGGCTGGGCGAGACGCCATGGGGCGACGCGCTCGACTACGCCCAGGCAGGCGTGCGCGAGTGGGCGCTCCAGAACGCAGAGTTGTGGGTGCGCGACTACCGGATCGACGGCCTCCGCCTCGACGCGGTGCATGCCGTCCACGACGACTCGTCCGTGCACGTGCTCGCGGAGCTGGCCGATCGCGTCCGCGCGGCAAACCCCGACGCGCTCGTGATCAGCGAGATGGGCGCGCCTGATTTCCGGCCGCTGGCCGACTGGGGCCACGACGCGATGTGGCTCGACAGCCTTCATCACGCGCTCCATGTTGCGCTCACCGGTGAGAGCGACGGCTACTACGCGGACTTCGACGGGTCGATGGCCAGGATCGCTGCAGAGCTGGCTCGGCCGGAGGGGCCGCGGATCGTTGCGGCCGCCCAGAACCACGACCAGGTCGGCAACCGCGCGCTCGGCGACCGGCTGCCGGAGGCGAAGCGGCGCCTGGCCGCCGCCGTCGTTCTCTTCAGCGCCTTCACGCCGCTGCTCTTCCAGGGCGAGGAGTACGGCGAGCGGGCGCCGTTTCGGTTCTTCACCGACCACATCGACCCCTTCATCGCCGACGCAACCCGCGAGGGCCGGCGGCGCGAGTTCCGGCACTTCGCGGGTTTCGGCGGCGAGGTGCCCGATCCGCAGCATGTCGACAGCTTCGCGCTGTCCAAGCTCTCGCCGCGCGAGCCCGAGCCGCTCTACGTCGACCTGCTTCGGCTGCGGCGTGAGCTGCCGCGCGAGCTGGAGGTCGCCTTCGACGAGGATGCACGCACGCTCGTGCTCCGCCGCGGCCGCGCGACGCTGCGCGCCGACTTCGCCAACGAGACGGTGGAGCTGCAGGCGTGAGAGTTTGGCCCGGAAGGCCGTTTCCGCTCGGCTCGCGGTGGGACGGCGAGGGCACGAACTTCTCGCTCTTCTCCGAGCACGCGGAGAAGGTCGAGCTCTGCCTCTTCGACGCGAATGATCGCGAGACCCGCTACGAGCTGACCGAGCGTACGGCGTTCAACTGGCACGGCTTTCTGCCGGGGGTCGGGCCGGGGCAGCGCTACGGCTACCGCGTCCACGGCCCGTGGGCGCCCGCGCAGGGCCACCGCTTCAACCCCGACAAGCTGTTGATCGACCCGTACGCGAAGTCGATCGAAGGCCCCATCCTTTGGAACGACGGCAACGTGCTTCCGTACGTGTCCGGCGGCGAGGACGCCGATCTCGAGCGGGACGACGAGGACGACGCCGCCGCGATCCCGAAGTCGGTCGTGACCGACGAGTCGTTCGACTGGCAGGAAGACCGTCCGCCGGCGCGTCCGTGGCACGAGACCGTCATCTACGAGCTGCACGTGAAGGGCTTCACGAAGCTGATGGAGCAGGTGCCCGAGCAGCTGCGAGGCACCTACGCCGGCCTCGCGTCCGAGCCGGCGCTCGAGTACCTCTCGTCCCTCGGCGTCACGGCGGTCGAGCTGCTGCCGATCCATCACATCGCCGACGAGATGCACCTCGCGGGCAAGGGGCTGACCAACTACTGGGGCTACAGCTCGATCGGCTACCTCGCCCCGCACGCGCTCTATGCCGCGACCGGCCGGCGGGGCGAGCAGGTGAAGGAGTTCAAGGGGATGGTCAAGGCGCTGCACGGCGTCGGGATCGAGGTGATCCTCGACGTCGTCTACAACCACACGGCCGAGGGGAACCATCTGGGGCCGATGCTCTCGTTCAAGGGCGTCGACAACCGCTCCTACTACAGGACCGTGCCGGGCGACCCCCGTCACTACATGGACTACACGGGCACCGGCAACTCGCTCAACCCCGTGCACCCCTCGGTGCTGCGGCTGATCATGGACTCGCTCCGCTACTTCGTGATCGAGGGCCACGTCGACGGCTTCCGCTTCGACCTCGCCTCGGCGCTGGCGCGCGAGTTCCACGAGGTCGACCGGCTCTCGGCCTTCTTCGACATCATCCACCAGGATCCGATCCTCTCCCAGGTGAAGCTGATCGCAGAGCCGTGGGATGTCGGCGAGGGCGGCTATCAGGTCGGCAACTTCCCGGTGCTCTGGACGGAGTGGAACGGGATCTACCGCGACACGATGCGCGACTTCTGGCGCGGGAAGGCGCCGGTGAGCGAGTTCGCATCGCGCTTCACCGGCTCGAGCGATCTCTACCAGCACGACGGCCGGCGGCCGTTCGCGTCGATCAACTTCATCACCGCGCACGACGGCTTCACGCTGCGCGACCTCGTCACCTACAACGAGAAGCACAACGAGGCGAATCTCGAGGACAATCGCGACGGCGACAACCACAACCGCAGCTGGAACCACGGCGTCGAGGGCGAAACCGACGATCCGGCGATCAACGCCCTGCGCGAGCGGCAGCTGCGGAACTTTCTGACCACGCTCTTCCTCTCGCAGGGCGTGCCGATGCTGCTCGGCGGCGACGAGATCGCGCGCACGCAGCGCGGCAACAACAACGCCTACTGCCAGGACAACGAGATCTCCTGGATCGACTGGCGGCTCGACGAGCACGCGCACCGGCTGCTCGCGTGGACGAAGCGGCTGATCGATCTACGCATGCGGCACCCAGTCTTCCGGCGCGCGGACTTCCTCAGCGGCGAGGAGCGGCTCGGCTCGGGCGCGCCAGACGTCTGGTGGTTCCGGGCGGACGGGCGCAAGATGGCGCAGCGGAACTGGCGCGACAACAACGCGCTCACGCTCGGCGTCTTCCTGAACGGCTCCGAGATCCCGACCCTGACCGAGCGCGGCGCGCCGGTGATCGACGACACGTTCCTGATCCTCTTCAACGCCTGGGACGGCTCGGTCGACTTCACGCTGCCCGCGGTCTCGTTCGGGCGGCGGTGGGAGCTGGAGCTCTCCAGCGCTGACCCTGCGGCCGAGGCGGGCGCCCAGACGTACCGGGCACGCGCGGTCGTGCCGGTCGAGGGCCGCTCGCTGATGCTGCTCCGCCGGGTCGGTTAGTGGCTGCGCCCCGCGCGACGTACCGGCTCCAGCTGGGGTCGTCCCTCGGCTTCCAGGAGGCGCGCGAGCTCGTCCCGTACCTCGCCGAGCTCGGCGTCTCGCACCTCTATCTCTCGCCCTCGCTCCAGGCGCGCCACGGGTCGACGCACGGCTACGACGTCGTCGACCCGACGCGCGTCTCGGAGGACCTCGGCGGCGAGGACGGGCTTCGAGCGCTCGGTTCGGCCGCGCGGGATGCGGGCTTGGGGATCGTGCTCGACATCGTCCCGAACCACATGGCCGCGACGGACGAGAACCCGTTCTGGCGCGATCCGCTCTGGCGCGCGAGGTTCTTCGACCTCGACTGGCGCACGGGCGTCCACCGCCGCTTCTTCGACGTCGGTGAGCTCGCGGGCGTGCGGATGGAGGATCCTGAGGTCTGGGAGGTGACGCACCAGAAGGTGCTCGCGCTGGCGCGCGACGGTGTCATCGACGGCGTCCGCGTCGACCATCCGGACGGGCTCTCGAACCCGCGCCGCTACCTCGAGCGCCTGCGCGAATCCGGGATCGAATGTGTCTGGGTCGAGAAGATCCTCGAGCCCGGCGAGCGGCTGCGGCCGGAGTGGCCGGTCGAGGGGACGACCGGCTACGACTTCCTCAATGACGTCACGGCGCTCTTCGTCGATCCCAACGCCGAGGAGCCGCTGACGCGGCTGTACGAGGAGTTGACCGGCGAGAGGCGGTCGTTCGCCGAGCTGGCGGCGGAGGCGAAACGGGAGCAGGCGTCGGCGACCTTCGCCGAAGAGGCGGCTCAGCTGGCGTCGAAGCTGCCCTTCGACGCCGACCTGGAGCAGGCGCTTGCCTCCTTCCACGTCTACCGCACCTACGTCGAGCCGGACACCGGCTTGGTCGTCGACGCAGACCGGGCGGCCGTAGCGGAGGCCGGCCTGCCCGCCGAGCTCGCCCGGATCCTCCTGCTCGAGGAGCGCGGGCACGACGCGTTCGTCGTCCGCTTCCAGCAGACGACGCCGCCCGTGCACGCGAAGGGAGTGGAGGACACGGCGTTCTACCGCTGGAACCGGTTCGTGGCACTGAACGAGGTCGGCGGCGACCCTGCGCGCTTCTCGTTCCCCGTCGCCGGTTTCCACGAGGCGAATCTCGCTCGCCCGCCCGGCGGGCTGCTGGCGACGACGACGCACGACACGAAGCGGAGCGGCGACGTCCGCGCGCGGCTCGTCGCGATCTCGGAGGATCCGGGCGCGTGGGCGGCGATCGTCCGCGCTCGCGTCGGCGGCTGGCGCGATCCCAACGAGGCGTATCTGATCCTGCAGACGGTCGTCGGCGCCTGGCCGCTGACCGTCGAGCGTCTGGACGAGTACCTGGAGAAGGCGCTGCGCGAGGCGAAGGTGAACACGAGCTGGATCGACCAGGATCACGAGTGGGAGGCCGGTGCGAAGGCCTGGGCGCTCGGCTTGCTCGTGGACGAGGAGCTTGGTGCGTACGCGAAGCTGCTGGCGCGGCGTGTGGAGAGCATCGTGCTCGGGACGACGCTGCTGAAGCTGACGGTGCCGGGCGTCCCCGACATCTACCAGGGCGACGAGCTGCCGTTCCTCGCGCTCGTCGACCCCGACAACAGGCGGCCCGTCGACTGGGAGCTCCGCCGGCGTCTCCTCGCGTCGGGTGAGCCGCCGCCGAAGCTCGACCTGATCCGGCGCACGCTCGCACTCAGGGCCCGGCGGCCGGATGTGTTCGCAGGCACGTACGAGCCGATCGAGGCGGGCGCGGACGTCTGCGCGTTCACGCGCGGCGGCGAAGTGCTCGTGGCGATCGCGGTCCGCGGCGACCTCTCATCGTTCGAGCCGCCGCCGGGACCGTGGCGCGACATCGTCCGAACCAGCCACCTACTCCTGTCCGAACGGCCCTAGCAACCCGCAACAATTCGCCAACTCTTTGTCCCCCACCGTCCGCGTGCGACATGTCCGGGGACAGTCCCCGGACACGTCCGCCGCGGACGTGTCGTTCCCGGCGCGGCGCTCAGTCGGGCGGCGGTGCGTGCTCGAGCACCCGCAGGCAGACCTCGACAACGCATGGGTCGAACTGCGAGCCCGCCGCCTCCTCGAGCCGCCGCAGCGCCTCCCGCGGATCGAGCGCGCTCCGATACGGGCGATCCGTCGTCATCGCGTGGAAGGCATCGCAGGCGAAGATGATCCGCGCCTCGAGCGGAATCTCCTCACCGGCCTTTCGGTCCGGATACCCGGCGCCGTCCCAACGCTCGTGGCAGGCCCGCACGATCCCGCAGACGTCCTGCAGTTGGTCGATCGGCGCGATGATCTTCGCGCCCAGCTCGGGGTGGGTCTCGATCAGCTCGCGCTCCTCGTCCGTCAGCGGCCCCGGCTTCAGCAGGACGGAGTTGGGGATCCCGATCTTGCCGATGTCGTGGAAGAGCGCGCCGAGCTCGAGTCGCTTCAGGGTCTCGCCGTCGAGTCCGAGCTCCTGCCCGACGAGGATCGCCGTGTCGGTGATCCAGCGAGCGTGCGACGACGTGTACTCGTCGCGCGCCTCGAGCGCGTTCGCGAGCGCCTCGACCGTGGACAGGAACGTGCGCTCGAGTCCCTCGAAGCTCGATGCGTTCGCGATTGCGAGCTTCGCCTGGTGCGCGAGCCCGCCGAGCAGGTCGAGCTCCCGGCCGCCGTACTCGACGTCCGGACGCGCTGCGACCGCGATCGCGCCCCAGCGGCCCTCGACCACGAACGGTGCGACGACGGACGGCGGATCTGCGAGCACGAACGGCTCGAGCCTGTGCGTGAGCGTTCCGGCGACCCGGTCGCCCGGCGCCGACCCGGCGCCGACCGCCGCGCGGACGACGACGTCCCCTCCGGCCGACTCCTGGAGCCAGAGCGAGGCGTGCGGCGCGGAGATCAGCAGTGCCGCCCCCTCGACCACGCGCTCGAGCACGCGCTCGAGGCCCTCGGCGGCGGCGAGGTCGCGCCCGAACTCGAGCAGCGCCTTCGCGCTCTCGGCCTCACGCCGCTGCGCCTCGTACAGGCGGGCGTTCTCGAGCGCGACGGCGGCATGGCCGGCCAGCACCTCGAGCAGGCGGAGGTCGTCCTCGTCGAACTGGCTCAGGCCCAGCTTGGAGACGACGATCGCGCCCGTGACCCGGGAGCCGTAGTGGAGCGGTACGGCGATGATCGACTCCTCGATGCTCGGCGTTCCTTCGACCTCGACCGCGAACTCGCATTCGGACGCGTCGTCGAGCAGGAGCGGATCGCCGGTCTCGACGACGTGGCCGGTCAGCCCCTCGCCGACGCGGGTCCGGAAGACCTGCGCCGCTGTCCGGTCGGGGGCGGTCAGCTCGCCCTGGAACGCGATCGGCGTCAGCTCCTCGCCGTCGCGGATGAAGACGCGGCAGTTGTGGTAGTCGATCAGCTGCCGGAGCTCGTTCGCGATCGCCATTCCGATCTCGCGGACGTCGTTCGAGCGGTTGAGCTTGCCGGCGAGCGACTGGAGCATCTTCAGGTGCGCGATCGAGCGGATGTCCTCGCCTCCGCGGGTGTGACCGCCGACCGGGCGCTCGGTGTCGGAGTCGTCGAAGAAGACGACCTGACTCTTGCCGCGCGCCTTCGCGGTCATCATCGCCGCCTCGGCGCAGGCGACGAGCTCGCGCGGGTTGGCCGCGTGCTCCGGGCCCTGGGCGATCCCGATCGAGACGGAGATCCTGCCGGCGAGCCCGAGCTCGACCTGGTCGAGGCGGTCGGCGAGCCGGCGCGCGAGCGTGATCGTGCGCTCCTCGCGGCTGCCGGGGACGATCACCGCGAACTCCTCGCCGCCGATCCGGCAGACGACGTCGCCGCCGCGCACCGAGGCGCGCAGATGATCCGCGAGCTCGGCCAGCACCTCGTCGCCGACGGCGTGCCCGAAGACGTCATTGACCTTCTTGAAGTCGTCGATGTCGATCATCACGACCGCCACGTTCGTGTGCTCGGAGGACGCGCGCGTCAGCTCACGGCGGAGTCGCTCGTGGAAGTAGCGGTGGTTGTAGAGGCCGGTCAGCGAGTCGGTCTGTGCCTCGCGCTCGAGCCGTGCGCGGATGTGTGCGTTGTCGAGCGCCAGCGCAGCCGCGTCGCCCAGCCGCTGCGCGAGCTCGAACTCGACGTCGCTGAACGAGGCGTGCTCGCCGATCCGGTAGACGTTGAGCGTGCCCTTGAGGACACCTCGCGCGATCAGCGGCACGACGATCAGCGCCTCGGGGTCGACCGGCGTTCCCGGCACGAACGCGACCCGGGGATCCAGGTGGGCCTGGTTCGAGAGCACGGGCTCGCGGTGCTCGACCGCCCAGCCCGTGATCCCGACGCCGAAAGGAAAGGTGTCGTTGAGGATCTCGTCGGCGTAGTCGCTGCGGACGAGGGCCGGCACCAAATGCCGCTTCGGCTCGTCCGCCTCGTAGATGTGTAGCGCCTCGTAGGGGACGATCTCGTCGAGCGTGTCAGCAATCCGGACGAGCAGCGAATCGAGACTCTGCTCCGAGAGCAGGTCGTGGAAGACGTCCGCGAGGCGACGGTAGGAGTCGGCGGAGGGCGCGACGCCCGGTACCGGATCGGCGCCGACCAGCCGCATGCGCGGCGCGCCGAGATCGGGTGCTGTGCGTGCTGGTTCGTCCATGTACCGGGAGCGGGCCGCCGCGGGGGTACGCCGCAGGGAACCCACCGGACGGATCATCGCGAGATTCCGCCTTGCGGCTCTCCCTCTTTCGGGTGAGACGGCCATTGCTTGACAACAGTGGTGCCGCCTCTGTTGTATGGCTGGTGCGAGTGGTGACGATCGCTGAGAGTTCGGCCCCTGCGGCGACGACGGAACCCGTCGTTCGGCTCGAAGCCGTCCACAAGAACTTCGGCGACAACCACGTCCTGCGGGGCATTGACCTCGAGGTGCGCAGCCGCGAAGTGCTGACGATCGTCGGGCCGAGCGGCAGCGGCAAGAGCACGCTGCTCCGCTGCGTCAATCTGCTCGAGCCGGTGAACGACGGCCGGATTTACTTCGAGGGCGAGGAGATCACGCGCAAGGGCGCCGACCTGTCGGCGACGCGGCAGCGGATCGGGATGGTCTTCCAGCAGTTCAACCTCTTCCCGCACCTCACGGTGATGAACAACTTGACCCTCGCCGTGCGCCGGATCCGGCGCCAGCCGAAAGCAGACGCCGAGGCGCGCGCGATGCAGCTGCTCGAGCGCGTCGGCCTGACGGAGAAGGCCGGCCAGCACCCGCACCAGCTCTCGGGCGGCCAGCAGCAGCGAGTCGCGATCGCCCGCGCGTTGATGATGGAGCCACACGTGATGCTCTTCGACGAGGTCACCTCCGCGCTCGACCCGGAGCTCGTCGGCGAGGTGCTGATCGTCATGCGCGACCTGGCGCGTGACGGGATGACGATGCTCGTCGTCACCCACGAGATGCAGTTCGCGCGGGAGGTGGGCGACCGGTTGATCTTCATGGACGAAGGGCGGATCGTCGAGCAGGGTGTCCCCGCCGATGTGCTCGATCGCCCCCAGGAAGAACGGACGCGGAGGTTCCTGCGCCGCTCGCTTCAGCTTGCAGGCTCGCTCGAAGAGTTGTCAGTCACCGACGAGGAAGGAGCACGTGCATGAAGAGGACTCTCCTGGCCACTGCGGGAGTCGCCGTCGTAGCGGTCTTCGCCGCCACGATCGGCCTCGCTCAGCCCACCGCGACGACAGGCGGGGTCAGCGCTGCTGCGCCGGCGCCGCTGCCGAAGCTGCCGGCGAACATCAAGTCCCGGCAGCGGTTCATCGTCGGCGTCAAGTGCGATGCGCCGCCGTTCGGCTACATCAACGTCCAGGGCAAGAACGCCGGCTTCGACGTCGAGATCGCGAAGTGGTTCGCACGCTACGCGTTCGGCCGAGAGAACCGCGTTTCGTACGTCTGTGCGCCTACGCCCGCACGCGAGCCGCTGCTGACGACGGATCGTGTCGACCTCGTCATCTCGACGTTCACGTACACCGCCGACCGCGACACGCGGATCGACTTCTCCCGCGCGTACTACAAGGCGACAGGGCGGCTGCTCGTGAAGAACAACGGGCCGGTGCAGACGATCGCCGACATCCGGAACCGGAAGGTGGCGACGACGAGCGGCTCGATCTACGACCGCTGGCTGAAGCGCTGCCACACGAGCACCGAAGTGACGGTGACGGACAGCTTCACGAACGCCCTGCTCGCGTTCAACCAGGGCCGAGCGGACGCGCTGATGTGGGACGACACCGTCCTCGTCGGCGTCGCGGCCGCGGATCAGTCCGCGAAGCTGACGAACGACACGTTCCTGGACCTGCCGTACGGGATCGGGATCAAGCAGGGGAACACCGCGCTGAAGCGCTGGGTCGACTCGCGGCTCGAGCTGATGCGGAAGAAGGACACGTTCATGTCGATGCTCCGCAACAACGTGCCGGGGCGCTTCGTCGCCGGCTTCTCGAGGAACATCCTCCGGCCGAACAACACGTTCACGTACGCGCCGGCGAGCGCTCCGAGCGCGGACACCGTTTGCTAGCAGCGGTCGACCGCAACATCACGACCATGGGAAGCGGCCGCGAACACGCGGCCGCTTCCTCGTCGTGCTGGATGGCTGGCGCCATGATCTCGCGTCCCGAGGCCGGCGACCTCATGACGTCAGCCATCCGATGACCCTCGCCATCACGTACGACCTCGGGGCGTTCCTCTCCGAGAACCACGAGGAGCTGCTTCAGGGGCTCGTCAACACGCTCAAGGTCTCCGCGATCGGGATCTTCGGCGCCTTCGTGATCGGCCTCGTCCTCGGTGCAGCCCGCGCGCACCGGGTCCCCGTGGTCAGCCAGTTCACGGCGGTCTATGTCGAGGTGATCCGCAACACGCCGATCCTCGTCCAGATCTTCATGATCTTCTACGCGCTGCCGCAGTTCGGGATCGTCTTCGACCAGTTCACGGTCGCATGGCTCTCGGTGATGATCTGGGGCGGCGCCTTCAACAGCGAGAACTTCCGGGCCGGCTTCGAGGCGGTCTCGCACCGCTACCGCGAGGCCGGCTCCGCGCTCGGCTTCGGCCCGCTCGGGACGTTCGTGAACGTGACGCTGCCGATCGGCGGCCGGATCGCGCTTCCCTCGTCGATCAACACCTACATCTCGGTGCTGAAGAACACCTCGCTGATGTACGTGATCGGCTATGCCGAGCTGACGACGACGTCGCTCAACATCAGCAACCTGACCCTCGAGACACCCGAGTCGCTGACGGTGCTCGCGGTCACCTACCTGTCACTCGTCTGGGCGCTCTCGGCGTTGATCCGCCTGCTCGAGTCGCGGCTCGCCCTGCCGGAGGCACGCTAGATGTCGACGTGGCGCCGTCGCGCGATGTTCGTCGTGCTGGCGCTCACTGCCGGCGCGGCCGCTGTCTATGCGTGGCGCGCGGTCCAAGACTCGGACTGGGCCGAGCCGGTCGTGCGGTACATCCTCCTGGAGGGATTGCCCGGGACGCTGCGCGTCTCCGCGGCCGCCGTCGTCGGCAGCGCCCTGATCGGGATCACCTTCGGGACGCTGATGACGATCCGGTTCCTGCCGCTCCAGTCGCTGCTCCGGCTCTACATCGAGGTCTTCCGCGGCCTGCCGCTGCTCGTCACCGTCTTTGTGGTCTATCTCGGCCTGCCATCCGTCTCCCCCGGGCTCGAGTTCGACCCGCTCACGGCGACGTCGATCGCGCTGATCCTCTGGGGGAGCGCCCAGGT
>DATMEO010000029.1:0-14479 GCA_035556515.1 Gaiellaceae bacterium
CGAGCTGGCGCCGCTCGAGGCCGAGTACCCGCCCGCGCTCGACCGCTTTCTCGACATCGGCCGTACCCGCGTCGAGCCCTTCGGCGTGCCCGGTCGCGACCGGCTCGTCGACGGTCTTTTCGCGGACGACCGCTACCTCGCGCTCTGGCCGTACGAGGCGATGTGGCAGCAGGCGAGACGGCTGCGTGCCGACGCCCGGACGCCATACGGCGCCGTTGTCGCGATCGAGACGTGGCTCCGCTCGACCGGCGGCTTCGCCTACGACGAGTCGCCGCCGGCGACGGGTGGCGTGCCGCCGCTCGCGCACTTCGCCGCCGACGGCAAGCGTGGCTACTGCCAGCACTTCGCGGGGACGATGGCGCTGATGCTGCGGATGCTCGGCGTTCCCGCCCGGGTCGCCGCCGGGTTCACCAGCGGCACCTACGAGGACGGTGGCTGGACGGTGACCGACCACAACGCCCACGCCTGGGTCGAGGTCTGGTTCCCCGGCTACGGCTGGCTTGCGTTCGACCCGACGCCGGGCCGCGGCTCGCTCACAGCCAGCTACAGCGCGTCGTCGACCGGATTCAACGCCGGTGACGCGGCCGACGGCTTCCTCGGCGGCGCAGGCCGTGTCAGCGGCGGCGGGGTCGATCAACTCCGGCTGCTCGAGCAGAAGGAGCTCTTGGCCGAGCGGGCGGAGGCGGCCGGGCGGCGGCGTGCGAGCGAGAGGTCGACGAGCACGCTGTGGCTCCTCGTCCTGCTCGGGCTCGCAGCGATCGTCGCGATCGGCGTTGCCAAGACCGTCCGGCGACGGCTGCGCTACCTCACGCGTGATCCGCGCCGACTGGCCGGCGCGGCCCGGCACGAGCTCGTCGACTTTCTTGCCGACCAGGGCGTCGCGGTCGGTGCGAGCGCGACCCCGGAAGAGCTACACGAGCTCGTGCGCTCGGAGCTCGGAGCCGACGGCCGAGGGTTCGCTCGGGCCCTGGCTGAGGCGCGTTTCGGACCTCCGGACCAGAGCGCCGCCGCCGCGACGAGCACGCGCCGGGAGCTCCGACAGCTTCTGCGCCAGCTCCGCCACGGCCTCAGCCGAACGGCCCGGCTGCGTGGACTGCTCACGCTGCGCTCGCTGCGGACGTGATCCCAGCCGTCGTGATCGCGGCCGGCCTCGGCACGAGGCTGCGGCCGCTGACCGAGCGCTACGCCAAGCCGGTGCTGCCGCTCGACGGGCAGCCCGTGATCGCACGACTGCTCCGCGACCTCGCGGGCGGCGGCTGCGCGCGCGTCACCGTCGTCACGGGCCACCTCGCCGAACAGGTGGAGTCGCTGCTCGGGGACGGAAGCGGCTTCGGTGTCGACGTGCGGTACGTGCGCCAGCCCGAGCCTGCGGGCTCGGCCGACGCAGTCCGCCGTGCCGGCGAGCGGCCGCCTTACCTCGTCGCCGCGGCGGACACGGTCTTTCCGTCAGGGAGCATTGCGCGCGTCGCGGGGGCGGCTCTGCCCGCGGGCGCAATCGCCGTCCGACGTCTCCAGCATCGCGTGCCGGTACGCGTGCGGGACGGGCTCGTGGAGCGCGTCAGCGACACCGGCGGGCCGGGGCCTCTCTCGGGCGCCCCGCTGTGGGTCGTCGGGCCGGAGGTGCACGAGCGTCTCTGCCTCGACAACCGCCCCTGGGAGCTCGGGAAGGCGTTTCAGGCTGCGATCGACGAGGGGAAGCAGATAGCGGCGGTCGAGATCGGCGCGACACGAGACCTGACCACGCCGATCGACCTCCTGGAGCACAATTTTCCCTACCTTGGAAGCCTGTGAGCGACGCGTACGACAACTTCCAGCAGGGCAAGGCCCACCTCAAGGACGGAATGGCGGCGCAGGCGACGGTTGCGCTCGAGAAGGCGAAGAAGCTCGAGCCGGACAAGGCGTCGATCCGCGAGGCGCTCGGGATCGCCTATTTCCGGATCCAGCGCTGGAAGGAGGCGGAGGCGGAGTTCCGGGCGGTGCTCGAGCTCTCGCCGACCGACGACTACGCCCACTACGCGCTCGGCCGGGCGCTCGAGAAGCAGGGCCGCGACGCCGAGGCGAACGGGCACTACAAGCTGGCGAGCTCGCTCTCGCCGTCGAGCGAGCACTACGCCGAGCGAATCATGCAGCTCGACGACCCCGCGTCGGACGACGCGGACTAGCTACATCAGGCGGTCGCCGGTGACCCGGTGGATCTCCTCGAGCGAGGAGATGCCGGCGCGGCAGAGGCGAATCCCGTCCTCGCGGAGGGTAATCATCCCGGCGCCGACCGCGGCCGCGAAGATCTCTTCGGTCGAGGCCTCGATCAGGTGGCGGATCTTGCCGCTGATCGGCATCACCTCGTAGAGCGCGACGCGCCCGTTGTAGCCCGTGTCGGCACATTCGCCGCAGCCGCGGCCGCGATACAGAGCCTCGCCGTCCTGGAGGACGCCCTTGAGCCCGTCCGCGATCTTCTCGGCCTCGGTCGGGACGTACGCCTCGCGGCAATGGACGCAGAGCTTGCGCGCAAGCCGCTGCGCGACGATGCAGTTGATCGAGGTCGCGATCAGGGACTGGTCGACGCCCATGTCGCGGAGCCGGGCGATCGAGCTGGCCGCGTTGTGCGTGTGCAGCGTCGTCAGCACGAGGTGGCCGGTCATCGCCGCCTGGATCGCAATCCGGGCCGTCTCCTCGTCGCGCACCTCGCCGATTAGGACGACGTCGGGGTCGGAGCGGAGCATCGTCCGGAGGCCGCTCGCGAAGGTCAGCCCGGCGCGGACGTTCACCTCGACCTGGGTGATCCCGGGAATCTGGTTCTCGACCGGATCCTCGATCGTCGCGAGCGAGCGCTCGTCGTCGTTCAGGAACTCGAGCGCCGCGTAGAGCGTCGTCGTCTTGCCGGAGCCCGTCGGGCCGACGGTGAGGACGGCGCCGTACGGCTGCTTCAGCGCTCGGGTCAGTACTGCCTCGGCTTCGGGGTTCATCCCGAGATCGGAGATCGCGAGCCGGCCGGACGCGCGGTGGAGGATCCTGAGCACGACCTTCTCCCCGAACGTCGTCGGCAGGACGGCGATGCGAAGGTCGACCGGATGGCCGTCGTAGCGGATCGAGACGCGGCCGTCCTGGGCATTGCGGCGGTCGGCGATGTCGAGCTCGCCCATGATCTTGAGGCGGCTGGTGACGGCGGGTGTCAGCCCGGTCGGCACCTCGGCGACCTTGCGCATGACGCCGTCGATGCGGGCGCGGACGACCATCGCGTGCGGCTGCGGCTCGAAGTGGATGTCCGACGCGCCCTCGGCGATCGCGTTGGCGATGATCTGGTTCGTCAGCTTGATCGCCGGCGCGTCGGTGACGTCGCCCTCGGTGATGTCCTCGACCGGCTCTTCCGCCTCCTCGGGGATGACGTCCGACTCCATCTCGACGTGGACGCTCGCGCGGAAGCACCGGTCGAGCGTCCGGCCGAGGTCTGAGACAGAGACGACGACGAAGCGGATCTGCAGGCCGAGCGCGAGGCGCAGGTCGTCGGACGCCATCACGTCGGTCGGATCGGTGACCGCGACGATGACGGTTCCGTCCTCGTCGAAGGCGATCGGCAGCGCGGAGAGGCGGCGCGCGACGTTCTCGGGCAGGAGGCTCGTGGCCGACGGGACGAGGTCGAAGCGGCTCAGCTCGATGAACTCGAAGCCGTACTGCTCGGCGAGCGCCCGCGCGATTGCGGTCGCGGTCGTGACGTTGTAGCGGAGCAGGATCTCGCCGAGCCGGCCGCCTTCGGCCTCCTTCTGGGCGAGCGCGGCCTCGAGCTGCTCGACGGTGATGACGCCGTCGCGCAGCAGCAGCGAGCCGAGCTGCGGCCTGCCCTCGGGCCGGCCGTACGGGTCCGCAGACGGGAACGGCGGAATCGACGCAGCTTCCACGGTTCGTCTATCGGCCATAGTGCGGATCGACATGAGGGCGGTGATCCAGCGCGTCTCCCGTGCCTCGGTGCGGGTCGAGGGCCGTGTCGCCGGGGAAATCGGCGCCGGTCTGCTCGTCCTGCTCGGGGTTGCGGACGGCGACGTAGAGAGCGACACCGTCAGGCTTGCGGAGAAGGTCGCGCGGCTGCGGATCTTCGAGAACGACGACGGCCGCTTCGACGGCTCCGTGCTCGACACGGCCGGCGGCGTGCTCGTCGTCAGCCAGTTCACCCTGATCGCGGACACGGCCAAGGGGAACCGGCCCAGCTTTGCGGCCGCGGCGCCGCCGGAAGAGGCGGAACGGCTCTACGAGCGGTTCTGCGCGGCGCTGCGCGACCTCGGCCTCGCGGTCGAACAGGGCGTCTTCGGCGCGCGGATGGACGTCGAGCTCGTCAACGACGGTCCGGTGACGATCGTCCTCGACGCGTAGACGCAGCGTCGAGCGACGGTTTGTGTTCCTGTAACACAAGCTCTCTCGCCCGCAGGGCGCTGCGGCACGCGCGGCTTGTGTTACAGGAACACAATGTCTCTCGACGTCCCACACGAACCGGGCGGCCCGGATGAGTAGCGCCGCACTCGGGCTCGCGCTCGGCGCGGCGGTGCTGCACGCGCTCTGGAATCTTCTTCTGGCGGGGTCGCGCGACGTCCTCGCGGCGACCGCTGTCGCGCTCGGCTCCAGCCTCGTCGTCGCGCTGCCGTTCGCGCTCGCGACGTGGGGGCTCGAGCGCGAAGCGATTCCTTGGCTGGTGGCGTCGGGCGCGCTCGAGCTCGCTTACTTCTTCACATTGACGGCGGCATACCACCGCGCAGAGCTCTCGCTCGTCTACCCGCTCGCGCGCGGCGGCGCTCCCGTGCTCGTGCTCCTCGGCGCCGTCGCGACGGGGTACGCACCCGGCGGGATCGAGGTGCTCGGCGTTCTCGCCGTCGCGGCAGGCGTCGTGCTCGTCCGCGGGCAGCGCGGCGGCGACCGGCTCGGGGTTGTGCTCGGGCTCGTGATCGCCGCCCAGATCGCGGCGTACACGCTCGTCGACGCCGAGGGGATCCAGCATGCGAATCCGGTTCCGTATCTCCTGCTCGCGCTCGTGCCGACCGCCGTCGGGGCAGCGCTCGTGAGCGGGCGCGAACGTCTGCGGGCGGAGTGGAGCGCGCGGGCGGTGCTCGCCGGCTGTGGCGGCTTCCTTGCCTATGTGCTCGTGCTCGCCGCGCTCCGGCTCGCGCCCGCCGCGCCGGTCGCCGCCGTCCGTGAGACGAGCGTTCTCTTCGCAGTCGCGCTCGCGGCGCCGCTGCTCGGCGAGCGGGTCACACGCGGCCGCGTCGCAGGCGCCATGCTCGTCGTCGCCGGGGTGGGCGCGCTGGGCTCCGCGTAGGCCTGCAATGGGCCGAACGGCCTACTGCTTGCTACACTTCTCGCACCATTTTCACCTGCTGGACGAAATGGGCGCGCTGCGCCCATTTTTGTTGAGGGAGCCACCGTTGAGCGCGACGCACGAGAAGGAGCGGACACTGACGAAGCAGATCGGACGGGAAGTCGAGACGGCCCTGCCGGGCGTCGAGGTGCTCGCCGTCGAGCTTTCCAACCCCGAGCGCTTCACCGTCTTCGTCGACCACGCCGAGGGCGTCGACCACGCGCTCTGCGCGCGCGTCACCGACGTGCTGCGCGAGTACCTGCGCGAGTACGCGATCGACGTCTCCTCGCCCGGAATCGAGCGCCCGGTGCGCACACCCGAGCACTTTCGCAACGCGATCGGCCGCCAGGTGACGCTCCGGACGCCCGAGCGCAAGCGCCTCAGGGGCGAGATCGTCAGCGCCGGTCAACAGTCGGTTGTCGTCCGGTCGGGCGACGACACCATCGAGATCCCGTACGACCAGGTCGTCCGGGGCAACCTGGTCTACGAGCAGTAGGAGAAGACGCAATGTCGCAGGAGATCATCGAGCACATCCGCGGGCTCGAGCGTGAGAAGGGAATTGAGGAGAACACCGTCATCCACGCGTTGGAGGACGCGCTCCTGGCCGCGTACAAGAAGACGCCGGGCGCGGCCCGTCACGCCGCCGTCGAGCTGGACGAGGAGGGCGAGTTCCGCGTCTTCGCGATCGACATCCCCGAGGATCTCGAGGCGCGGCTGCTCGACGAGGCGATGGAGGCCAAGATCGACGAGCTCGAACGGCTCGAGGAGGAGTCGGGGGAGAAGCAGCACACGCTGATCAACCAGGACGAGCTCGAGCTCGACTGGGACCAGGTGCCCGAGGAGCTGATCGCCCGCTCCGACGTGACCCCGCACGACTTCGGCCGCATCGCCGCGATGACGGCCAAGCAGGTGATCCAGCAGCGCATCCGCGAGGCCGAGCGCGCGATGATGTACGAGGAGTACATCGACCGCCAGGGCGAGGTCGTCACCGGCATCGTCCAGCAGGCGGGCGACCGCAACAACGTGCTCGTCGACCTCGGCAAGGTCGAGGCGCTGCTGCCGCGCTCCGAGCAGGTCGACGGTGAACGCTACGAGCAGGGCTCCCGGATCAAGGCCGTGATCACCGAGGTCCGCTCCGGCACGAAGGGCCCGCAGGTGATCCTTTCCCGCCGCGATCCCGAGTTGATCAAGACGCTCTTCGAGCTCGAGGTGCCCGAGATCGCCGACGGCCTCGTCGAGATCCGCGGCGTCGCCCGCGAGCCGGGCTACCGGGCCAAGATCGCGGTCGAGTCGCACGCTCAGGGCGTCGACCCGGTCGGCGCCTGCGTCGGCCCACGCGGCTCGCGCGTCCGCATGGTCGTCTCGGAGCTGCGCGGCGAGAAGATCGACATCATCCCGTGGAACACGGAGCCGGCCCGGTTCGTCGCCAAGGCGCTCTCGCCTGCACGCGTGCGCGAGGTCTACATCGACGACGAGACCAAGGAGGCGACCGTCGTCGTCCCGAACGACCAGCTGGCACTCGCGATCGGCAAGGAGGGGCTGAACGCCCGCCTCGCCGCCCGCCTGACCGGCTGGAAGGTCGACATCCAGTCCGACGAGGAGTTCGCCCAGGCCGAGGCCGAGGCGGCGTTCGCAGGCGCGGGCGAAGGCGAAGGCGAGGCCGGCGACTTCTCCGGCCGCTGCGCCGCGATCCTCACGAACGGCAAGCGCTGCCCGAACGCGTCCCTCGCCGGCACCCGCTACTGCGGCGTGCCCGCGCACCAGGCGCTCGTCGGCTCCGAGCCGGAGGAGGTTCCGGCCGAGGCGGTCGAGGAGATCGCGACGCCCGAGGAGGTCGAGCAGCTCGAGCCGGTCGCCGAGGTCGAAGAGACGCCGTCCGAGGAGACGGCCGCCGACGAGCCGCTGGCTGCCGACCGGCAGGAGGACGAGACGCCTGCGTGATCCCGGAACGCACCTGTGCAGGCTGCGGCCGCAAGGCACCGCAGCCGGAGCTCGTCCGCTTTGCGGCCCGGGACGGAGTGCTCGTGAGCGGGCGTGCGGAGCCCGGTCGCGGTGCCTATACGTGCCGCCGGCTCGCCTGCTTCGAGCGGGCGGTTTCGCGGCGCGCGTTCAACCGCGTGCTGCGGAAGAACGTCTCAATCGATCCCGCGCTCTCGCGGCTCTTCGCACACCCTCTAGAATTGGACGCTGATGGCTGACGGACCGAACAAGCCGAACCGCCCGATCCGCCCGCGCCAGGGTGCGCCGGGGCGGAAGCGCCGCGTCGTGATCGAGGGGGGCAACAACCGCCCGAACCCGCGCCAGGCGCGCGGCCGCACCGACGCGACCCCGAAACGCGAGAAGCAGGAGATCGTTCCGCCGACCGGTCCCGCGACCGTTCCGTCGGGCGTCTCCGTCCGCGATCTCTCGCAGGCGCTCGGCGTGCCGGCGGCTCAGATCATCAAGATCATGATGGGCCTCGGCCAGATGGTCCAGATCACGCAGTCGCTCTCCGACGACGAGGTCGAGCTGGTCGGGACGGAGCTGAAGCGCGAGATCACGATCAAGCACGCCGCCGACGAGGAGGAGCTGCCGGAGGTGTTCGAGGACGCCGAGGAGGATCTCGCGCCGCGTCCGCCGGTGGTCACGATCATGGGCCACGTCGACCACGGCAAGACGACGCTGCTGGACGCGATCCGCGAGGCGGCAGTCGTCGAGACCGAAGCCGGCGGTATCACCCAGCACATCGGCGCTTACCAGGCCGATGTCGGTGGCCGCAAGATCACGTTCCTCGATACGCCGGGCCACGAGGCGTTCACCGCCATGCGCGCCCGCGGCGCGAAGGTGACGGACATCGCCGTGCTCGTCGTCGCGGCCGACGACAGCGTCATGCCGCAGACGAAGGAGTCGATCTCGCACGCCCGCGCGGCCGACGTGCCGATCGTGGTCGCGGTGAACAAGATGGACATGCCCGACGCGAATCCCGACCGGGTCAAGGCCGACCTCGCCGCCGAGGGCCTCCAGCCCGAGGATTGGGGCGGCAACGTCCAGTTCTCGAACGTCTCCGCCAAGCAGAAGACGAACCTCGACGATCTGCTCGAGAAGGTGCTGCTCGTCGCGGACGCCGAGCTCGAGCTGACCGCGAATCCGAACGCGGAAGCGTCGGGCCCGATCATCGAGTCGCGCCTCGACGTCGGCCGCGGCCCCGTCGCAACGATGCTCGTCCACCGTGGCACGCTCCGCGTCGGCGATG
Source organism: Gaiellaceae bacterium (assembly GCA_035556515.1). Classification (GTDB taxonomy): domain Bacteria; phylum Actinomycetota; class Thermoleophilia; order Gaiellales; family Gaiellaceae; genus Gaiellasilicea. Next base: position 8,571 of record DATMEO010000029.1, read on the forward strand.
CGATCGTGGCCGGCGACGCATTCGGCAAGGTTCGCGCGCTGCACGACTACCGCGGCGAGAAGGTGCAGGAGGCGAAGCCGGGCACGCCCGTCGAGATCCTCGGCTTCAACGCGCCGCCGCCCGCGGGCGAGTTCGCGCGCGTGGTCGAGGACGAGCGCGAGGCGCGGACGCTTGCCCAGCGGCGCGGCCAGCGGCTCCGCACCGAGCAGCTCGCCCAGCGCTCGAAGGGCGGTGTCTCGCTCGAGACGCTCTTCTCGCAGCTCCAGGAAGGCGCCGTCCAGGATCTGAACCTGATCCTCAAGGGCGACGTCGGTGGCTCCGTCGAGGCCGCAGTCTCCGAGCTGGCCAAGATCGAGCACCCCGAGGTGCGCGTCAACGTGATCCACCAGGGCGTCGGCCCGATCACCGAGGGCGACATCATGCTCGCCGCCACCTCGAATGCGCTCGTCGTCGGCTTCAACGTGCGGCCGAACGCCGAGGCGCGCGCGCTCGCCGAGCGCGAGGGCGTCGACATCCGCACCTACCGCGTCATCTACCAGCTCACCGAGGACATCGAGCAGGCGCTCGTCGGGATGCTCTCGGCCGTCCAGACCGAGGAGATCATCGGCGAGGCGGAGGTGCGCGCGCTCTTCAAGGTCTCGCGGCTCGGCACGATCGCCGGCTGCATGGTCACCTCCGGCGTCGTCCGACGGAACTCGCAGGTGCGCGTCGTTCGCGACGGCACCGTGATCTACGACACGACCATCTCCCAGCTGAAGCGGTTCAAGGAGGACGCGCGCGAGGTCGCCGAGGGCTTCGAGTGTGGGATCCTGCTCGACAGCTTCAACGACGAGAAGGAAGGTGACATCCTCGAGGCCTACGAGACGCGCCAGGTCGAGCGGACGTCGCTCGACGAGCCCGCCGGCAGCACCCCGGCCCCGGCCGCCTAGCTCGACCCGGCCAGCAGCTCGGCCGAGGTGACGACGCAGTTGCGTCCGAGCGCCTTGGCCGCGTAGAGCGCGCGGTCCGCCATCCGCACGAGCATGTCCCCGTCGGGGGTGTCGGCGGGGAACGACGCGACGCCGAAGCTGGCCGTGATCGCACGGTCGACGCCGGGCACGCTCACGAGCGCCACCTCGTCGCGAAGCTTCTCCGCGAGCACGACGGCACCCTCGAGCGGAGTGTCGGGGAGCAGGATCAGGAACTCTTCGCCGCCGTAGCGGCCGGCGAGATCGCTCTCGCGGAGCACCGAGCTGAGCGCGGTGCTCGCCGCCGCCAGCGCCTGGTCGCCCTTCTCGTGCCCGAAGACGTCGTTGATCTGCTTGAAGTGGTCGAGGTCGCAGAGCACGGCCGAGAGTGGCAGGTTCGAACGTGCCGACTGGGCGACCATGCGAACGAGGTTCTCGCGCAGGCTGCGGGCGTTCGGGAGCCCCGTCAGCGCGTCGGTGGCAGCACGGACCTCGGCGACCGCGAGGTTGCGGAGGTTGGCGAGCACGGGCGCTGCCTGGCTGACGGACTGGTCGATCCGGCCTCGCTCCGATGCACTGAGCGGCCGCTCGTGGGCGACGAGCACGGAGCCGATCACCTCGCCGCCGACGAGCGAGGGCACGCAGGTCGTGCGCGGGTGCTGGCTGCAGAGGTCGCACGTGAGCAGGGGCTCGTTGTCGACCGCCTGCGCGTGCGTGCGGCCCAGGCGCACCGCGAGGCACGAGCTGGGAGTCGAATCGACGAGCTTCTGCACGATCGGGCTGGCGGGCGCAACCGGCGTGGCCGCTTCGAGGCGGTTCTGGCTGTTGTTCCGGTTCAGGACGACGATCTCGGAGCCGCCGAGCGAGCGCTCGAGATGTCGCTTGACGAGCGCGTGTGCCTCGCCCTCGCTCTCCGTCACCTGCAGGGTCTCGGCGAACTCGCGCTGCGAGGCGTGGTACTCGGCGTCGGCGACGCGGCGGTCGTGCTCGCGGCGGCGCATCCGGCTCAGGAGCAGGCCGCCGACGGCCGCGAACGCGAGGCTGAGCAGGACGATCATCACCACGGCGCGCTTGACGGCGTAGCTGTGACGGTCGGCACTCTCCGCTTCGATCTGCTCCACGAGACTGTCGTTCGCCTGTTCGAAGCGTCCGACTAGGTCGCTGCGGGCGGCGGTCGAGACCGCCGAGACGGGTCGTCCGTTCCTGATCCGGATCACGACGTCGTTCGCGATCCCTGCCCAGCGCTCGGCGATCCGCTCCTGCTCGGCGATAGCCGTTGACTTGCCGTCGCCGCGCTTGGCATACGTGCGTGCGCGGTCGGCTGCGGCTGCGAGCGAGGCCGTGGCCTCGTCGTAGGTTTGGAGGAAGGCCTCGTTCTTCGATTCGGCCCAGCCGCGCAGCGCGCTCTCACGTGCGAGCACGGCGCCGAGCATCGATCCGGCCGCCTCGCGCTCCGCGAACTCGCGCGTGCCGATGCTCCGCTCGGAGGACGCGGTCGTCCAGGTGATGCCGGCGACGCTCGCGACGAACGCGACCAGCACGACCGAAAAGCGCAACAGGTGCATCATCACGGCCAGTGATCGGCAATTCGCGCCTAGGGTTTGAGGGTTGAATACGGCATGGCGAGCGGTTGGGTCGGAATTCTCTCGGCAGAGCTCCACTTCCCGGAGGCGCATTCGCTGAAGGAGAAGCGGATGTCCGTCCGCTCCGCGAAGGAGCAGCTGCGCAACCGCTTCGGCGCCGCGGTCGCAGAGGTCGATCACCACGAGGTCTGGCAGCGCACGCGGCTGACGGTGGCCGTCGTCACGCGCAACGCCGGTGAGGCCGAGCGGCTGCTCGCCGACGCGGAGCGGTACCTCGCGTCGCGTGAGTGGGAGCTCGGGCAGGTCGAGCATGAGCTCGTGACGCTCGACGACGACTGAGCTCGGCTGCTCGCTACGGTAGGTCTATGGCCGACCGGATGCGCAGAGTCAACGAGTCGCTCCGGCAGGTCCTGTCGGAGGCGCTGCTCGAGCTGAAGGATCCCCGGATCGGGTTCGTGACCGTTACCGGCGTCGACACCTCGCCCGATCTCCGGCAGGCGGTCGTCTTCGTCAGCGTGCTCGGCGGCGAGAAGAAGCGGAACAAGAGCATGACGGGCCTCGATGCAGCGCACGGCGTGCTGCAGTCGCGGATCTCACGCGAGCTGCGGCTGAAGCGGACTCCGACGCTCACGTTCGAATACGATCACGCGGTCGAGCACGGCGTGCGGATGTCCAAACTCATCGATGAGCTCGCCCCCGAACCAGAATCCGCTGAATCAAAGCACGACGCAGACTGACCTCGGGGCGGTCGTCGAGGCGATCCGCGGCGCCGAACGTTTCCTCGTCACGACGCACGAGAATCCCGACGGCGACGCACTCGGCTCGCTGCTCGCGACGCAGCTCGCGCTGACGGCGCTCGGCAAGGACAGCCTCATGTTCCTGCCCGGCCCGGCTCCGCTCCCGGGCGAGTACCGCTTTCTGCCGCTCGAGCAGCTGCGGCGCGAGCTCCCCGACGACGCGGCCGAGCGCACTCTCGTCGCCGTCGACGCCGCCAACGAGAGCCGGCTGGGCGCCGACGCCGCGGCGCTCCACTCGGCGCCGTTCACGATCAACGTCGACCACCACCACGACAACTCGCGTTTCGGCGACGTCAACCTCGTCGACGCTGCGGCGTCCTCGACGGGCGAGGTGTTGCGCGACGTGATCGCCGAGCTCGAGATCGAGCTGACGCCCGAGCTGGCGGAGCCGCTCTACGTCGCGCTCGTGACCGATACCGGCCGCTTCCAGTATGCGAACACGACGCCGAAGGCGCTTCGGCTCGCGGCCGAGCTCGTCGAGGCGGGCGCCGACGTGCACAAGGTCTTCCAGGGCGTGTACGAGAGCGTCCAGTTCGCGAAGCTGAAGCTGCTCGCGCGCGCCCTCGAGCGGGCGCACGTGTACGAGGGTGGCGGGCTCGTGATCTCGTACCTGCTCCGCGACGATTTCGCCGAGGTGGGCGCGGTGGAGCCGTACTCGGAGGGGATCATCGACTTCCTGCGCGCCGTCGAGGGCGCCGACATGGCTGCCCTGATCCGCGAGCCGCCCCGAGGCGGCTCGCCGGCCCGCCGGATCTCGCTCCGGGCCTCGCACGACGAGCTCGACGTCTCCGCGATCGCGCGCGAGTCCGGCGGCGGCGGCCACCGGCAGGCGGCGGGCTTCTCGAGCGACGCGTCGATCGACGAGATCACAGCCTTCCTGCGGCGCGAATTCGCCGCCGCCTCCGCTCCGCCGCGCTGATGCCGCCGAAGGGGCTCGAGCCGAGCGGGGTCATCCTCGTCGACAAGCCGGCGGGGCCGTCGTCGTTCGCGGTGATGGCGCGCGTGCGTGCTCGCCTGGGGACGAAGATGGGTCATGCGGGAACTCTTGACCCGTTCGCGACGGGATTGTTGCTTTTGCTCTCCGGGCGCTCGACAAAATTGGCGGGATCGTTCGTCGGTCTCGACAAGCGCTATCTCACGGACGTCGACCTGACGGCCCGTACTGCCACGGGCGATCCGGAAGGCGCCGTGGTCGGGCGCCAGGAGGCACCCACTCCGGACGGGCTCGAGCGCGCGCTCGCGGGCCTCCGCGGCGAGATCGAGCTGCCGATCCCGGCCGCGTCCGCGGTCAAGATCGGCGGTGAGCGCGCCTACAAGCTGCACCGTCGCGGCATCGAGGTGGAGATGCCGCTCCGGCGTTCGCGCGTCGACGCGCTCGACGTCATCGCGTATACGAACGGCATCGTCACGCTCGATCTGCGCGTCAGCTCGGGGACGTACGTCCGGGCTATCGCCGAGGCGCTCGGCGGTCACTGCGTGGCGCTGCGCCGGCTCGAGGTGGGTCCGTTCAGCGTCGAGGACGCCGACGAGGAGCGCGTGATCCCGGCCGAGCAGGCGCTCGCCCTGCTGCCGTGAGCACGGCCGAGAAGCGGTTTGCGGTCGCGATCGGGACGTTCGACGGCGTCCACCTCGGGCATCGCCGCGTGATCGAGACCGCGCTCGGCACGGGGCTGCCCGTCCGGGTGCTGACGTTCCAGCCGCATCCGCGCGTCGTTCTCGGCAACTTCGTCGAGGCGCTGGCGACGCTCGAGCGCCGGCTCGAGCTGCTGGCCGAGCTCGGCGTCGCCGAGACGACGGTGGTCGAGTTCACCCTCGACGTCGCCAAGCTGGAGCCGGAAGAGTTCGCGGCAGAGCAGCTCGCCGACGCGGCGGTCGTCGTCGCCGGCGCCGACTTCCGGTTCGGGCGCAGGCGCCGCGGCGATCTCGAGCTGCTCGAGCGGCTCGGGTACGAGGTGCTGCCGGTGCCACTGCTGGATGGTGTCTCCTCGACCGAGATCCGCCGCTCGCTGCACGAGGGCGACGTGCGCGCGGCGGCGCGGCTGCTCGGCAGGCCGCCGGAGCTGGACGGGATCGTCGTCGGCGGCGACCAGCGTGGTGGGACGCTCGGCTACCCGACGGCGAACCTGGCCGTCGAGCCGGCCCTGCTCGTGCCGGCCTACGGAATCTACGCCGGCGCGGCGCTCGGCCGTCGCGCCGCGATCTCGATCGGGACGAATCCGCACTACGGCGGCGACGAGCGCCGGATCGAGCCGTACCTGCTCGACTTCGAGGGCGACCTCTACGGCCGCCGGCTCGTCGTCGAGCTCTGGGACCGCCTCCGCGACGAGCAGGTCTTCGCGAGCGAGCAGGACCTGATCGACCAGATCGCCCGGGACGTCGAAGCGACGCGAAAAGCGGTTCGACCGGCAGAGGTAGGTTGACGCGGTGAGCGAGAACGGCGTCATGATCCACGCCCGCGGGCTCGTCAAACGCTTCGGAGATCTCGTCGCCGTCGACGGGATCGACCTCGATGTCAAGCAGGGAGAGGCGTTCGGCTTCCTCGGTCCGAACGGTGCGGGGAAGAGCTCGACGATGCGGATGAT
>DATMEO010000030.1:0-42497 GCA_035556515.1 Gaiellaceae bacterium
GAAGGGAGCCTGGGTCCGGTCTAGACCTCACCCGTCGACGTCCGGCACGGCACCCACCTGCTAAGGCAGGTTCGCATCGGCGCAAGGAAGCATCGGCAGGGTGGAGCGCTTTTTTCAGAGCTTGTGTGATAGGAACACAAACTCTCCGCGGCTACGCTGCGTCGGTGATCGAGGTTCTCGGAGACTCAGCCCGCGGCGCCGACCTCGCGTTCGTCCGCCTGCGGATCGACGGCAACCGGATCGTCGAAGCGGATGCGCCCGGCATGGCCGAGCCGCTCGCCGGCCTGACGCTGCTCGAGGCGGCCGCCGTGCCCGGCGAGACGCTTGCCGCCGATGCGCTCGCGAATGCGCTCGCACCGGCGTTCGGCGCCGACGCCGACCCGGATCGGGTCGCGGTAGCGATGAGCGGCGGGGTCGACAGCGCCGTTGCGCTGCTCCGGGCGGGGCCGAAGGCGATCGGCGTCACGCTCCGGCTCTGGCTCGACCCGGCGGGGCCGGACTCGGAGCGGGCCTGCTGCTCGCCCGAGGCCGTGATCTCCGCCCGCGAGACCTGTCACGCGCTTGGGCTGCCGCACGTCACGCTCGACCTGCGCGAGGAGTTCCGCCGCGTCGTCGTCGACCCGTTCGTCGCCTCCTACGCGCGCGGCGAGACGCCGAACCCGTGCGGCCGCTGCAACGGCGAGTTCCGCTTCGCCGAGCTGCTCGATTTCGCCGAGCGCGCAGGCGCAGCCCTTCTCTGGACCGGCCACTACGCGCGCATCGTCGAGCGCGACGGACGCAGGCTGCTCGCGCGGGCGGCCGACCCGGACAAGGATCAGTCGTACATGCTCGCTCCGCTCGACCCGTCCGTGCTCGACCGGATCGCGTTCCCGCTCGGTGAGCAGACCAAGGCCGACACGCGCAGCGAGGCGGGCGCAGCCGGCCTGGAGGTCGCGGAGCGCCGCGAGAGCCAGGAGGCTTGCTTCCTCGCCGGCGACGACTACCGGGCGTTCCTCGAGCGCCGTGGGCTCGCGCCGGCCGAGGGCGCGATCGTCGACGAGGACGGCGTCGAGGTCGGCCGGCACGAGGGCGTCTGGCGCTACACGCCGGGCCAGCGCCGCGGGATCGGCGTCGCAGCAGCCGAGCCGCTCTACGCGCTGCGGTCGGACCCGGTCACGAACACCCTCGTCGTCGGACCGCGCGGCTCGCTCGCCTGCACCGCCGTCGATGTGCGCGGAACCCTGCATGCGCCGGTCGAGCACGTCGAAGCGAAGCTGCGCTACCGCTCCCCGGCGCTGCCCGCGCGCGTGACGCCGACGGCGACGGGATTCACGCTCGAGCTCGCCCAGCCCGCGTACGGCGTCGCTCCCGGCCAGATCGCCGTGCTCTACGACGAGGACGCCGTTATAGGTTGCGGCGTGGTATCGGCCGCAACTCGTGTCTAGGATGCCCGCGTGCAGCTTCTAGCCGCCAGCGCGGGCGATATCGCCAACTACGCCCTCGCCGTCTTCCTGCTCGCCGTCGGTTTCGGCCTCGCGTACGCATTTGTGCGCCTGGGCGGAACCTTCGCCCGGCTTTCTTCGTTCATCAGAGGGACGGAACGCGAATTGCTGCCCGTCATCCACAAGGTCGGCGAGAGCGTCGACAAGGTGAACGGGCAGCTGGACAAGGTGGATCAGGTGACGGACAGCGCAGTGGACATGGCGGACAGCGCGGACACGGCGGTACGTGCCGTGAGCATGGCGATCACGCGCCCGGTGCAGAAGATCTCCGGCCTCGCCGCGGGATTGACGCACGGCGTCGCCGCGTTCAAGGCTCGCCATGACTTCGGCGAGGCCGTCCAGAGCGCGAAGGAAGCAGCCGCACGGCGAGAGCGAGACCTCGAAGAGGAGCTTCGCGCCGCCGACAGTGGCACAACTTGATGGAGACGCAGGTGCAGGACACGATCGAGATCACAATTCCGCGCGAGCGGGACTTCTCGATCGTCGCCGAGCTCGTGGTGGGAGGCATCGCCGCACGCCACGACGTCACGCTCGACGTGCTGGACGACCTCCAGCTCGCGCTCGGCTCGCTGCTCGAGCACAACGAGGACGACGACGGCGAGGTGCGCGTGCGACTCCGGGTCGGCACCGACGCGATCGACGTCTCCGTCGGACCCGTCGGCGAGCGGACGGTCTCCGAGCTCGAAGCGGACGCCGGCGAGACGCTCGGCCTGCGTCGGCTGCTCGACACGACCGTCGACGGCGTGACGCTGAGCGAGCGCGACGGTGGCGCCTGGGTCGACCTGCGCAAGGCATTCACACTCGCGGAGCGGCAGTCGTGACGCGCGCGTCCGACAAGGCGCTGCTGCGCCGCTACCACGAACAGGGCGACCTGGCCGCGCGCGAGCAGCTGATCGAGCAGTACCTCTCGCTCGTCCGCTCCCTCGCCCGCCGCTATGCCTACCGCGGCGAGCAGCTCGACGACCTCGTCCAGATCGGCTGCATCGGCCTGATCAAGGCAATCGACCGCTTCGACATCGATCGCGGCGTCGAGCTCACCACCTACGCGACGCCGAACATCATCGGCGAGATCAAGCGCCATTTCCGCGACAAGGGCTGGGCCGTGCGCGTCCCGCGCGGGCTCCAGGAGCTGAACGTCCAGCTCTCGAAGATCGTCGAGGACCAGACCGTCCAGCTCGGCCGCTCGCCGACGATCCCGGAGCTGGCCAAGGCGGCAGGCGTCGAGGAGGAGCTCGTGCTCGAGGCGCTCGAGTCCGGCCGCGCGTACACGTCGCTCTCGCTCTCGGCCGGCGGCTCCGACGAGGACGGCGAGCTCGACCCGCTCGAGTCGCTCGGCACCGAGGAGCATCAGTACTCGGTCTCGGAGGATCGCGCAGTGCTCGCACCCGGCTTCCGCGTGCTCGACGAGCGCGAGCGCCGGATTCTCCACCTGCGCTTCTTCGACGGGCTGACCCAGAGCCAGATCGCGCAGCACGTCGGGATCTCGCAGATGCACGTCTCGCGGCTGATCCGCCGCGCGCTCGAGAAGATCCGCGACGAGATCGCGACCGAGGAGCAGCTCGAGGTGCTTGCGCCCAAACGTCGAGCGAGTTAGCCGCCCCTACAATCCCAGGGTGCGTACGAGCGCCGAGCTGCGCGAGGGCTTCCTCGCGTTCATGGAGGAGAAGGGCCATACGCGGCTGCCGTCCTGGCCGCTCGTGCCGCGGGCCGACGACCACTCGACGCTGCTGACGACTGCGGGGATGCAGCCGCAGATGCCGTTCTTCCTCGGACGTGAGGAGCCGCCGGCGCTGCTGACGGCGACCTCGCAGAAGTGCTTCCGCACGCCCGACATCGACGAGGTCGGCACCGACGGGCACCACCTCACCTTCTTCGAGATGCTCGGCAACTTCTCGTTCGGGCAGTACTTCAAGGCGGGCGCGATCGAGCTCGCGCGCGAGTTCGTCCAGGAGCGGCTCCAGCTCGACTGGGACCGCGTCTGGGTGACGATCCACGCCGGCGACCCGCTCTTCGACCTCGGTCCGGACGAGGTTGCGATCCGGGAGTGGGAGGCGGTCGGAATGCCGCCCGAGCGGATCGTCCCGCTCCCGAGCGTGGAGAACTTCTGGTCGGTCGGCGGGCCTGGGCCGTGCGGGCCTGACTCGGAGATCTACTGGGACTGGGGCGCAGAGCACGGTTGCGGCGACCCCACGTGCGCGCCCGCCTGCCCGCGCTGCGACCGCTTTCTCGAGTTCTGGAACCTCGTCTTCATGGAGTACGAGCAGCACCCGGACGGGACCCTGACGCCGCTGCCGAAGCAGAACATCGACACCGGGATGGGGCTCGAGCGCCTGGCGGCGATCGTCCAGGACGTGCCCAACCGCTCCGTCTACGAGACCGACGGCTACCAGGCGATCATGGACTGGGTCGCGGGCGAGAGCGGCGTCGCGTTCGGCGACTCGGAGGCAGCGACGAAGGCGCATCGCGTCCTCGCCGATCACGGCCGCGGGATGACGTTCCTCGTCGGCGACGGCGTCACGCCGTCGAACGAGGGCCGCGGCTACGTGCTGCGGCGGATCATCCGCCGCGCCGTCCAGCAGGCTCGCACGATCGGGCTCGACGAGCTCTGGGGGATCAGCGACGTCGTCGTCGAGCAGATGGGCCAGTGGTTCCCCGAGCTGCCGGAGCACCAGGTGCGGATCCGGGACGTGCTCCGCGCCGAGGAGGAGCGCTTCACCGAGACGCTCGCGCGCGGGATGAAGCTGTTCGAGGAGGTCGCCGCTGCCGGCGCGATCTCCGGCAAAGATGCCTTCGACCTGACGGCGACCTACGGCTTCCCGTACGAGCTGACCAGGGAGCTGGCGCTCGAGCGCGGGATCCCGGTCGACGAGGACAGCTACCGCGAGCGGATGGCCGAGCATCGCGAGGTGTCGCGCGGTAAATCAAGTCTCGATTTGAAGTTCACTTCTCGCATCGCTGGCTCGGTCAGCAAGAAGACAGACTTCGTCGGCTTCGAGCAGACCGAGGTGCTGACCGCGATCGTGGCGCTCAACGATCTCGGCGACGGCACCTTCGAGGCGAAGCTCGAGCGTTCGCCGTTCTACCCGGCCGGCGGCGGTCAGGTCTCCGACCAGGGCTGGATCGAGCACGACGAGACGGGAGCGCGCGCAGAGCTGCGCGAGGCAGTTCGCCTCGGCGAGGACCAGACGCTCGTCTTCGAGGGTGAGGGCTTTACGGTCGGTGATCGCGTCAAGGCCGTCGTCCCGTGGGCTGTGCGGTTCCCGACGATGGCGAACCACACGGCGACCCACCTCCTGCACGAGGCGCTTCGGCGCGTGCTCGGCGAGCACGTCCAGCAGGCCGGATCCGCCGTGCGCCCGGACAAGCTGCGCTTCGACTTCACGCACGGGCAGGCCTTGACCGCCGAGGAGCGCGGCCAGGTCGAGGAGCTCGTCAACGAGCAGGTCTTCGCCGGCCGGCCGGTGCGGACCTTCGAGACGCCGATCGACGAGGCGAGGCGGCTCGGCGCGCAGATGCTCTTCGGCGAGAAGTACGGCGACATCGTCCGCGTCGTCGAGATCGACGGCTTCTCACGGGAGCTCTGCGGCGGCACCCACGTCCGCTCGACCGCCGAGGTCGGGCCGTTCGTGATCCTCTCCGAGGGCTCGGTCGGCTCGGGCGCCCGGCGGATCGAGGCGGTCACCTCCGGCGAGGCATTCGCGCTCCTGCACGAGCGCGCGAGGGAGGGAGACGAGCTGCGGGGCGAGCTGGCGAAGGCTCGGAAGGAGGCGAAGCAGGGTGGCGACACAAAGGCGGACGCCGACTTCACCGTCACCCGGGAGACGGCCGCTGGTGACGTGACCGTACTCGTCGTCGAGTTGAACTCGGGCGATCCGCTCGACGTCTCGGACAGGCTGAAAGCAACGCATGCGCCCGCGGCCGTGATCGTGGGCCTGCGCGACAACGGCGCCGCGCAGCTTCTGATCAATCTCGACAAGTCGCTCGAGGGCCGCGGCGTCAACGCCGGCGACGTGATCCGCGAGGCGGCGGCGCTGATCGGCGGCAAGGGCGGCGGGCGGCCGACGATGGCGCGCGCCGGCGGCAAGGACGCCGCAGGTCTCGACAACGCGGTCGCGCTCGCCGAACAGACGATCCTCGAGGCGCTCTCCTGAGGATTCTCGCACTGGATTACGGCTCGGCGCGTACCGGCGTCGCGGTCTCCGATCCCACCGGCACATTGGCTCGGCCCTTCGGCGTCATCGAGGGCGTACCGCCACATATCAGGATCGAGATGATCGCTGCGCTCGTCGCAGAAGCGCAGGCAGAGGTCGTCGTCGTCGGGCTTCCTCTGACGCTTCGCGGAGAGGAGGGCGCACAGGCCCGCGAGACGAGTGAGTTCGTCGAGGTCCTGCGCGGACGGCTCGACGTTCCGGTCGAGACATACGACGAACGGTTCACGACCTCCATGGCCGCGGCAGCGCCCTCGAAAGCTGGATCCGAGGACGCACGCGCCGCCGCGCACCTGCTCGAGAGCTGGCTGGCATGGACGAGTCGAGAGGCGTAATGCCACCGAAGCCGGGCCGGCCGGAGCGCCGCCCGCCGAAGGGCCAGATCGCCCGCCGGCGGGCGATCGCCGCGCTGCTCCTGGTCGGCTTCCTCGGGCTCGCGCTCTGGCTTGGGGTCACCGCGTTCGGCGACAGCTCGTCCGGGGAGCCGCCCCCTGCGACGACCGTCGCGGCGCCGAAGCCGACGATCCTCCGCGTCGTCTTTCCCGAGGGCTTCAACCGTAAGGAGATGGTGAAGCGCGTGGCGGAGGTGCGGCAGATCGCGAAGACGAAGCGCAAGGTGACGCCGAAGCTCTCCGGCAACACGTACGCGACGGCGTCGAAGGCCGCGACCGTGCCGCCCACGTTCCGGAAGGACGCGAAGGGGATCGAGGGCTTCCTCTTCCCGGCGACCTACGAATTCACCCCCAAGACGACGAGCGCGCAGCTGGTCGCGGACCAGCTCGAGCACTTCGAGACGAACTGGGCCAAGGTCGACCTCGCCGCCGCGAAGAAGAAGAACCTGACGCCGTACGACGTTCTGATCATCGCGTCGATGGTCGAGAAGGAGACGATCGCGCCCGACGAGCGCCCGAAGGTCGCGGCGGTGATCTACAACCGGCTCAAGGCGGGGATGCCGCTTGGGATCGACGCCACGATCCGCTACGGGCTCGACGTCCCCGGCACCGAGGCACTGCGGGTCTCGCAGCTCGAGAGCGACAACCCGTACAACACGCGCAACCGTACCGGCCTGCCGCCGACACCGATCGCGAACCCCGGCCTCGCCTCGATGCAGGCCGCCGCGCACCCGGCCAAGGTCGACTACCTCTTTTTCGTGCGCAAGCCGGACCGGATCCATCACTTCTTCACCGCGAGCGAGTCTGAGTTCTACGCCAAGGCCTGCGAGTACGGCTTCGGCTGCGGCTGAGCTTGTGACTGATAGACACAAGCTCGCCTCGGCCTACGCAACCGTGCGGGCTGGCGACGTGCTTGTGACTGATAGACACAAGCCTCGGTCGTGATCGGCGGCACCACACAGCTGGTCGGGCTCCTCCGCGATCCCAAGGTGGACTCGCTCTCGCCGCGGATGCAGAACGCCGCCTTTGCGGCGCTCGCGCTCGACTACGCGTATGTCCCGCTTGGCGTTGCGCCGGAGCGACTCGGGGAAGCGGTGCGCGGCCTCGTGGCGCTCGGCTTCGCCGGCGCGAACGTGACCACACCGCACAAGCAGACTGTGGTCGCCTTCTGCGACGAGGTCGAGGGAGATGTCTCCTCGGTGAACACGCTCGTGATCCGGGGCGGGCGCGTACTCGGCTCGAGCACCGACGCAGCCGCGCTCGGCGACCGTCATCCGGCGACGGCCGCCGTCGTCGGAGCCGGCGGCGCCGCGACTGCGTGGATCGCCGAGCTCGTCGCGCGCGGGACGGCCGTCGAGGTCTACTCGCGCCGGGCCGAATGGCCGCCGCAAACAGATACAGCCGAGCTCGTCGTGCAGGCAACGCCGGTCAAGGACGAGCTGCTCTTCCAGCCGCGTGCCGGCCAGACGGTGATCGATCTCGCGTACCGCACCGAGGGCGGCGAGACGGCCCACGCAGCCGCCGCGCTCGCCGCCGGGTGCGAGCTCGTGGACGGCCTCGACGTCCTCGTCGCGCAGGGCGCCGCCTCGTTCGAGCGCTGGACCGGGGTGCCGGCGCCGGTGGAGGTCATGAGAGCGGCAACACGTGCCTCATAAGCGTGGCGTGGGCCTGCCGGAGCAGGCCCACGCTGTCGCTGCTCGTGGCGCGCTAGTGGATCTGCGTGTTCCCACCCAACAGCACGCTGAGCGGCGTGCTGTACACATCGCCGCCGCTCCATTCGATGCCGAGCTTGTCCCCGCTACCGGGCTCGCCGTTGTCCTCGCCGCGCGCGAGGAAGAAGACGGTCGCGCCGCCCACCGTCCCCGTACCGACGATCGAGAAGGAGTTGCCGCTGCAGGCGACACCTGACACCGCGGCTCCCTTGAGATGGTCGTTGCTCGACTTGTCCTGGTAGTTGACGTTCCCCTTTGCGCCTCCGCCTGCGGAGTACTGTGCATTGAGGCCGAAGTTGTTGTCGGGCGTCGTAAAGCCGCCGCCCGTCACCTTGCACGGCGTGCTCGTGAACTCCGGATCGCAGACATCGCCCGTGCCGTCGAAGTCCGCATCGGCCTGATCCGGATTCGGGATGTCGGGGCAGTTGTCCGTGTCGTTGGGAACACCGTCGCCGTCGCGATCCGGGTCGCAAGCGTCCCCGATCCCGTCGCCGTCCTGGTCGGCCTGATCGGAGTTCGGCGTCACACGGCAGTTGTCGGTGTCGTCGAAGACGCCGTCGCCGTCTGAGTCGTCGCAGGCGTCGCCGATCCCGTCGCCGTCCACGTCTGCTTGGCCCGGGTTCGCAGTCGTCCGGCAGTTGTCGGTGTCGTCGAAGACGCCGTCGCCGTCTGAGTCGTCGCAGGCGTCGCCGACCCCGTCGCCGTCCGCGTCCGCTTGGCCCGGGTTCGGCGTGTCCGGACAATTGTCGTCCACGTCCTGAACGCCGTCGCCGTCGCTGTCGCAGCCCTCGTCGATCAGGCCGTCGCCGTCGTCGTCGATTCCGTTCCCGCACGTCTCGGCCTGCAGGGTGCCCGCCTCGAAGTCGAGCATCGCGAGGATGAGCCCGAGGCAGTCACTGCCGGCGTTCTGGTCCAGGTTGACCGTGTACGTCGCGGCCGTGGCGTTGAAGAGCGCAGTGATGTCGAAGGAATGGATGTCGTAGAGCCCGAGGCCGTTCCGCCCCTGCCCCGCGTTCGGCAGAGACACGCCCTCCCAGAGCAGGGGCGTATCCACGATCGTCAGCGGGTTCGTGCCCCCATTGTCCGGGGTTGCCGTGAAGACGACGTTCCCGTCCCCGGCAGGCTGGCCGTCGGCTGCGTGCATGCTGACGTTGGCGGTCCCGGCCGTGTACTCGACGTTGGACAGGACGGAATGCCAGCCGGGGGTCTCTCCCGGAAAGCCGCCTGTGTTGTCGGAGTCGTTTCCCTCGAAGAGCGCGACGTCGCGGTTGTTCGCCGCGTTGCCATCGTCGAAGAAGACGACCAGGGAGGCACCGTTCGCGCTCAGACCCGGCCCGTTGGCGAGGTTGCCGACCGCGTACGTGCCGTTTCCGACGACGGTCGCGGTGACGTCGGCGCGGTACGCAGTGCTGGAGCCGCCGCCCCAGCAATTCGTCGATGCATTGCCGATCGAAACCGGGACGACGGGAGCGCCGCCGAATGTCACGGCGGCGGGTGCGTAGGCAGGGTTGCCGATGCCGTGGTAGTACAGATACGCCTTCGTGACCGTCCCGCTGATGCCGCTCAACGAGATGTTCACGGAGGACGACGAGCCGACGCCGGCCACGCCGGCCTGCGTCAAGTCGGTCTGCTCCACGATCTCCGAAAACGTAACGGGCGTCGCCAGGCTCGGCGCCGCGAAAACGAGCCCGGCCAGCGCAACTGTGCTGATCGCGATCACGCGTGCCGCCCAAACGTGTCTCTTCATCGAATTCCCCATTTCTCGTCGGTCGCGCACGTGGGCGCGACGCCTCGGGCCTCCGTCGGCCCTGCTCCCGCCGCCAACGCTAAGACCGTTGCAGCTCTCTCGATAGAGGGCCGACGACGGATTCCCCTCGGGTCGTTGCAGTAGGGCGATCGCCTTGCACTCGGCTCGTGACTGGTGTATCTAGTAGCGCGAGGAGGGGCCATGCGGCCATCGAGCGGGCAAGAACGGGTTCTCGTCGTGGACGATGACGACGCTTTCCGCGACTACCTTTGCGGGCTGCTCGATGACCACGGCTACGCGGCCGTGCCCGCAAGCAGCGGCAGCGATGCGCTTGCCTCCCTTGCTGCCGACCCTCCTGCGGCGGTCATCCTCGATGTGAGCATGCCGGGTCTGTCCGGCTACGAAGTGTGCCGCTCGATCAGGGACGAGCTCCGGCTCGGGCTCCCGGTTCTCTTCGTCTCCGGAGAGCGCACGGAGTCGTTCGACCGCGTCGCAGGCCTCACGATCGGCGCAGACGACTATCTCGTCAAGCCGTTCGCCCCGGACGAGCTTCTCGCCCGGCTGCGGTGTCTGCTGCGGCGGTTCGTGCACGGCGAGATCACCGCGCCCGGACTGACCCCACGTGAGCTCGACGTGCTCCGGCTGCTCGCGGAGGGCATTCAGCAACAGGAGATCGCGCGACGGCTCGTCATCAGCCCCAAGACCGTGAGTTCGCACATCGAGCACATCCTCGCCAAGCTCGGCGTGCACAGCCGCGCGGAAGCCGTGGGGCTCGCGTATCGGCTCCAGCTCGTGGCCGTTCCGGCCTGACGCATACGCTTGCGGGCGTGACGCTGGGCCTCACCACCGCAGGCGAGTCGCACGGCCCGGCGCTCGTCGCGATCCTGACCGGACTGCCGGCCGGCTTGACGCTCGAACGCGCCACGATCGACGCCGACCTGCACCGCCGCCAGCAGGGCTACGGCCGCAGCCCGCGCCAGCAGCTCGAGCGGGACGAGGTCGAGGTGCTCGCCGGCCTCCGGCACGGACGGACACTGGGGACGCCGCTCTCGCTCGTCGTCCGCAACCGGGATCACAAGAACTGGGAGTGGGGGATGAATCCGTGGCCGCCGGAGGGCGAGCCGTCGGGGAAGGGGACGAAGCCGGTGACGCTGCCGCGGCCCGGCCACGCCGACCTCGCCGGGGTGCTCAAGTACGGCCACGAGGACGTCCGTGACGCGCTCGAGCGCGCGAGCGCGCGCCACACCGCCGTCTACGTGGCCGCCGGCTCCGTCGCGAAGGCATTGCTGCGCGAGCTCGAGATCGAGGTCGCGGGCTCGGTGCTTGAGATCGGCGGCGAGCGTGAGGGGTGGGAGGCGGCGATCGACGCCGCCCGCGCCGACCGCGACACGCTCGGCGGCGTCGTCGAGGTCCGCGCGACGGGCGCCTTCCCGGGCCTCGGCTCCTACGCCTCCCGCGAGGATCGGCTCGACGCGCGCCTGGCCGCGGCGCTGATGGGCACTCAGGCGGTGAAGGGCGTCGAGATCGGCGACGGCTTCGCGCTCGCGCGCGAGCGCGGCTCGGCCGCGCACGACGAGATCGAGCCCGGGCTCGGGCGGCGCTCGAACCGCGCCGGCGGGGTCGAGGCCGGGATCTCGAACGGCGAGGAGATCGTCGTCCGCGCAGCGATGAAGCCGCTGCCGACGCTGATGCGCCCGCTGGACTCCGTCGACCTCGCCAGCGGCGAGCCGGCGCAGGCGCTCGTCGAGCGCAGCGACGTCGCCGCCGTCGAGGCGCTCGCCGTCGTCGCCGAGGCAGTGGTTGCGTGGGAGCTCGCCCGCGCTGCCCGGGAGAAATTCGGCGGCGACGCGCTGATCGACATGCTCGCCGCCCATCGGGCGTACCTGGAGCGGATACGCACGCGCTAGACCGTCATGTCGCTCTGATCGGCTTCATGGGTGCCGGCAAGTCCACGCTCGGCGCGGCACTCGCCGAGAAGCTGGGCCGCCCGTTCGTCGACGTCGATCGCGAGATCGAGCGTGAGCAGCCGATCGCGCGGATCTTCGAGACCGGTGGCGAGGCGGCGTTCCGGCTGCGTGAGTCGAAACACGCGCGCGACGCCCTCGGGTCGAACAGCCCCGCCGTGATCGCGCTCGGCGGCGGTGCCGTCGGGACCGACGAGATCCGGACGGCACTGCGCCGGCGGGCCGTCACCGTCCTGGTCGAGATCGACGCCGAGGAGGCATGGCGCCGCGTCGGCGGCGACCGCCCGCTGGCGCAGGACGAGGCGGCGTTCCGGACGCTCTACGAGCAGCGGCGACCGCTCTACGACGACGCTGCGGACGCGCGCACGACCGATCTCGACGGCGCCGTCCTCGCCGCCGGGGGCGTCCACGTCCAGACGGGCGCGCTCGAGCGGCTCGGCGAGCTCGTCCCCGGCGATGGGCGGGCCGAGATCGTCAGCGATGCACGGGTGGCGGGGATCTACGGGATGGACGTCCAACTCGCGCTCGGCGCTCGCGCGCAGGCTGTCCACGAGCTGGCGCCGGGCGAGCAGGCGAAGACGGTCGAGTCGCTCGAGGCGCTCTGGCACGCGCTCAGGCTCGAGCGCGGCGGCACGCTCGTCGCGCTCGGCGGCGGCTGCACCACCGACGTGGCCGGCTTTGCCGCCGCGAGCTACTTCCGCGGGATCGACTGGGTCGCGGTGCCGACGACGCTCGTCGGCCAGGTCGATGCGGCGATCGGCGGGAAGACGGCGATCGACCTGCCGGGGGCGAAGAACATCGTCGGTGCCTTCCACTGGCCGGTCCGGATCGTGATCGATCCCGCGACGCTCGAGACGCTGCCTGAGAACGAGCTCGCGAACGGCCGCGCCGAGGTGGTGAAGACCGGTCTGCTCGCCGGCGAGCCGATCTGGGAGCTGCCGCTCGAGGAGCAGGTACGCAAGGCGGCCGCCTTCAAGACGGCCGTCTGCCTGCGCGACCCCAACGACCGGGGCGAGCGCGCGCAGCTCAATCTCGGCCACACGTTCGCGCACGCGCTCGAGGCTGCAGCCGGTTTTGAGCTGCCGCACGGACGCGCGGTCGCGCTGGGGCTGCTGGCGGCGCTGCGGCTCTCCGGTCTCGACACGACGGCGGTCGAGGAGACGCTCCGCCCCGAGCCGGTCAGGGTCGATCGCGACGCCGCCTGGGCGGCACTCGGACGCGACAAGAAGGTGGTCGGCGGCACTCCCCGCCTGGTGCTCCTCGACGAACCCGGCAAGCCGAGGGTCGGCGTCGAGGTGCCGCTCGCGGAGGTTCGAGCTGCGCTCGACGCCCTGATCGCCGGGTAGAGTCGGCGACCATGCGCGTGGCCGTCCTCAACGGGGTCAACCTCGACGCTCTCGACAAGCGCGACCCGGCCATCTACGGCGGGATCGGCCTGGCGGAGCTGGAGAGCCAGATCTATGCGTGGTCGAAGGTGCTCGAGTGCACCACGCGCTGCCGCCAGACGAACCACGAAGGGCAGTTCGTCGACTGGTGTCACGACGCGCTCGACTGGGCCGGCGGGGTCATCCTCAACCCGGGTGCGTGGTCGCACTACAGCTATGCGATCCGAGACGCGGTCGAGCTCTTCAAGGTGCCCGTCGTCGAGGTGCATCTCTCGAACATCGAGGAGCGCGAGGAGTGGCGTCGGCACTCGGTGATCGGCGACCTGGCCGGCAAGCGGATCCTCGGGAAGGGGCCGGAGGGCTACCGGGAGGCACTCGAGTGGCTGGCGAAGCAGTGAGCAGGATCGAGCGCCTCGCGGCCCTGCTCGACGAGCCGTTGCTCGTCACGAGCGGCGTCAACATCCGCTACCTGACCGGCCTTCAGAGCTCGAACGCCGCCGTGCTCGTCGAGCCCGACGCCGAGGCGACCCTCTTCACCGACTTCCGCTACGCGCAGAAGGCACGCGCGCTCGAGGGCATCCGCTTCGAGCAGACGGCCCGCGCCGTCATCGGCGACCTCTCGACGCGGCTGGCGGGACGGACGATCTGGATCGAGGCGCACGTCGTCACCGTCGCCGCGAACGAGCAGCTGCGCGAGGGAGGCGTCGAGACGGTCGCCCAGACGGGGCTCGTCGAGCGGCTGCGCGCGATCAAAGAGCCGGAGGAGATCGCGGCGATGCGCGAGGCGGCCGAGATCTCCGACCGGGTTTTCGCCGCGCTCGCCGAGGAGCAGTTCACCGGCCGAAGCGAGCGTGAGCTGGCGTGGCGCGTGCGCGAGCTCTTCCACGAGCACGGTTCCTCGGAGCTCTCATTCGACTCGATCGTCGCCGCGGCCGAGAACGGCGCCAGCCCGCACGCGGATGTCCGCGATGCCGAGATCGCTGCGAACACGCTGGTCACGATCGACGCGGGCTGTCGCGTCGACGGCTACGCCTCGGACTGCACGCGCACGTTCGCCACAGGCGACCTTTCGGACGAGCTCGCGCGCGCCTATGCCGTCTGCCTGGAAGCCCAGATCGCAGGACTCGAGGCCTACGGGCCGGGCGTCAGTGGGCGGGACGCTGACGCCGCTGCCCGCGACGTGATCGCTGCGGCCGGCTGGGGCGAGGAGTTCGGCCACGGCCTCGGCCATGGGATCGGGCTCGACGTGCACGAGCTGCCGGCTGCGCGGGCCGAGTCGACGGACACCTTCGAGTCGGGGAACGTGATCAGCTGCGAGCCGGGCATCTACATCCCCGGCGTCGGCGGCGTCCGGATCGAGGACATGGTGCTCGTCACCGACGACGGTCGCGAGCGGCTGACGCAGGCGTCGAAGGAGCTAACGACCGTCAGGTAATCTCCGCCGGCCGTGGCCGACGTCGTCAGCACGAACGAGTTCAAGAACGGGATGCACATCGAGCTGGAGGGCTCGGTCTGGCGCATCGTCGACTTCCAGCACGTGAAGCCGGGCAAGGGCGGCGCCTTCGTGCGCACGAAGGTGAAGAGTGTCGACTCGGGCTCCGTCGTCGACAAGACCTTCCGCGCCGGCGAGAAGTTCCCGCGCGTCTTCACCGAGGTCAAGAACATGCAGTACCTCTACGACTCCGGTGACGAGGTCGTCTTCATGGACGAGCAGACATACGAGCAAATGTCGCTTCCGCACGCGTCGCTCGAGGCCGAGCTGCCCTACATGCAGCCCTCGACCCCGGTGCAGCTCCTCTTCGTCGGCGGTAAGCCGTCCGGCGTTCAGCTGCCGTCCTCGATCGAGCTCGCGGTGACAGACACCGAGCCGGGCGTCAAGGGCGACACGGTCTCGAACGTGACGAAGCCGGCCACGCTGGAGACGGGCGCGGTCGTTGCGGTCCCGCTCTTCGTCAATCCGGGCGACAAGATCAAGGTCGACCCGCGCGAAGGCCGCTACATCTCTCGCGCCTGACGCCCCGGCCGGGCGGCTCCCGCCGGACGGAGCCCGGCTCCGCCGCCCTCTCGCCGCTCGCGGCGCTCCAGCCGGCGGCCCGTGCTGGAGCACTGTTCCGCCGGCCTCCGCACCGCGAGCGACGAGCCGGAACGCCAGGCGAGCGGCTCCGTCGCCCGAGGTCCGTCCCTGCACTCGGTAGTCTCCGCACGTGCCGCGGCTCGTCGACACCACTATTCGCCTGCTTTCGCAGGAACCACTCGCGGGGCGCGTGCCGACGGGCGAGCTGTTGCGGATCGCGGAGGTGCTGGACGGCGCCGGCTTCGCGCTGCTCGAGGTCTCGGGCGGCGGCGTCTTCGACACCGCGGTCCGGCGGGGTGTCGAGAGCCCGTGGGAGCGGATCCGGGCGCTGAAGGCACGTACCTCGACGCCGCTCGGCCTGGCCCTGCGCGGCCGCTTCCTGGTCGGCGCGCGGCCGGTCAGCGCCGACTTCGTGCGCCGCTTCGTCGCCTCCGCGGCCGAGAACGGGATCGACGTCTTCCGCCTGCACGATCCGCTGAACGACGTCTCCAACCTGCGCGAGCCGGGCGAGGCGATCGTCGCCGCGGGCAAGGAGTTCCACGCCGGCCTCGTCTACAGCCCCGGCGACGAGGGCGCGATGGACAAGGTCGTCGAGCAGGCGCGCGAGCTGCCGGAGATCAAGGCGACGCGCGCGCTCGTGCACGATCCGAGCGGCGGGCTCGAGCCGCACCAGGCGGCGGAGCTCGTCGGCCGCGTCAAGGAAGCGAGCGGGCTTCCGGTCGGGTTCTACTGCCAGGGGGCCGGTGGAACCGCGCTGGCGGACTCGCTCGAGGCCGCGCGCGCCGGCGCGGACATGATCGCCTGCGCCGTCTATCCGCTCGCGCTCTCGCTCCACCGCGTCGCGGGCGAGTCACTCGCCTCCGCGCTCGCCGGGATGGGCCTCGACACCGGCGTCGACGTCGCCAAGCTGTGGGAGGCGTCCGACCTCGTCGACGAGCACATCGGCGACGAGATCGTGACGCCGCACGCGCCGCGAATCGCGGTGCGGGCGGCGGAGTACGACCTCCCGACCGGGCTCGTCGCGGCACTCGACACGCACCTGCGCGCCCATGCGGCCGACGATCGCCTGCTCGAGACGCTCGACGAGCTACAGCAGATCCGGCGTGAGACGGGCTGGCCGCCGCTCGCCGCGCCGATCGGCCAGATTCTCGCCTCGCAGGCGCTGATCCACGTGCTCTCCGCCCGCCGGTACGGGACGGTCGTGGATGAGTTTCGCTCGCTTGTCCAGGGCGGCTTCGGCAGCCCGCCCGGCTCGGTCGACGCCACCGTCGCCCGGGCCGTCGCACTCCTGTCAGACGGGATGGGGCCGCTCGACGACGACCCGCCGACCGCCGAGGACGTCCGGCTCGAGGCGGAGGGGCTCGCCGCGAGCGAGGAGGAGCTCGTCCTGATCGCGCTCTTCGGTGAGGAGGCCGAGTCGCTGCTGCGCACGATCAGAGCCCGCCACAACCGCGACGATCGCGGCGAGACGACGCTCGAGGAGACGCGCGAGCAGCGGATCCGTGAGCTCGTCCGAATCGTCCAGGAGAGCGGGGTCGCTGAGGTGGAGATCGAGGACGAGGGGATGCGCGTCTCCGTCCGGCGGGCCGACGAGCGCCCCGCGCTCCAGCTTGCGTCGCCGCTCGCCGAGGACGAGCCCGGCGAGCTGCCGGTGGTCCCGGCCGCGGCGACCGGCTTGATCCGCGTCGAGTCGCCGATGGTCGGCGTCTTCTACCGCCAGTCCGAGCCCGGGACGCCGGCGTTCGTGGAGCTGGGCGACGTCGTCACGCCCGGCCAGACGCTCTGCCTGCTCGAGGCGATGAAGCTCTTCAACGAGCTGAAGGCGGACGCTGCCGGGCGCGTGACCGCGATCCACGCCGAGAACGGCAAGCCGGTCGAGTTCGGGCAGCTGCTCTTCGAGCTCGAGCCGATTGCCGCCCCGCCGACGCTCTGATGTTCAGCCGCGTCCTCGTAGCGAACCGCGGCGAGATCGCCGTCAGGATCATCCGTGCGATCCACGAGCTCGGTGCCGAGGCGGTTGCCGTCTACTCGACCGCAGACCGGGACGCGTTGCACGTCCGGCTGGCCGACCGGTCCGTCTGCATCGGCCCGCCGTCGGCCTCGGAAAGCTACCTGCGTGTCGCGAACGTGATCGCCGCCGCCGGGACGACCGGCTGCGAGGCGGTCCACCCGGGCTACGGCTTCCTCTCCGAGAATCCGGCGTTCGTGACGGCATGCGAGGACAACGACCTCGTCTTCGTCGGGCCGGGCGCCGACGTGATGGAGCGGATGGGCGACAAGGCGCGGGCGAAGGCGGAGATGAAGGCCGCCGGCGTCCCGCTCGTGCCGGGCACGCGGGGCGGCGCGACGCTCGCCGAGGTGCGCCTCGCAGCCGAGGAGCTCGGCTTCCCGGTGCTGCTGAAGGCGACTGCGGGCGGCGGTGGGAAGGGAATGCGGCTCGTTCACGGGCCGGACGAGCTCGAGGCGGCCTACTCGACGGCCCGCGTCGAGGCCGAGGCCGCGTTCTCGGACGGTTCGCTCTATCTCGAGAAGGCGCTCGTCCCGGCGCGGCACGTCGAGATCCAGGTGCTCTGCGACAAGGACGGCGGCGTGCTCACGCTCGGCGAGCGCGAGTGCTCGATCCAGCGGCGGCACCAGAAGCTGATCGAAGAGTCGCCCTCGCCCGCGCTCGACGCGGAGACGCGCGAGGAGATGGAGGCCGCGGCCGAGCGGGCGTGCCGGACGATCGGCTACGAGAACGCGGGCACGTTCGAGTTCCTGCTCGGCGCCGACGGCACCTTCCACTTCATCGAGCTGAACGCCCGCCTCCAGGTCGAGCATCCCGTCAGCGAGCTCGTCACCGGGGTCGACATCGTGCGCGAGCAACTGCACCTCGCGGCGGGGGAGCCTCTGTCCCTGACCGGGCGCGCACCGCGACGCGGGCACGCGCTCGAGATCCGGCTCAACGCCGAAGATCCGTCCCGCGACTTCGCGCCCGCACCCGGGACGATCACGCGCTTCCGGCCGCCGCTCGGCCCCGGCGTCCGCATCGACACCCATCTCGAAGAGGGCTCGGCGATCTCGCCGTACTACGACTCGCTGATCGCCAAGCTCATCGTCTGGGCCGAGGACCGCCCGGCGGCGATCGCGCGCGGGATTCGCGCGCTCGAGGAGATCGACCTCGACGGCGTCCCGACCACGCGCGGGCTCGCGCTCGACATCCTCCGCTCGGCCGAGTTCGCGAGCGGCGAGTACTCGACGAGCTTCCTGGCTGAGATGGAGGGGCGCCTGCCCGCGCTCAGCGCCGGATGAGCCGCGACGCGCACGTTCTGAAGGGACCGCACGGCGAGGTCCGGATCGAGGGCGACGCGCTCGCGGCGCTCGTGATCTCGGCGGCCGAGCTGGTCGGCGGCGCCCGCGCGCGGCGTCCTCGACGCGGCCTCGACGTGTCCGTCGCCGATGGCAAGGTCCACGTCGAGCTGGAGCTCGTTGCCCGGTACGGGACGGTCCTGCCGGAGCTGGCGCGCGCGGTGCAGGAAAGCGTCACCGATGCGTTGCGGACGGCGGCGGGTCTGACCGTCGAACGCGTCGATGTTGCGATCGAGGAGCTCGACCGGTGAGCACCGGGCGGCGCCAGGCGCGGCGGACGGCGCTCTTTCTCCTGTACCAGTGGGATCTCACCGGCCAGCCCCTGACCGCTCTCTACGAGGGGCAGCCGGACGCGTTCGCGCTCGATCTGGCGGAGGCGGTCTCGGGGAGGGCGGAGGAGCTCGACCGCCGGATCACGGCGTCTGCGGAGGGCTGGACCGCCGACCGGCTGGGTACCCTCGAGCGGAATATCCTGAGGATCGGGATCCACGAGCTAGAGGAGGAGAGCGTGCCGCCCGAGGTGGCGATGAACGAGGCTGTCGTGCTGGCGAAGCGGTATGCGTCCGAGGACGCCGCCCGGCTCGTGAACGGGATTCTGGCCCGCGTGGCCAGAGAGAAGAAGCAGAGCGAGGAGGTCGTATGAGCTCGACGGGATCGGCGGACGAGGCACTCGGGCGCGCCGAGGAGCTGCTCGAGCGGCTGAAGGCCACCCGCGACGAGCTCGAGCGGCTGGCCGCGCAGGAGGACGCCGAGTCCGCGGTCGAGGTGCTGACCGAGCTCGCCGACCTCGCCAAGGAGGTCGAGGCCGAGCTCGCCAAGGCGCGGTCCCGCGCAGATGCTCCGCAGCCCTGACGAGCTCCGCGCGCTGGTCGAGGTCTACCTCGGCGAGCTCGCGTTCACGCCCGAGCTCGGTGGGCTCGAGGAGGCGCTGCGCTATCCGCTCGAGTCGGGCGGCAAGCGCGTTCGGCCCGTGATCGCGCTGGCTGTCGGCGAGTCGGCAGGCGCGGTCGCCGAGCACGTCTTGCCTGCCGCGGCGGCCGTCGAGCTCGTGCACACGTTCTCGCTCGTCCATGATGACCTGCCCGCTCTCGACGACGACGACGAGCGCCGCGGCCGTCCCTCTGCGCACGTCGCGTTCGGCGAGGCGCCCGCGCTGCTCGCCGGCGACGCGCTGCTCGCCGAGGCGTTCCGGCTCGCGCTCTCCTACCCGGCGCCGATGGTCGGCCGCGAGCTCGCGCAGGCGACACTCGCGATGATCGGCGGCCAATACCGGGACGTCACCGGCGACACGGCGGACCTGGCCGGGCTGCACCGGCTGAAGACGGGCGCGCTCTTCTCGGCCTCGGTCGGCGTCGCCCTCTGGGTTGCCGAGGTGCCGGAGGGCGAGCAATCGGCCTGGCGCGCGTTCGGCGACGAGCTCGGGCTGCTGTTCCAGATCGTCGACGACCTGCTCGACGGCGACGGCTACGCGGAGGTGCACGGGATCGAGGAGGCGCGCCGGCTGGCCGACGAGGCTGCGGTGCGCGCGCAGGCGCCGCTCGACGCGATCGGAGCAGACACGGCCGTTCTCGCAGAGATCGTTGCGGGTCTCGCGGCGCGCACCGCGTAGGTGAGCGCTCCGCCGCGGCACGTTCTCGCGGCGTTCGGCGTCGCGGCGGAACCGGAGCCGCTCGCAGGTGGCACGGGGTCGGCATGGCGCAGTGGCGAGCTTGTTCTGAAGCCGCTGGACACATCCGTCGAGGAGATCGAGTGGCAGGGAAGGCTCTTCAACGGCCTCCGTTGCGACGGCTTTCGGGTGTCGCACCTCCGAGGGATCAGCGACGGCTGGTGTGGCTGGGAGATCGTCGCCGGTGAGCACCGGGAGCGGGCGTGGCCGGAGGTGATCGCGGTCGGCGAACGCTTCCACGCGGCGATCGCCGGTGTGCCACGTCCGCCGTTTCTCGACCGCCGCACGAATCACTGGGCGATCGGCGAGCGCGTCGCCTGGAGTGAGCTGCCGGCCGAGGGCTTCGCGCACGTGAAGCACCTGCTACGGCTTGTCGGCGCGCTGCGTCCGGTCGACGCAACCCGAAGCCAGCTCGTGCACGGCGACCTGACCGGCAACGTCCTCTTCGCGGACGATCTCCCGCCCGCGGTGATCGACTTCTCGCCACAGTGGCGGCCACCCGGGTTCGCGTCAGCCATCGTCGTCGGCGACGCGCTGCTGTGGGAGGGAGCGGACGAGCGCCTGCTGGCTGCCGTCGCACAGGTCGACGACTTTCCGCAACTCCTTGTCAGGGCGTTGATCTTCCGCGCCGTCGTCGACGCGCTCTTCCGGTCGGCCGAGCCGCAGCGGCCCGACGATGACGACTGCTTCCTCGCTCCCGTCGAGCTCGCGTGCTCCTTGGCGGGCTAGAGTCGGGCCGATGGAGCAGCGTCTCAGCCTCGTCACGCTCGGTGTCAGCGACCTCGCCCGCTCACGGGCCTTCTACGAGGCGCTCGGCTGGTCGACCGGCGCGGCGCCCGCAGAGGACGTCGTCTTCTTCCAGGCGGGTGGGATGATCGTCGCGCTCTGGGGCCGCGACCAGCTCGCGGAGGACAGCGGTGTCGAGGACTCCGGTGGCTGGGGCGGGATCACGCTCGCGCACAACGTCCGCTCGTCGGCCGAGGTCGACGCGGTCATCGCGGAAGCGGAAGCAGCCGGAGCGACGATCCCGCGCCACGGCGCCGAGACCTTCTGGGGCGGCTACTCGGGCGTCTTCGTCGACCCGGACGGCCACCCATGGGAAGTCGCCCACAACCCGCACTGGACGATCGGGGACGACGGCTCCGTCACGCTCGCCAAGTAACAGACTGTTACTTGGCGGCAGCGGCGAGGACGCGGAGGGCGTTCAGTGTCACCATCTCGCTCGGGCCTGAGTCCCAGTCGACGACCTCGACATTGCCGCCCTTCGACCCCGGTGGCTTCCACCAGCGACCGCCGGTTCGCCAGCGGCCGTCCGGGAGGCGGCGCTCCTCGAGCAGCTCGAGGGCGTCGGCCGCTCGTTGATCGCCGGCCAACCCCATCCGGGCGAGCACCACGAGCGCCTGGAGCACGTCGTAGTGCCAGAACGGCGGGTAGTGCAGCGTCACGAACGACTCGCGGATCGGCTCGCCGGTCGAGAGCGTCCGGAAGAGGCGGTGGTCGAGGAAGAGCTCGGCCGTGCGCGCCGCAGCCGTCCGAGCGGCCGACTCGCCGGTCGCGGCCCAGAACTCGTGCAGGCCCCACATCGGCGACAGCGACTCGTTGAACGAGGAGCGGTAGCCAGTGGCCTTCCTGTCGCAGTTCCAGCCGCCGTCCGGCCACTGCCACTCGACGAGCGACTCGGCGAGCAGCCGCACGCGTGGATCGTCCGCCAGGCCGAGCCGGCAGCACACCGCGAGCGCGTTCCCTTCCTGGGAGCCGCACCGCCGTGTGAGCCCGTCGATCGTCTCGATTCGGGCGCGATGACCCTTGCCGGTAAGCCACGCGAGCACCGTCTCCACGGCGGCGATGCAGCGCGGCTCGCCGGCGGGGACGCCGAGCTCGACGAGCGAGACAAGACGCCAGTGCGCCCCCGCCCACTTGGCGTAGACGTTGACGCCGAAGCCACCGTCGGGCGTCTGGCCGGCGAGGAGGGTCCGCACCCAGGGTCCGTCCAGAACATGCTCCGCCTCCGGCGGGTCCCGCTCGCCGAGCAGATCGCGCTTCGTCTGGAAGACGACTCCGGGCTCCTTCGACGCGAGCAGCCACTCGATCGGGCTCACGGCGGGGTGAGCTCGCCGGCGAGCAGGTCGAGCAGGAGGCCGTCGCGCCAGACGCCTTCGGCGTCGAGCCAGTACTCGCGGAGCACGCCGACGCGCTTGAAGCCGACCTTCTCGTAGCTCCGGATTGCACGCTCGTTGTGTGCGGCCGGATCGATCGTGAGCCGGTGATGGCCGCGGTCGTCGATCAGGTGCCGCGCCATCGTCCGGACGGCGTCCGTGCCGAGCCCGCGGTCCTGGTAGGGCGTGCCGAGGAAGAGATCGATTGACGCATGGCGGAACTCCTCGTCGTTCTCCTCGAAGTACTGGCTCATCCCCACCACCTCGCCGCCGACGACGATCGCGAAGACGACCGCGCCGTCGTCCTCGCCCCGCGCCTTCTCGAGCACGTGCTCGTGGGTGAGCCCGCGCCACCAGCGCGAGACCTCCGGATCGGCGCCGAGCTCGACGATCCGGGGCACGTCCGCCTCCGCCAGTGGACGCAGGACGACACGCTCTCCGCGCAACTCCATGACGATCTTGTAACACCCCCGGCGACTACCCTTGCCCCGATGAAGAAGCGCCTCGACGTCCTGCTCGTCGAACGGGGCCTGGCGGAGAGCCGCGCCCAGGCTCAGGCGCTGGTGCTCGCCGGGCTCGTGCCCGGCTACGACAAGCCGGGTCACCAGGTGGCCGAGGACGCCGACCTCGCCGTGAAGGAGCGGCCGCGCTTCGTCTCGCGCGGCGGCGAGAAGCTCGCGAACGCGCTCGAGCAGCTCGACGTCGAGCTCGACCAGCGGGACGCGATCGACGTCGGCGCGTCAACCGGTGGGTTCACCGACTACCTGCTCCAGCACGGGGTCGCGCGCGTGCTCGCCGTCGACGTCGGCTACGGCCAGCTGCACCCGAAGCTGCGCGACGACCCCAGGGTCACCGTGCTCGAGCGGACGAATGCCCGCGAGCTGACCGAGCTGCCGTTTCGCCCCGACCTGCTCGTCGCCGACGTCTCCTTCATCAGCGTCAGGATCGCGCTGCCGCCGGTGCTGCGGCTGCTCGCGCCCGGCTGGGACGCGGTCGTGCTCGTCAAGCCACAGTTCGAGGCGGGCAAGGACGAGGTCGGCCGCGGCGGCGTCGTCCGCGACGCCGAGCTCCACCGCCGCGTTCTCCGCGAGGTCGTCGACGCCGCGCTCGCATGGGGTGGGACGGCGGTGGGCGTCGTAGACTCCGGGCTGCCCGGGCCGAAGGGCAACCGCGAGTTCTTCGTCCATCTGATCAACAGCCCCGACCCCGTGCTCCTCGATGACATCGACCAGCGCATCGACCGTGCCGTCGCAGCAGCCTAGAGCCGTCAAGCGCGCTGCCGTGATCACGCACGGCAAGCCGCAGGCGATCGGCTCGGCGCTGGCGCGGCTCGCCAACGTCGCGCGCGAAGCGGGCGTCGACCTGCAGCTGGCGCCGGACGAGTCGGAGAAGCACGGGCTCGAGTCGGAAAGCGCCGAGGCCGCCGACATCGACATCGCGGTCGTGCTCGGCGGCGACGGCACGATGTTGCGCGCGCTCGCGCGCTATCTCGGCACCGGCATCCCGGTGATCGGCGTCAACTTCGGGCGGGTCGGCTTCCTCGCTTCGATCAAGCGCAGCGACCTCGAGAGCGGCCTCGCCCGCGTCTTCGCGGGTGAGTACCGCGTCGAGGACGTCCCGACGCTGGACGTCGAGGTGGGCGACGAGCGTCGCGTCGCGGTCAACGACCTCGTGATCGCGAGCGCGGTGGTCGGCCGCATGATCCAGCTCGAGTGGGCGGTCGGCGGCGAGGGGCTCGGTCGCCTGGCCTGCGACGGCGTCGTCTGCGCGACTCCGTCCGGCTCGACGGGCTACAACTTCTCGAACGGCGGCCCGGTGCTCGTCTGGGGCCTCGACGCGATGGCGATCACCTTCGTCGCGCCGCACTCGCTGAACGCCCGCCCGCTCGTGGTTCCGCGCGACGACGAGCTGATCGTCTGGAACCGGACGCCGGACGTGCCCGCCACCGCGCTCGTCGACGGACACCGCGTCGGCGACCTCGCTCCGGGCGGTCGCGCCGTCGCCCGCCTCGGCAAGCAGCGCTCGCTGCTCGCGACTCTGCCCGAGGTGACGTTCTTCAGCCGTTACAGCCGGACCTTTGCTTCGTAGCCTGCGGATCGAGAACCTCGTCCTCGTCCGCGAGGGCGAGCTGGCGCCCGGGCCCGGGCTGACGGCGATCACGGGCGAGACGGGCGCCGGGAAGACGATCCTGACCCAGGCGGTCGGGCTGCTGCTCGGCGCCAAGGGCGACGCGGCCATCGTCGGCGCGGCCGGCACCGAGGCGTACGTCGAGGCCGAGCTCGACCTCCCCGACGGCTTCTTCGACGACGAGGATCTCAGCGGGCTCGCGGAGCTGGCGCCCGAAGACGAGCCCGGCCTCGTGCTCGCGCGACGCGTGTTTGCGGACGGCCGCACGCGCGCGTACGCGTGGGGCCGTGCAGTGGCGCGGGAGGATCTCGCCGCCGCCGCCGAGCGCCTGATCGCGATGTCCGGCCAGTTCGAGCAGCGCCGGCTCGGGCGCCCCGCCTACCAGCTCGATGTGCTCGACGCCTCGATCGGCGAGGACCAGCTTCGCCGCCGCCGCGACGCACGGCTCGCCTGGCGCGAGCTCGCTGCCGCGCGCAAGCGCCACGATGAGCTGACGCGCGGCGCGGCCGCCGAGGAGGCGCGCCTGCGCGAGCTGGCGGCGCTCGTCGAGGCGACCGAGGACTTCGAGGCAGGCGGTGAGCAGTCACTGCGCGACGAGCGCGAGCGGCTGCGCCACGTGACCGAGCTCGCGGACGGGGCCGCACGGGCCGCCGAGGCGCTCGCGCCGGACGAGGGTGAGGGCGCGACCGGGCTCACTGCCGCGGCGGAGCGTTCGCTGGCCCCGCTCGAGCGGCTCGCACCCGAGCTTGCGCGTGCGGGCGAGGAGCTCCGCGACCTCGAGCTGCGGCTGGGCGAGGTCGGCTCCGATCTGCGCGCGTTCCTCGCCTCGCTCGAGGCGGAGCCCGATCGGCTCGAGCACGTCGAGGGCGAGCTCGAGCGGATCTCCGACGCGCGCCGACGCTTCGGCGCGGTCGACTACGACGACCTGCTCGCGCGCGCCGACGCCGCTCGTGAGGAGCTGGCGGCGCTCGAGAGCGGACTCGACCCGGCTGTCGCCGCGGCGGAGGCGCTCGCCGCGGCAGAAGCGAGAGCGAGCGAGCTCGCCGGCGAGTTGCGTGCTTCCCGACAGACCTCTGCCGCCGCGTTCGCCGACGCCGTCGCCGAGGAACTGCACGGTGTCGGCATGGGCGAGGGCGAGTTTCGCGTCGAGCTGCGTGAGCGCGACCCCGGCCCGACCGGCGCGGACGAGGCCGTCTTCCTGATCCGCCCGAACGCCGGGCTGCCGTTCGGACAGGTCGCCGAGACAGCCTCCGGCGGTGAGCTCTCGCGCGTCGCGCTCGCGATCGCCGCCGTTGCCGGCGGTGAGACGATGGTCTTCGACGAGATCGACGCGGGCGTCGGCGGTGAGACGGCCCATGCGGTCGCCGCGACGCTGAAGCGGCTCGCCGAGCGTGCGCAGGTGCTGACGATCACGCACCTGCCCCAGATCGCGAGCGTCGCCGAGACCCACTACCGGGTCGAAAAGGTGCCCGGCGACCCCACCCACACGAGGATCGAGCCGCTCGACGACGCGCAGCGCCGCGACGAGCTCGAACGGATGCTCGGCGGCAAAGAATTCATCTCGACCCTGAGATGATCGAATCGTGACGACATGAGCCTGATCGAGCACACCGGCACGGCACGCATCGGCAAGCGGACGAAGGAGCTCGTCCGGCGGCTGCACCCCGACGACATTGCGGTCATCGACCACACCGATCTCGACCGTGTCTCGGCCGAGGAGCTTGTCGAGTCCGGCGTACGGGTGGTCGTCAATGTCGCCCCCTCACAGTCGGGCAGCTACCCGAATCCCGGCCCGCTCCAGCTCGTCCGCGGCGGTGTGCGCCTGATCGACGTCGACGATCCGAGCCTCTTCGACGAGCTCTCCGACGGCGAGCGGCTGACCGTCCGCGGTGCGAGTCTCTTCCGGAACGGCACCTGTCTGGCCACAGGACGCGCGCTCGAGGAGCGGGAGCTCGCCGGCGCGCTGCTCGAGCAGCAGGGCCGCGTCACCGAGGCGCTGCAGGAGTTCGCCGACAACACGCTCCGCTACCTGCGCGAGGAGGGCAAGCTGCTCGCGGAGGGAATCGACTTTCCGGCGCTCGAGACGAGCTTCCGCGACCGCCATGCGCTCGTGGTCGCGCGCGGGCCTGGATTCAAGCGCGACCTCAAGATCGTCCGCGGTTACGTGCGCGACTTCCGGCCCGTGGTCGTCGCGGTCGACGGCGGCGCCGAGGCCCTGCTCGAGGAGGGCTGGAAGCCGGATGTGATCGTCGGCGACATGGACTCGGTCACCGACGCCACGTTGCGCTGCGGCGCCGAGATCCTCGTCCATGCCTACCGTGAGGGCCACGCGCCCGGTGAGGCGCGACTGCAGCGGCTCGGAGTGCCGTTCCACACGGTCGCCGCTCCCGGGATCTCCGAGGACATCGCGCTGCTGCTCGCGCACGACAAGGGCGCTGAGCTGATCGTGGCCGTCGGAACCCACTTCAACCTTGTCGAGTTCCTCGAGCGCAGCCGGGCGGGAATGTCCTCGACGTTCGTCACCCGGCTGAAGGTGGGGGAGATCCTGATCGACGCGAAGGGCGTCTCCCGCCTCGTCAGCCGGCGGATCGGCGTCTGGCCGCTTGCGCTCTTCGGGCTCGCCGCGCTGGCGGCGCTCCTCGTTGCGATTCTGGCGTCACCGGCGCTGAGGAACGTGTTCGGGCTCTAGATGGTTGAAGCCACGGGAGCGTCCGTCTCGGGGCGGGCGCGGCCCAGACACGCCAGCTCACGTCCCGAGCGCGCGGAATCGTGGCATCAACCATCTAGTCTGACCCCGTGTTCGACCTGCGCTACCACGTCGCCTCGCTCGCTGCAGTCTTTCTGATGCTCGTCGTCGGGATCCTGATCGGCGTCGGCATCTCCGGCCGGGGCTTCGTCGACGACGCCGAGCGCAAGCAACTCGAAGGGAAGATCGAAGGTCTGCAAGGGGAAGTGGACGCCGCGAACGCGAACGCGGACGACTTCGAGCTGCGGCAGCAGGCGGCCGAGGACTTCGTCGAGAGCGCCTATCCCGTCCTCGCCGCGAAGCGGCTCGAGGGCAAGAAGATCGCGATCCTCGTCCTCGGCCCGGTCGACGCGTCCGTGAGCGCGATCGAGCGGGCGGTCGAGGAGGACGGCGGCGGGCGCGTTGCCCGGATGCGGTCGCTTGTGCTGCCGCTGCGGCTGGACGCCGTCGCGGCTGCCGTCAGCGCGGAGCCGGAATTCGGTGGCTACGTGGGCGACGGGCAGCTCGGGAACCTCGGCCGCGACCTCGGCCGCGAGCTCGTGTCCGGCGGCGAGACGCCGCTCTGGGACGCGCTCGAGAGCGAGCTCGTCGAGGTGCGGGTGGGCGGCCTCGCCGACCCCGTCGACGGCGTGATCGTGATGCGGACGGCCGAGCCGCAGGCGGGCGAGAGCTCGCGCTTCCTCGCCGGCATCTACCAGGGCCTCGGCAGCGCCGGCGTCCCGGTGGTCGGCGTCGAGCCGAGCAGTGTTGACCAGAGCGGGGTCGAGCAGAGCGCGATCCCGGCCTTCCAGCGCCATCGGCTCTCGACCGTCGACGGCATCGATACGCCGGTCGGCGCGCTTGCGGTCTTGCTCGTGCTCGCCGATCTCGACGCCGCCGGCGACTACGGCGTCCGCGACACCGCCGACCGGATCCTGCCGCCGATCGAGCCGCTCGCCGCGTCGGGTGGCTAGGTGGGTGGCGCGGCCACAATCAGGGTGTCCCTGGCGCACGATCGGCGTCGCCAGGCGTCGTCCTCGGTCGCGCCCGTGCTTCCGGCACGGGCGCTCCCTGCTCCTAGCCTGGCTTGCCGCTCGAGCGCCAGAGACACGAGATCGTGACCGCGCCACCCACTCCGATCACGATCCTGATCGCGGCGCGCGACGAGGAGGCGCGGATCGGGACGACGATCGAAGACCTGCGGAGGCAGTTCCCCGGCTCGGAGGTGATCGTCGCCGACGACGGCTCGCGCGACGGCACCGCAACGGTCGCGGAGGCCGCGGGCGCACTCGTCGTCCGCCTCCCGCGCCGCGGCAAGGGACAGGCGCTGACGATCGGCGAGCGGGTCGCGGCCTACGGCGACCTCCTGCTCTGCGACGCCGACCTCCGCGGCGACCTGCAGCGGCTGCTCGAGGGCGACAGCGACCTGACCATCGCCGCGTTCGCCCGCAAGCAGGGCGGCGGCTTCGGAATCGCGAAGCAGGTGGCGCGGCGGCTGATTCGCCGCGCGTCCGGCTACGGGGCACGGGAGCCGCTCTCCGGCCAGCGGCGCCTCACCCAGGAGGCCCGCGACGCCGTCTTCCCGCTCGCCGCCGGCTTCGGCTGCGAGACGGCGATGACCGCTGACGCAACTCGTGCCGGGCTCACGATCGCCGAGGCAGACGTCGACCTGGAGCACCGCGCGACCACCCGCGATCTGCGCGGCTTCCTCCATCGCGGGCGCCAGCTCCGCGACATCCTGCTCGCGTTCGGGCCGCAGGGACGGAACCACCGCGGCCTGCGGCTGCCGCTCGTCGGCTGGGTCGTCGCCCTCGCGCAGCCGAGCCTGCTGCCGGTCGCGGCGATCGGAGTCGCGGACGATCTCTGGAGCGGGGGGGAGCGCGGCTTCCGCGCCCACCTCGGCGCGGGCGCGACGACCGGCGTGCTCAAGCTCGTCGGGATCCCTGCGTTCGCGTTCTGGCGGACGCGCTCGCTCTCCGGAGCGGTCCTCGTCGGTCTCTCCGCCAACCTCGTGAACCAGCTCGACACGAAGCCCGGCCGGGCGCTCAAGGCCTACCTGGCCGCGTCGATCCCCTTGCGGGCGCCGAAGGCGATGGCCGTCCTGCTCGCGCCCTACGATCTTCGAGAGATGGCGATGCTCGGGGACTCCGGTTCGAACACGCTCGGTGCCGTGCTAGGTTTCGAGTCCGTGGGCAGGTTCACGGAGAGGCAACGCTGGAGCGCGATCGCGGCGCTCGCGGGCCTCACCCTCCTCGGCGAGCGACACTCGCTCGGCGCGCTGATCGAAAGGACGCCGGTGTTTCGCGAGCTCGATGCCTGGGGCAGGCAAACCTCATGAGCGCGAACGAGACGGGTCAGACGAAATACATCTTCGTCACCGGCGGCGTTGTCTCCGCGCTCGGGAAGGGCATCGTCGCCGCCTCGCTCGGTCGGCTGCTGAAGGCGCGCGGCCTCCGTGTGCAGGCACAGAAGTTCGACCCGTACCTGAACGTCGATCCCGGCACGATGAGCCCGTTCCAGCACGGCGAGGTTTTCGTCACCGAGGACGGCGCCGAGACCGACCTCGACATCGGCCACTACGAGCGCTTCGTCGACGAGAACATGTCCCGGAACGCCAGCCACAGCGCCGGCGCGATCTGGGACGCCGTCCTGCGCAAGGAGCGCAAAGGTGAGTTCCTCGGGGCAACGGTCCAGGTGATCCCGCACATCACGAACGAGATCAAGGCGCGGATCAAGCGCGCGGCGAAAGCGTCGCCCGTCGACATCGTCATCTCCGAGATCGGCGGCACGGTCGGCGACATCGAGTCGCTCCCATTCCTCGAGGCGATCCGCCAGTTCCGGCGCGAGGTCGGC
Source organism: Gaiellaceae bacterium (assembly GCA_035556515.1). Lineage (GTDB taxonomy): Bacteria > Actinomycetota > Thermoleophilia > Gaiellales > Gaiellaceae > Gaiellasilicea. The sequence goes on from DATMEO010000030.1 coordinate 29,839, forward strand.
CACGAGAACGTGCTCTACCTCCACTGCACGCTCGTCCCGTTCATCGAGGCGGCGGGGGAGCTGAAGACGAAGCCGACGCAGCACTCGGTCAACGAGCTGCGCCGGATCGGTATCCATCCCGACGTGATCGTCTGCCGCTCGCACGAGGAGCTGTCGCAGGACATCAAGGACAAGATCGCGCTCTTCGCCGATGTCGACATCCAGTCCGTGATCGCCTCTCCCGACGTGTCCGACGTCTACCTCGTCCCCGCCGTGCTGCAGGCGCAGGGGCTCGACGAGCTCGTGGTCCAGAAGCTTGGGATCGACGCGCCTCCCGCAGTGCTCGGCGAGTGGCAGGACCTGATCGACCGGATCGGAGAGCCGCGCGAGCCGGTGACGATCGCGCTCGTCGGCAAGTACGTGAAGCTGCACGACGCCTACCTGTCGGTGCACGAGGCGCTCAAGCACGCCGGCGTCCACCAGGGCGCGCGGATTCGCGTCCAGTGGGTCGACGCCGAGAACATGTCCTACGAGGAGACGGCCGAGCTGCTCGAGCAGGTCGACGGCGTGCTCGTGCCGGGCGGGTTCGGCTCGCGCGGCTGGGAGGGCAAGATCCTCGCCTGTCAGGTCGCGCGCGAGCGCGGGATCCCGTACCTCGGCATCTGCCTCGGCATGCACGTCGCCGTCTCGGAATTCGCCCGCCACGTCGCGGGCCTCGAGGGCGCCAACTCGACCGAGATGGATCCCGAGACGCCTCATCCGGTGATCGACCTGCTCCCGGAGCAGAAGGAGATCGAGGATCTCGGCGGCACGATGCGGCTCGGCGCGCAGGCCGTCGAGCTCGCCGAGGGGACGCGCACCCGCGACGTGTACGACGAAGCCGTCGTCCACGAGCGCCACCGGCACCGGTACGAGGTGAACAACCAGTACCGCGACCAGCTGATCGCCGCGGGGCTCGTCGTCTCCGGAACGTTCCAGGAAGGCCGCCTGGTCGAGGTCATCGAGCTCCCCGATCATCCCTGGTTCGTCGCGAGCCAGTTCCACCCCGAGTTCAAGTCGCGGCCGACGAGGCCGGCGCCGCTCTTCCGCGAGTTCGTCGGCGCCGCCGCCGAGCGCAGGCGCTCACGCACGGGCGTGCCGCTTCGCGCCGCAGCCAGCTAGCTGCCGGAGACAGGCCAGCCGACCGAGACGAAGAACGGCATCCCGGCGACGAGCGCCTCGTGGGCGCGAAACTCGATCTCGACCTCGCTGCCGTCCTTCCGCCGTAGCACCGACCTGCCCTCGAGCCGCCGCGTCGACAGTGCGCTCGTGAGGTGCTCGTGCAGGTCGACGTCGGGCGCCAGCTCGCGAGCGCTCATCGAAAGCAACTCCGCGCGGGTGTAGCCGAGGAGTGTGCACGCGTACTGGTTGACGGCGATGTAACGGAGGTCGTCGCCGACCACGAACACGGCGACGGGACCGTTCTCGAGCGCCTCCGCGAGCAGAGTTGCTTGAATCAGCGGCTCGGCGACTCCCACACCTCGAAAGGTACATCTTTCTGCCGAAATCTCCATCACCCATCCTGCCGCTCTTCCTCGAGCTCGCAGCGATCGCCAGCCCGCCGGGCGAGGAGCGCGAGGTCGCCGACCGCGTCATCGAGGAGCTGCGGGCGCTCGGGCTCGAGGTCGAGGAGGACGACAGCGGCGCCGCGATCGGCTCGACGATCGGGAACCTGCTCTGCCGGCTTCCGGGGCGGGTCGACGGCGGGACGCCGATCTTTCTCTGCGCGCACCTCGACACGGTGCCGCCGCAGGGGCCGCTCGAGCCGGTCGTCGGCGAGGACGGGATCGTTCGCAACGCCGGCGGGACGATCCTCGGCGCGGACAACAAGTCGGCGGTCGTGGCAATGATCGAGGCGGCGCGCAGGATCGTCGAGGAAGGCAGGCCGCACGCGGGCGTCGAGCTCCTCTTCACTCCAAAGGAGGAGGTCGGGCTGATCGGCGCCGGCGCGTTCGACCTCTCGAAGCTCGAGGCCGAGCTCGGGTTCGTCTACGACCAGGCCGCCCCGATCGGCGATGTGATCATGGGCGCGCCGTATCAGCGCTCGATGCTCGTCCGCCTCCACGGCCGGCCGGCGCACTCGGGGATGGTCCCCGAAGAGGGACGGTCCGCGATCGCGGCCGCCGCGAGGGCGATCGCCGATCTTCGCCTGGGGCGGATCGACGAAGAGACGACGGCGAACGTCGGTCTGATCAGCGGCGGCAGCGCGCGCAACATCGTCCCCGAGTGGTGTGAGCTGGAGGCGGAGGCGCGCTCGCACGACGCGCGCAAGCTCGCCGACCTCGTCCAGGAGATGCTCGACACGTTCGCGTTCGCGGCGAGCACGGCCGAGTGCACGCTCGAGACCGAGGTCAGCGAGACGTACCAGGGCTACCGGTTCAAGGACTCCGACCCGGTCGTTCGACTCGCGGACACCGCCCTCGAGCGCTGCGGCTACGAGCTCGTGCCGACCCTCACCGGCGGCGGCGCCGACGCGAACGTCTTCAACGCGAAAGGTCTCCCGTGCCTGAATCTCGCAAACGGGATGATGGAGATCCACACCGCCGGCGAGCACATCGCGGCGGACGACCTCGACGCGATGGTCGAGGTGACGCTGGCGCTGGTCGACGCCGCCCGAGATGCCAATCAGCCTTAGACGCGGGGCCGTTTCCGCGGTCACGGAGACGCTGCCAGGCCTCGTGCGACTCGAGGTGGACGGGATCCCGTGCATTGCCTATCCGCGCCTGACCGGCGAGGTCGAGGTGGGCGACGACGTGATCGTGAACGAGCAGGCGCGGCTGCTGGAGCTCGGCTCGGGCGGCTTCGACGTCCTCTACGCCAACCTGACCCGCGGGCTCCGGCTGCCGCCGGAGGAGCGCGCCCACGTGATGGCGCTGCCCTACACGCCCGGCCAAGTAACAGTCTGTTACAAGGAAGAGTCGGATCGGCTCGCGGACTCGCTCGACGGGATGCCGGTCGTCCTCTGCACCGTCCACAGCCAGGTCGCGCCGGTCTGCGCCGGGCTGACGGGCGCGCGCGTCGCGTACGTCCAGGTCTCCGGCGGCGCGCTGCCGGTGGCGCTTTCGGACGCGATTCGGCTCTTGCGCGAGCGCGGCCTCCTCGGCGTCGCGTGTGCGGTTGCGCCGTGCCTGGACGGCGACGCCCAGTTCGTCACAGCGGCCGCCGCGCTCGCGTGGGCGAAGGCGCAGGGTTACGACGCCGTCGTCTGCTCGGTCGGCCCGGGCATCGTCGGCACGGGTTCGCGGCTCGGCCACGGCGCGCTGGCGCTGGTCGACGCCGCCAACGTCGCAGCCGCGCTCGGCGGGCGTCCCGTGCTCGCTGTTCGCACGTCCGACGCCGATGCACGCGAGCGCCACCGCGGCGTCTCGCACCACGCGCAGGCCGTGCTCGACCTGGCGCTCGCGGAGATCACCGTGCCGGACGAGGGCAGCGGCGACGGCTGGGAGGACGCGTGCGCCGGGCTACCGCTCTCCCACATGGGCCGGAGCCCGGCTGAGGAGCCCATGTTCTTCCGCGCCGCCTACGCGGCTGGCGCCGTCGCTCGCGCCATGCTCGGCTGATGGAGGAACGGCGGCTCGGCCCAGTCGTCGGCCTCGGTACCTGGAACACCTTCCGCGGAGACGAGGGACTCGCAGCAGCGCTCACGATGGCCGCGCTCGCCGGCGGCAGCCGCTGCTTCGACACCTCGCCCATGTACGGCTCCGAGCAGGCGCTTGGCGCTGCGCTCGCCGCGCGGCGCGACGACGCAACCGTGCTGACGAAGATCTGGACGCCGTCACCCGAGGAAGCGCGCCGGCAGCTCGACGACCAGCTCGCCTGGTTCGACCGGGTCGAGATCGAGCAGGTGCACAACCTGGTCGCCTGGGACCGACACCTGCCGTGGCTCGAGGCCGAGCGCGACGCCGGCCGGATCGGGATGCTCGGGGTCACGCACTACTCGTCGTCCGCATTCGGCGAGCTTGCGCGGGCGCTCCGCACCAGGCGGTTTCAGACCGTGCAGATCCCGTTGAACCCGCGCGAGCGCACGGCCGAGCGGGAGCTGCTGCCGCTCGCGGCCGAGCTCGGCGTCGCGGTCGTCGTGATGGAGCCGTTTGGCTCCGGCTCGCTGCTCCGCCGGCCGCCGAGACCGGAGCAGCTCGCACCGTTGCGCACGTTCGGAATCGACACCTGGCCGCAGGCGCTGCTCAAGTGGACGCTCTCCGACCCGCGCGTCGACCTCGTCATCCCGGCGACGTCGAAGCCGGAGCGCACCGCGGAGAACGCAGCGGCCGGCGAGGCGCCCTGGCTCGGTCCCGAGGAACGCGCGCTGGTGGAACGACTGGCGGGTATCTAGCGGTATCGTCTCGGCCGCATGCGCATCGGCGTCGCCAAGGAGATCAAGCCGCAGGAGTACCGCGTCGCGCTGACCCCGGCGGGCGCGCGCGAGCTCGTGCAGCGCGGTCACGAGGTCGTCGTCGAGACGGGCGCCGGTGATGGCAGCCAGTTCACCGACGAGCAGTACGCGGCCACCGGTGCGCGGATCGCGGCGGTCGACGAAGTCTGGGAGAGCGCCGAGCTGCTGCTGAAGGTGAAGGAGCCGATCGCGGTCGAGTATCCGCGCCTCCGCGAGGGGCTCGTCCTCTTCACGTACCTGCACATCGCCGCCGACGAGCCGCTCACCCGAGCGCTCGTCGAGAGCGGGGTCACCGCGGTCGCGTACGAGACGGTCGAGACCGAGGATCGGCGGCTACCGCTGCTGGCGCCGATGAGCGAGGTCGCCGGCCGGCTCGCCGCACAGGCGGGCGCACACTACCTCGAGCGGCCGAAGGGCGGCCGCGGGCTCCTGCTCGGCGGCGTCGCCGGCGTCGCGCCCGGCAAGGTCGTCGTCATCGGCGGCGGCATCGTCGGTTACAACGCCGCCGTGATCGCGCTCGGGCTCGGCGCCCAGGTGACGATCCTCGAGCGCTCAGTCGACCGGATGCGCCATCTCGAGGAGACGCTGCACGGCCGCGTCAGCCTCGTCATGTCCTCGACGCTTCAGATCGAGGAGTCGGTGCAGGAGGCGGACGTGGTCATCGGCGCCGTCCTGATCCCGGGCGCGCTGGCGCCGAAGCTGCTGACCCGCGAGATGGTGAAGGGGATGAAGCAAGGGAGTGTCTTCTGCGACGTCGCGATCGACCAGGGGGGCTGCGCCGAGACCTCGCACGCGACCACGCACGACGATCCGGTCTACGGCGTCGACGGCGTCATCCACTACTGCGTCGCGAACATGCCCGGCGCGGTGCCGATCACCTCGACGAAGGCGCTGACGAACGTGACGCTGCCCTACGTCGAGGAGATCGCCGACCATGGCCTCGCGGGTGCGGTCGCGCGCGACCCGGCGCTCGCGGGCGGCGTCAACGTCGTGGACGGGAAGCTCACCTACGAAGCGGTCGCCGAGGCGCACGGGCTCGAGTACACGCCGCTCGAGGATGTCCTCGCGGCGCCCGCGGTCTAGTAGCTAGCCGCCCGCTGCCTGCTTCTGCTGCCGCGCCTCGAGTTGCTTCTGGGCCTTTGACGGGCTGAGCTTGACGACGATCCACGTCACTCCTGCGGCGAGGCCGACGATGAAGGTGATGTAGAGGACGAGGCCGATCAAGCCGAGGACAGTGTCCATGCGCGCCGTACAATAGCCACGTGCCGCGGGCCTGCGTAATCGTGCTCGATGCCGTCGGCGCGGGAGAGTTGCCCGATGCGGCCTCGTTCGGAGATGAGGGGTCGAACACGCTCGGCAACGTGGCCCGCGCTGTCGGCGGCCTCGACCTGCCCGCACTGGAGGCACTTGGGCTCGGCAACGTGATGGAGTTGGCGGGCTGCCCGCCGCAGCCGGGCGCCCCCGCCGTCGCCGGCCGGCTGCTGGAGCGGTCGAAGGGCAAGGACACGACGACCGGCCACTGGGAGCTGATGGGCGTCGTCACGCCGACCGCGATGCCGACCTATCCGCACGGCTTCCCGCACGACGTGATCGACCCGTTCATGCACAAGACCGGCCGCGGCGTGCTCGGCAACAAGGCGGCGTCGGGAACGGACATCATCCAGGAGCTCGGCGAGGAGCACCAGAAGACGGGGAAGTGGATCGTCTACACCTCGGCTGACTCCGTCTTCCAGATCGCCGCGCACGAGGAGACGATCCCGCTCGAGGAGTTGTACGAGGGCTGCAAGATCGCGCGAGAGATCCTGACCGGCAAGCACGCCGTCGGACGCGTGATCGCGAGGCCGTTCACCGGCTCAGCCGGCAGCTATGAGCGGACACCGAACCGCCACGACTTCTCACTCGAGCCGCGCCGGCCGAACTATCTCTCGCTCCTCCGCGACGCCGGCAACCAAGTGCACGCGGTCGGGAAGATCAGCGACATCTACGCCGGCTGCGACATCGACGAGTCGTTCCCGACGAAGTCGAACGTGGACGGGATCAACAAGACGGTCGAGCTGCTCCAGACGATCGACAGCGGCCTCGTCTTCACGAACCTCGTCGAGACGGACATGCTCTGGGGGCATCGGAACGACCCGGTCAACTTCCACCGCTGCCTGCAGGACTTCGACCGCCGGCTCGAGGACATCCTCGAGGCGCTCCGGCCCGGAGACCTGCTCGTCATCACCTCGGACCACGGCTGCGACCCGACGACGCCGTCGACCGACCACTCGCGCGAGCACGCGCTCCTGCTCGCCTACGCGGCGGGGCGGAACGCGAAGGGCGCCGTGCACGAGGGTGAGTTCGGCGACGTCGGCGCGACTGTGAACGCGTGGCTCGGCGGCAAGGCGCCCGGCCGCGGGATTCCGGGCACGCCGATCCTGACGCCCTGATGGCCAACGGCCCGCGGCTGCGCACCGAAATCTGGCCGAAAACGCCGCGTCTGTTCGAGCCACGTCCGGGGACTGTCCCCGGACACGTCCCAGGGGGACGGTTGGGGAGAAAGAGTTGCGCAATTGTTGCAATCGAGGCGGTTCGGTGATCCACCCGGCGGAGCTGATCGAGCGGAAGCGGAACGGGGAGGAGCTCCAGGCCGGTGAACTCTCGGAGCTGATCCTCGGCTACGCCCGCGGCGAGATCCCGGATTACCAGCTGGCCGCGTTCTGCATGGCCGTCTACTTCCGCGGCATGACTCCGGCAGAGACGTACGCGCTGACCAACGCGATGATCCGCAGCGGCCGCACGCTCGACCTCGGCGCCGCACTCGGCCGCAAGGTGGTCGACAAGCACTCGACCGGCGGCGTCGGCGACAAGACGACGATTGCGGTCGGCCCGATCGTCGCTGCCTGCGGCGTTCCGGTCGGGAAGATGAGCGGGCGTGGGCTCGGGCACACCGGCGGCACGCTCGACAAGCTCGAATCGATCCCTGGGTTCAGGGTCGACCTCTCCGTCGACGACTTCGTCGGCCAGGTGAAGGAGGTCGGGCTCGCGATCATCGGCCAGACCGATGACCTCGTGCCGGCGGACAAGAAGCTTTACGGCCTCCGCGACGTGACCGGCACGGTCGACATCCTGCCGCTGATCGCCTCCTCGATCATGTCGAAGAAGATCGCCGGCGGCGCGGACGCGATCGTGCTCGACGTCAAGGTCGGCGACGGCGCCTTCATGAAGACGATCGACGACGCGCGCGCGCTCGCGCAGACGATGCTGGAGCTCGGTGAGCACGCCGGCCGCCAGGTCGTCTGCCTGCTCACCGACATGGATCAGCCGCTTGGTGCCGCCGTCGGCAATTCGCTCGAGATCGCCGAGGCGCGCGACACTGTCCGCGGCGAGGGTCCGCCCGACTTCACGGAGCTGGTGCTGGACGCGTGTGCGCGGCTGCTCGCGCTCTCCGACCTCGGCATCGACGAGGAGGAGGGGAGACGGCGCGCCGAGGCGGCGGTCGGCGACGGTGCTGCGCTCGCCGTCTACGAGCGCTGGGTCCGTGCACAGGGAGGCGACCCGGATCCGGCCGCGCTGCCGCGGGCGCCCGTGGTGCTAGAGGTGCGTGCGCCACGTGCCGGCTCGGTCGTCCGGCTCGGCGCGATCGCGGTCGGCATGGCCGCGCTGCACTTGGGCGCCGGCCGCCGGACGAAGGAGGATGCGATCGACCACTCGGTCGGCGTCGTCTGCCACGTCAAACGTGGCGCGAGGGTCGCCGCCGGCGATGTGCTCGCCGAGGTGCACGCCCGGGACAAGGCGAGCGGGGCGGAGGCGGTCGCAGCCGTGCTGGCCGCGTATGAATTGGGCGACGCGCCGCCGCGCGAGCATCCGATCCTGCTCGACGTCGTCGCGTGATCGTCCGCGCGGAGCGTGCCGAGGACGAGCGTGAGCTCGCCGCCCTCATCGACGCCGCCTTCGACGACACCGAGACCTCGGTGTTCACCGCGAAGATCCGCGCGTCACCGGGCTACGTCCCGGAGCTGACGTTCGTGGCTGACGAGGACGGCGAGCTCGTCGGCTTCACGATGCTGAGCTATGTGACGGCCGGCGACCGCGACGTCCTGATCCTGACGCCGATGGCGGTACGACCCGATCGCCAGCGCGCCGGCGTCGGGAAGCAGGTCGTCCGCGCCGCGATTGCAGCGGCCGACGCGCGCCGGGAGCCCGTCGTACTGGTCGAGGGAGTGCCGTCCTACTATCCGCAGTTCGGCTTCCGCTCCGCCGGCGAGCTCGGCTTCGAGCGTCCGGATCCGCGGATCCCGGAGGCTGCGTGGATGGCGCTGCCGCTCGCAGCCTACGACGCTTCTGTCGCGGGTCGTGTCGTCTACCCGGACTTCTTCCCGCCGCCGCCGAATGCCTGAGCTCCCGGAAGTCGAGAGCGTCCGGCGTGCGATCGCGCCGGCGCTCGAGGGGCGGCGCCTGGAGCACGTCCAGATCGACGACGTGCGGCTGACGCGCCCGGAGGACCCGCTCGAGGTCGCCGCCGAGCTGACCGGCGAGCGCGTCGAGCACGTCGATCGGCGCGGCAAGTACCTGATCGTCCGCTTCGCCTCCGGCCGGGCGCTCCTGATCCACCTGCGGATGACCGGCAGCCTCCTGCGTGAGCCGGGCGAGACGTCGCACCTGCGCGCCGTGCTGCAACTCGACGACGGCAGCACCGTCGGCTACCGCGACGTGCGCCGGTTCGGCACCTGGCTCCTGCTCGAGCCCGGCGAGCTCGAGCCCTATCTCGGCGCCCGCCTCGGCGAGGAGCCGCTGGTCGCCGCCTTCACCACGAAGGGGCTCGGCGAGCGGCTCGAGGGCCGCCGCGCCCCGCTCAAGGCCGCTCTGCTCGACCAGCGGACGCTGGCCGGGCTCGGGAACATCTACGTCGACGAGGCGCTCTGGTACGCGCGTCTGCATCCGCTGCGGCCGGCCGGCTCACTCGACCGAGACGAGCTGCGCCGGCTCCATCGCGCGATCCGAAAGGCGCTCGAGCTCGGGATCGCCCGCCAGGGCTCGACGCTCTCCGACTACCGCCTCCCCGACGGCTCCGCCGGAACGATGCAGAAGGAGTTCAGGGCCTACGGCCGCACGGGCGAGTCGTGCGACCGCTGCGGCACGCCGCTCGAGAAGACACGGGTGGGCGGCCGCGGCACGTGGTATTGCCCGCACTGCCAGGTTCTGCCCTAGAACGAAAGAGGCCCGGTCTGCGCCGGGCCTCTCGCGTTGGTCGTAGGAGTGGGGGCTCCTAGCCTTTTCCGCCTTTGCCCTTGCCGTTGCCCTTGCCGGGCTTGTCGCCTCGCTCTGAGCTGTCGTCCTGCTTCTTGTGGTCGGCCTTGGCCTTCTCGGCCTTCACCTTGGCGGCCTTCGTCTTCGCGGCCTTGACCTTTGCTGCCTTGACCTTGGCGGCCTTGGCCTTTGCAGCCTTGGCGGCCTTTGCCTTCTTCGCCTTCGCCGCCTTGGCGGCCGCGCTCGCACACGTCCCGAGCGTGTCGCCGTGACGCTGGTGCGCCGGCCAGGCGCTCTTGCCGACGCTGATCGTCTTCTTGCCCTTGTGGCAGATCGTCACCTTCTTGCCGTACGCGCCCTGGGCGGAGCTGATCGCACTCTGGGCGCTTCCGACCCCGCCGAGTGCGGCGAGCGCAGCGAGCAGGCAGGCCACCATGGCGGCGGCAGCAGCGATGCGCGAGCGCTTGTTCGTTGGGTTGGTCAACTGGGCTCCCTTCATAAGCTGCGGAAGTTCATCCGTCTGTACAGGAGGACGCTCGGGAACGTGAACCCCTGCGTCCGAACTCGTTAAGGATTTGTTCGGAGTTGATCGACCTCGGGGCTGAGCGGATTGAGGGCGGCCGCCCGGTCGAGGGCCCGATCGCGCTCCTGGCCGCGGCTCGCCGCCGCAAGATCGAGCCACGCGCTCCAGCTCTCGGGGTTCTTGTCGACCGCGCGCGCCAGGCTTCGGCGGGCGGCGCGGTCGTCGCCCAACTCCAGCTCGGCCTCGCCGCGCAGCTGCCACGCCTCCTCCGACCAGGGAGCCCACGTGACCGCGCGCTTCGCCTCGGCGAGACCGCGCGCCGGATCTCCCGCCTCCGTCGCGGCGATGCTCGCTGCCGCGGCGCGGTTGCCGACGTGTGCGACGAGCGCCACAGCGGCGAGCGGCGCCAGCAGGGCGAGGGCGAGGGCACGCCGCCTGCCCGTCAGCCACGGCGGCTCGTCCGGCCGGCTCCGGGCGAGGAGAATCGCGGCGCAGAAGACCGCGGGCACTGTGACCGCCGGAACCTCCCAGTCCCAGTCGACGCCGGCGTGGACGAGGTAGGCCGCGAAGGCGCCGACGGCGGCAGGCGCATAGGCGAAGCGGCGCGCCGACGGCAGTGCGAGCAGCGGAAGCGCGAGCGTTCCGAGCAGCAGGGCGAGGCCCACCGGCCCGAGCTCGGCAAGTGCTTCGAGATAGAGGTTGTGAGCGTCGCGGGCGTGAAAGGCGACCGACCGCTCCCCGAACCAGTGCGCTTCGAAGCTGCCTGCCCCCGTGCCGAGCATCGGCTCCTCGCTGACCATCGTCCGCGCGACACGCCAGTACTCGCTGCGGCCGTTGCCGGACGCACTCAGGAGCCGTCGTTGCAGGTCACCGCCTTCCGCCGGCGGGGACTCACGGAAGGCGTCGGCCGCGCGCTCGACGGCGGCGACAGGCCCGCCCGCCGCGACGAGCGCACCGACAACGCCGAAGACCGCCGCGCCCGCGACGGTGGCGACCAGCAGTCGGCCCGCACGGGCGGAGAAGCTCAGCCGTCGCTCGGCGAGATGCAGGGCGACGGCGCCTGCGGCGGCGACCAGCGCGAGGGCGACGAGGGACGTTGCCAGCTCGCGGCCCTCCCGCTGCGCGGTCGTGAGCGAGTCGCCGGGGGTCGTCAGCGCGTGGTAGCGGGAGGCCAGGAAGACGCCCAGCAGCGCCGGCGCGCCGAGCACGAGCCCACTCGCGAGCAGCCGCGCTCGGCGCGCGTCGGCAGCGATCTGCACGATCGCGCCGACGACGAGCGCCACGAGCGCGCCGCGGGAGAAGGTGAAGTAGAGCGTCGGCAGCAGCACCACCAGCGACACGGCTGCAAGCGCTCGCGTCACCAGCCGGCCGCCGTGGGCGGCGAAGCCACCGGCGAGCAGGATCGCAACGGCGGTCAGCAACCCGAGCGCATTCCAGTAGCCGAGCGGCTCGGCCAGCTGGTAGCCGCTCGACGGGTCGTACGCGCCTCCGACCCGCCCGGGGAAGAGCCGGGTCGCGAGCGCGTAGAGCGCCACCGCGACTGCGCCCGCCAGAACGCCGCCGAGAAGGGCCGAGAAGGCTTCCCGGAACGAGAGCAACAGGATCGCCGCCGCAGCTGCGGCGACATAGAGCAGGCCGCGCTCCGCTTCGAGCACGGGAGCCGTCGCGCCGGGCGACCAGGCTGTCGACACGAGCGTCCAGAGCGAGAGGGCGGCGAGCCCGGCGAGGAACGCGAGCTCGAGCCGGCCCGGGCGGGGCAGGTCGGCGACGAGCACGGCGCTCGCCGCGACGAGGGTGAAGGCGACCGTCGCGAGGCCCCAATCGCCCGGGAAGTAGCCGCCGTCGACCGCACCGAGCCCGACCACGGCGGCGAAGGCGGTCAGAAACGGCGCCGCCGAGCGTGCCGTCCGGGAGAGAAGTTCGTCGTTCGTGCCGCGAGTCTAGGCGGCGAGTCGGGCGTCGAGCTGGCCGGATTTGTCCAGCCGCCAGAGTTCGGTGTAGCCGCCGATCGGCGTCCCGTCGATCAGGATCTGCGGCACGGTCCAGCCGCCCGTGAGCTCCTGGAGGTTGCGCCGGAACGTGGGCTCGTCGTCGAGTGAGATCTCCTCGTAGACGATCCCCTTGCCGTCGAGCAGCGTCTTGGCGCGAACGCAGTAGCCGCACCAGCGCGTCGTGTAGATCACGATCCTGCTCATCGCTCGTACAACGGAGACGGGCGCCGAAACGTTCCCGTCGGCCGCCCTCTCTAGACTCGGAGGGTGGCCCGGACGTACAGAACCGAAGCGGTCGTGCTTCGCTCGTTCCGGCTCGGCGAGGCCGACCGCGTGCTCCACGTCTACACGGCCGACCGCGGCCGTGTCGGCGCCGTCGCGAAAGGTGTGCGGCGGACGAAGTCGCGCTTCGGCGGCCGGCTCGAGCCGCTCTCGCACGTCGAGCTGATGCTCCACCAGGGCTCCGGCGAGCTGCAGACGGTGACCGGGGCCGACCTGCGCTCAT
>DATMEO010000031.1:0-4837 GCA_035556515.1 Gaiellaceae bacterium
GCCGCCACGGCGGTTGCACCGCGCGAGCGGCTCCGCACGGCGTTCCGCGCCAAGTAACAGACTGTTACTTGGCTAGAAGGGCAGCGACGCGGCTGCGTCGCGCGCGAGGTCGATCAACGGCTGGACGAAGAAGAACGAGCCGACCGTGACGGCGACCGAGAGGAAGACGGCGACCTGGAGCGGTGGGTCGAGCGGCGGCGAGCCGCCCGCGATGGCCGGACGCAGCTCGGCGGCGGGGCGGAGGTAGATCGCCCGGATCACCCCGAGGTAGTAGTAGAGCGAGATCGCCGTCGCGATCACCCCGGCGACCACCAGCCACCACCAGCCGGCCTCGTACGCGGCCGAGAAGACGTAGAACTTGCCGATCAGGCCGCCGGTGAGCGGCATGCCCATGAAGCCGAGCATGAAGACCCAGAGCGCGGCGCCGAGAAACGGCCGCTCCCAGCCGAGCCCGCCGAGGTTGTCGAGCGTCACCGGCGCCTGCAGCTCCCGCTCCCGCGCGGCGACGACCGCGAACGAGCCGATGGACATCGCACCGTAGGGGATCAGGTAGTAGAGAAGCGCCCGGGCACCAAGCTCGCTGTTCGCGGCGATCGCGATCAGCATGAAGCCGGCGTGGGAGACCGACGAGTAGGCGAGCAGCCGCTTGACGTCGCGCTGGACGAGGGCGGCGAAGTTGCCCACCGCGAGCGAAACGATCGCGATCACGGCGATTGCGACAGTCCAGAGGTCAGCCTGCTCGGGGAAGGCGACGACGAGGAGGCGGAGGGTCACGACGAGTGCCGCAACCTTCGTCGCGGCGGACATGAAGGCGGTCACGGACGTGGGCGCGCCCTGGTAGACGTCGGGCGTCCACATGTGGAACGGCGCCGCCGAGGCCTTGAAGCCGAGACCGGCGATCAGCATCGCGAGGCCGGCGAGGAGCAGGACGTCGTCGCCCACGTCGGCGGCCGCGATCTCGGAGAAGCCGATCGTGCCGGTGGCGCCGTAGACGAGCGCCGAGCCGAAGAGCAGGATCGAGGAGCCGAACGCGCCCACGATCAAATACTTCAGCCCGGACTCCAGGGAGGCCTCGCGGTGGGTGTCCATCGCGCAGAGGATGTAGAGCGCGATCGAGAACCATTCGAGCCCGAGGAAGAGCGTCATCAGGTTCGACGCGGTGACGAAGAAGACCATGCCCGCGCCGGCCGCGGCGAGAAGGGCGTAGTACTCGCCGACGTGATCGCGCCGCTTTTCGCCCCAGGCGACGAGGACGCTGAGCACGCCGGCGCCGGCGACGATCAGGGCGGCGAGGGCGCCGAGCCGGTCGCGGGTGAACGACTCGGCGAGCAGCGGGAGGCCGTTCGCGGTCTCGTCGAAGACGATCGCGGCGAAGACACCGGCGGTGACGAAGCCGGCAAACGCAATCAGCGCGGAGAAGAAACGGCGCATCCACCAGGGGACGAGCACGCTCCCCAGCAGGGCGACACCCGAGGCGCCGAGCAGCGCAAGCGTCGGCGCGAGCGCGAGCCAGTCGACCTTCGGGGTCGGGATCACGGCGACGCCTCGCTCTGCTGCTCAAAGAGATACGAGCGCTCGGAGATGGACGCCGGCCACGCCGAGAGCACGAGCAGCAGCGCGACGAGCGGGACTACGACCGCGAGCTCGAACGGCCGCACGTCCGGCGCGTCCTCGCTGACGTCGCGCCCGCGCGCGGTGTGGAGCACGGCCGAGATCAGGCGCAGCATGTACATCGCCGCGAGCACGATCGCCGCGGCGCCGATCACGGACCAGCCCCAGCCGACGCCGTAGATCCCCGCGAGGATCAGGAACTCGCCCGCGAACGCGACCGAGCCGGGCACAGCGAGCGCGATGATCCCGGTCGTCATCAGCACAGTCGCCAGCACCGGCCGCCCGCGCGCCATCCCGCCGAGACCCGCGAACGAGCTTGTGCCGGTGCGGAGCTCGACCATCCCGGCGAGCAGGAAGAGCGTCGCCGAGACGAGCCCGTGCGCGACCGACTGGACGATCGCGCCGTTGATCCCGAGCTCGTTCAACGAGAAGAGCCCGATCGTGATCAGGCCCATCTGCGCCATCGAGGAGTACGCGGTGACGCCGCGGATGTCGGGCGCGCGGAACGCGAGCACCGACGCGTAGATCAGGCCGATCGTGGCGAAGGCGAGGATCGTCGACTGGAACTGCTCGACCGGCTGCGGGAACTTCTCGATCACGATTCGGAGCAGGCCGTAGACCGCGGCCTTGGAGACGACGCCCGAGAGGATCGCGGCCACTTCGGGCGGCGACTCCCGGTAGGCGTCCACGAGCCAGCCGTGGAAGGGGAAGATCGGCGCCTTGACCGCGAAGGCGAGGAGGAAGCCGAGGAAGACCCAGTCGTTCGACGAGACGCCCGAGTCGACGAGCGAGAACGTGTCCTGTGAGAGCCCGAAGACGATGATCGCCGCGAGCATCAGCAGCGAGCCGGCCATCGTGTAGATGACGAAAGTCGCAGTCGCGCGGAGGCGCCGCGGCCCGCCCCAGACGCCGATCAGGACGTAGATCGGGATCAGCATCGCCTCGAAGAAGACGTAGAAGACGAGCAGGTCCTGCGCGGTGAAGACGCCGACGATCGAGCCCATCAGGAAGAGCAGGAGACCGTGGTAGCCGCGGCTGCGGTCGCCGCCCGCCCAGGTCGCGAAGGCGATCGCGACCGTGCAGACGACGACGGTCAGCCCGGCAAGCCACAGCGAGTAACCGAAGAAGCCGACGTGGTAGGAGACGCCGAGGTCGCTGAACCAGCTGTGCCTGTCCTCGAGCTGCAGCCCTTGCGCAAAGTCGAACTGACCGACCGCGACTGCCCAGAGTGTCACCTCGGCGAGCGCCGCCAGCAGCGCGAGCGCCCCGGCCGCGCGGCCCGGGAGTGGCAGCATCCAGACGACGAGCGCGGCGGCGAGTGGGAGGACGATCAGCGCGGTCGTCATTGGACGCTCACGAAGACGACGACGAGGATCGCGACGCCGAGGGCGATCGCGAGGGCGTAGCTGCGCAGATAGCCGGTCTGGGCTTCGCCCACGGCGCCCGCCGTCTCGCGCGTGCCGACCGTGATTCCCGAGATCGAGCCGCCGATCAGCGGCTCCTCGATGCCGCGGCGGAAGCCGCGCGTGAGCAGGACGGCCGGCTTGTAGAAGATCAGGTCGTAGAGCTCGTCGAACCAGAACTTGTGCTCGAGCGTGTCCTGGACGGCGGCGTTCCGCGGTACGGGCCGGCTGCGGGCGCCGTAGAGCATCCAGGCGACGTACATCCCGAGCAGGCCGAGCGCGACGGCGATCACACTCGTGACGTAGTCCTGGGTGACCGACGGCTCGACGAGCGCGAGGTGCTCCCGGCCGATCGCGATCGGGTCGAGCCACTCGCCGAACGGGTGCCAGACGCCCGCGATCTGCACCCAGCCGCCGATCACGGAGAGCACGGCGAGGATGCCGACCGGCCAGATCATCGTCCAGGGACCTTCGCCGTGACCGTGCGCGTGCTCTTCCACGAGCGGCGAGCGCTCGCCGAGGAAGACGACGAAGAAGAGGCGGAAGGTGTAGAGCCCGGTCAGCAGCGTCCCGATCAGGCCGACGACGAAGAGGAGCTGGCCGTAGCCGCCGCTCGCGAGCGCCGAGGCGAGGATCGAGTCCTTGGAGAAGAAGCCGGAGAGGGGCGGGATCCCGACGAGAGCGAGCGAGCCGATCAGGAAGGCGACGTAGGTCTTCGGCATCGCGCCGCGGAGTCCGCCCATCTTGCGGATGTCCTGCTCGCCCGCGAGGTGGTGGATGACGACGCCGGCGGCCAGGAAGAGCAGCGCCTTGAAGAACGCGTGCGTCATCAGGTGGAACATCGCGTTGCTGTAGGCGCCGAGCCCGGCGCCTAGGAACATGTAGCCGATCTGGGACATCGTCGAGTACGCGATCACGCGCTTGATGTCCGTCTGGACGAGCGCGACGAGGCCGGCGACGAGCAGCGTGATCGCGCCGAGCCCGGCGGCGAGGTCGGAGATCGACGGCGCCAGCTCGAAGATCGGGTGGGCGCGGACGATCAGGTAGACGCCGGCGGTCACCATCGTCGCCGCGTGGATCAGCGCCGAGACGGGCGTCGGGCCTTCCATCGCGTCGGGCAGCCAGGTGTGGAGCGGGATTTGGGCCGACTTGGCGACGGCGCCGCCGAGGAGCCCAAGCGCAACGAGATTGACTGCGGTTTGTGAGAGGTCGGCGGCACCCGCGAAGGACGCCTGGAAGTCGAGCGTGCCGGTCTGCCACATCAGGACGAAGAACGCGAGCGCCATCGTCGCGTCGCCGAACGCGTTCATCACGAACGCCTTTTTCGCGGCCGCGACCGCCTCCGGCCGCTCGTGCCAGAAGCCGATCAGGAGGTAGGACGCGAGCCCGACGAGTCCCCAGCCGGCGAGCAGGAGAAGGAAGTTCCCCGCCTGCACGAGCAGCAGCATCGAGAAGACGAAGAGCGACATGTAGGCGAAGTAGCGGCGCTCCTCGGGATCGCCGTCCATGTAGCCGACCGAGTAGAGGACGATCAGGCCGCCGACGCCGGAGACGATCAGCATCATCGTCACCGAGAGCGGGTCGACGAGCAGCGAGAGGTCGACGCGGAAGTTCGGGGTCGCGAGCCACGTCCACGCGGTCGTGATCGCCTCGCGCTCTTCGGGGTCGCGGCTGAGCAGGCCGACGAGTGATGCGACGGCGCCGCCGAAGGCCGTGAAGACCGAGAGGGTCGAGATCCAGGCGGCAGTACGGCGCGAGATCGAGCGGCCGAGCAGCGTGATCACGAGCGCGCCGGCTAGGGGCGCCAGCAGGCAGAGCCAGGC
>DATMEO010000032.1:0-4083 GCA_035556515.1 Gaiellaceae bacterium
GTCCTTCTGGATCAGGATCCGGCCGTCCTCGAGGAAGCGCGCGGACCCGACCGCGTCCTCGAAGTCGGTCAACTGGACGAGATCGCCGCCCGCAGCCGGAAGACGGTAGACCTGCATGGTCCCGCTCAGGTTCGAGAGCACGAGCACCATGCGGCCGTCCCGCGAGACGTCTGCCGGTGCGGCCGAACGCGCCTCGAGCAGCGCCGGCAGCGAGAGTGTCGTGGCTGCCGAGCTCATCGCACCAGAACGCACACGATCGGAGCAGTAAAGCGCATCTCCAGTATGGGTGGCGCCAGCCGCGCCACGCCCACAGAGAAGGCCGGCGCTCACGGCGAGCTGCGAGGATCAGGTGCCGTCGAACGCGCGCGGCGACGGCGGACGCTGTAGACGGCACCGCGCCACGCGGCGGCGGCAGCGCCCAACCTCACGATCTCGTCGTCTCGGCACCCGAGCGAGTGCAGGTAGTCGAACAGCGCTTCCTGCGCGGAGCTCGCGTCCAGGAGCGCAACGGATTGGCGCCCCGACCGAATCTCGTAGATCCTGGTCACCCGCTCGTCCCCTCCCCCTCACGCGCGACGTCCAAACGGCTGCGACCGCTCTCTCACGTTAGGCCGGCACGCAGAGCCGTCAAGCGCGCCTATGATCCAAGCCAGCAGTACGTCGGTGCCGGGCGACCAAGGAGCGGAGATGCCGCACGTCATGTCCATCGAGAAGGGCTTCACGACTTCGGAGGTCATGACGCGTGGCACGGAAAACGCTCAACTTGGGAATCCTGGCGCATGTAGACGCCGGTAAGACGACACTCACCGAGCGGCTGCTCTACGCGGCCGACGTCATCGACGAGATCGGCAGCGTCGACAAGGGCACGACCCAAACCGACACGCTGGCTCTCGAGCGGCAGCGCGGGATCACGATCAAGTCGGCCGTCGTGTCGTTCGCGATCGACGGCGTGACCGTCAACCTGATCGACACGCCCGGTCACCCGGACTTCATCGCCGAAGTGGAGCGGGTGCTGAGCGTCCTGGACGGCGCCGTCCTCGTCGTCTCGGCCGTCGAGGGCGTCCAGCCGCAGACCCGCGTGCTGATGCGGGCGCTGCAACGCCTGCGCGTGCCGACGCTCGTCTTCGTGAACAAGATCGATCGCGCCGGCGCGGACGACGAGCGTGTGCTGCAGGCGATCTCGGACCGGCTGACTCCCGCGATCATCCCGCTCGGATCCGCGCGTGGCCTCGGGACGCGCGCGGCCGACTTCGCACCGTGGGGAGAGAGCGACGCCGACTTCGCGGCGACGCTGGCATCCGCGCTCGCAGAGCACGACGACGTTCTCCTGGCCGCGTTCGTCGACGACGAGAGCGCTCTCCCCTACTCCAGGCTCCGCTCGGAGCTCGTCGCCCAGACCGGACGGGCGCTCGTGCATCCGGTGCTGTTCGGCTCCGCGCTGACCGGGGCCGGAGTCGACTCGGTCATGGCGGCCGTCGCCGAGCTGCTGCCGGCCGCCGAAGGCGACGGCGACGGCCCGGTCGCGGGCATGGTCTTCAAGATCGAGCGCGGCGCCGCAGGGGAGAAGATCGCCTTCGTCCGGATGTTCTCGGGGACGGTGCGGACGCGCGACCGGCTGCGCTTCGGCGGTGACGACGAGGGCAAGGTGACGGCGATCCGGGTCTTCGAGCACGGGACGGACGAGCAGCGGACGGCCGTCTCCGCCGGAGAGATCGGGAAGCTCTGGGGCCTCGGCGAGATCAAGGTCGGCGACCGGATCGGCGAGACGGGAACTGCCGCGGCGCGGCACCAGTTCGCGCCGCCGACGCTGGAATCGGCGGTCGTTCCCCGCAATCCCGACGACAAGGGGGCGCTCCGCATCGCGCTCGCCCAGCTGGCCGAGCAGGACCCGCTGATCGACGTCCGACAGGACGACACCCGCCAAGAGATCTCCGTCTCGCTGTACGGCGAGGTCCAGAAGGAGGTGATCCAGGCGACGCTGGCCGACGACTTCGGGCTCGACGTCGGCTTCCGCGAGACGACGACGATCTGCGTGGAGCGGCCGGTCGCCATCGGTGAGGCGGTCGAGATCCTGCACGCGGAGTCGAACCCGTTCCTCGCCACGATCGGGCTGCGCGTCGACCCCGCGCCGTTCGACTCGGGCATCGAGTTCCGGCTCGAGGTCGATCCCCGCACCACCCCGCTGTACCTCTTCAAAACCGTCGCGAGCTTCGAGGAGCACATGCGTCAGTACGTCCGCGAGCCGCTGCAGGAAGGCCTGTTCGGCTGGCAGGTCACCGACTGCGTCGTGACGATGACCAGGTGCACCTACAGCATCCCTGACGGCCCTCCCTCGAGACGGGGACCGCCCAGCACAGCCGCCGACTTCCGGAAGCTCACGCCGCTCGTGGTCATGCAGGCGCTCGAGCGCGCGGGGACCGTGGTCTGCGAGCCGGTCCTCCGAGTGCGGCTCGAGCTGCCTGTCGCGGCGATCGGCGCAGTCCTCGCCGCGCTCGCACAACTCGGAGCCGGCGCCCAGGCGCCCTCTCTGCGAGGGGAGCTCGCCACGATCGAGACGATGGTGCCCGCGGCCCGAGTGCAGGACCTGCAGCGGCAGCTACCGGGCCTGACAGGCGGCGAAGGCGTCCTCGAGTCGGACTTCGGCGGCTACCAGGCGGCCACGGGCACGCCGCCGACCAGGCGGCGAACCACGGCGAACCCGCTCAACCGCGCGGAGTACCTCATGCACCTCGCCCGCCGCGTGGCGCCGGGCCGGTGAATTCCGACGTCGACCCTCAGCGCTTGTCGAGGCCGTCGCCGCTGACCATCTCCCAGGCCCGGCGGAGCTTCTCGCGCAGCTCGCTGCGATCGACGTCCTCGAGGCCGTCCACCTCCATCACGCCGGCATTCTCGGCCGGCTCGGGCAGGCGTTCGGCGTCGGCACGGCCGAGAGCCAGGACCACCCCACGCTCGTAGATCTGGTCGACCTGGACGGCGTCGG
The DNA here is from genome assembly GCA_035556515.1 of Gaiellaceae bacterium. GTDB lineage: Bacteria > Actinomycetota > Thermoleophilia > Gaiellales > Gaiellaceae > Gaiellasilicea. The sequence goes on from DATMEO010000032.1 coordinate 2,981, forward strand.
CGAACTGCAGTCGGCCCGGAAGCGCGCTCGAGTCGATGACGATCCCGTCGAAGACGTCCACCTCGGGGTCTGCGAGCACGTGGTGGACCTCGCCGAGCTTCTCGCCGTCGCGGGCGAAGACCGCGACGCCCGGCTCGAGCGCCAGGTACGAGCTCGGCGCACCGAGGTCATCCATGGACCGGACGATAGCCGCGGAGCGTCGACCTCGCGTGTCAGAGGTCGGCGAGCAGCCGATCGACGTCGAGGAGGAAGCCGAGGGCGGCAGCTCGGCCGCGCGTCTCGACCACCGCCCAGGCGGATCGGGCGAGGACCTCCTTGACGTCGACGACCTCGCTCGACGGATCCAGGACCTCCACGACCGCGAGCGCAGCTGCCCCACGCGGGTTCGTCGGATCGTCGAAGTCGACATCGAAGCGGATGTGCGCGATCGCCTTCCGGAGCGCGTCGACGGCCGGAGCGGGCGTGCGCGTCAGGTCGTCTCCTTGGGCTGCGCCCTGCAGGAGGTCGAAGGTGCGCTCGGCGCAGATCTCGGTGTCGACGACGTCGGCCATCCTCAGGACGACCGCGGCCGCGAGCGTTTGCCGCGAGTGAGGATCGTCCGGGAACCACGCCGCCCGGCCCGCTCGCTCCTCGTAGAAGACGGCCGCGAAGTCGGACCTTTCGGCGGCAGGCAGACGACTCAGCACGAGCACGAGCGCGTGGGCCAGCTCCTCGTTCAGTTCGAGGACGTGCGCCGCGTCGGGCCAGTCGGGGTGGGTGCCGATCAGGCGTTCGTGCTCGTCCTTCCAGAAGCGATCGCGCGCGAGCCGGCATGCGATCTCGGCGGGAGGCAGAGGCGGTTCCTCCGACAGCCACTTGTCGATCCGCGACATCGGGTGCAAGTGTCGCGGCTCCCACGAGCGGGCCGCGGCGTCGGCCCGGCTGTCGACAGAATGGAAGGAGGAAGCAGGATGAGGACGGTCAAGACCTTCGGCCCAGTCGACGAGCGGAGCCTGCAGCAGCTCGAGCGCTGCATGGCGGCGGGCGACGCCGAGCTCGGCGTCCTCTGCGCCGACCATCACCCCGGCTACAGCCAGCCGATCGGCGGCGGCATCGCGTACGAG
>DATMEO010000033.1:0-10537 GCA_035556515.1 Gaiellaceae bacterium
CTCGAGCGCGGCGACGAGATCGTCTGCACACGGCTCGACCACGACGCCAACGTGTCGCCGTGGCTGGCACTCGAGGAGGACATCGGCGTCGTCGTCCGCTTCGCCGGCGTGCACGACGATCTCTCGCTCGACCTCGACGACCTCGAGGCGCAGCTGTCTGAGCGCACGCGCGTCGTCGCCTTCCCGATCGCCTCGAACGCGGTCGGAACGACGCCCGATGTGGCGCGGATCGTCGAGCTCGCGCACGGCGCCGGCGCGCTCGCCTGGGCGGACGCCGTCCACTACGGGCCACACGGGCCGATCGACGTCTCAGGCTGGGACGTCGACGTCCTGCTCTGCTCGCCGTACAAGTTCTTCGGGCCGCACATGGGGATGGCGTTCGGCAAGCGTGAGCTCCTCGAGAGCCTGCGGCCGTACAAGGTGCGGCCGTCCGAGAACGAGCCGGTCGGAAACCGCTTCCAGCACGGGACACAGCAGCACGAGCTGCTCGCCGGCTTCGTCGCGGCCGTCGAGTACGTCGAGTCGCTCGGCTGGGAGGCAATCGTCGGTCATGAGACCCAACTCGGGCAGCGCTTTCTCGACGGCGTGCCCGAGGCCGTCGAGCTCTACGGCCTGCCGACGATGGAGGGGCGCGTGCCGACCTTTGCGTTCAACCTGCCTGGTCGCTCGTCCGAGCAGGTCGCGACCGAGCTCGCGGCACGGCAGATCGCGGTCTGGCACGGCGACTACTACGCCGTCGAGATCATGAAGCTGCTCGGGCTCGAGGGCACCGGCGCCGTTCGGGCGGGCTTCGTGCACTACAACACGCCCGGCGAGGTCGACCGGCTGCTGGCGGCGCTCGACGAGCTGTGCTGACGGTCACCGAGCTCCTCCGCGAGCTGATCCGCTTCGACACGACGAACCCGCCCGGCAACGAGACGGACTGCATCGAGTTCGTCCGGTCGCAGCTCGAGGACGCCGGCTGCGAGACGACGATCCACGCGAAGGATTCCACCCGGCCGAACCTCGTCAGCCGGCTGTCCGGAGGGAGTGCGCCGCCGCTCCTGCTGCAGGGACACGTCGACGTCGTCACCACCGCGGGCCAGGTCTGGACGCATCCGCCCTTCGAGGCGCGGCTCGAGGACGGCCACGTCTGGGGCCGGGGGGCGCTCGACATGAAGGCCGGCGTCGCGATGCTCGTCCACGCGTTCCTGCGGGCCAAGCGCGAGAACGTCCAGCTGCCCGGCGACCTCGTCCTCGTCGTTCTCTCCGACGAGGAGGCGGGCGGGAACCTCGGCGCGCGCTACCTGGTCGAGGAGCAGCCGCAGCTGTTCGCAGGGATGCGCTACGCGCTCGGCGAGTTCGGCGGCTTCACGCTCAACCTCGGCGGCAAGCGCTTCTACCCGATCCAGGTGGCCGAGAAGCAGATCTGCTGGCTGAAGGCGACGGTGCGCGGGCCGGGAGGGCACGGCGCGATGATCAACCGGGGAGGCACGGTCGCGCGGCTCGGCAAGCTCCTCACGGACCTCGACCGCAAGCGGCTGCCGGTCCACGTGACGCCGGTCGTGCGCGAGTTCGTCGATCGAATCGCAGCCGAGCTGACGCGGAAGGAGGCGGCCGTGCTGCGATCGCTGCTGAAGCCGCGGCTGACCGACGTCGCCTTGCGTCTGCTCGGCGAGCGAGGCACCTCGCTGGAGCCGATGTTGCGCAACACGGTCAACGCGACGATCGTCAGCGGCGGTCACAAGATCAACGTCGTCCCGAGCGAGATCGAGCTCGAGCTGGACGGACGCGCGCTGCCGGGCTTCTCGCCGGACGAGTTGATCGCGGAGGTGCAGGCACTCGTCGGTGACGACATCGAGCTCGAGCTGGTGCGCCACGATCCCGGCCCGTCTGCTCCCGATCTCGGGCTCTTCGAGACGCTCGCCGGGGTGATCCGCGAGCTCGACCCGGATGGGACTCCGGTCCCGCTGCTTCAGATCGGCGTCACCGACGGACGCTTCTTCTCCCGTGCGGGCGTGCAGACCTACGGCTTCCTCCCGATGCGGCTGCCCGAGGACTTCAAGTTCGAGAAGCTGATCCACGCCGCGGACGAGCGGATCCCGGTCGACGGGCTCGAGTTCGGGGCCGAGGCCGTCTGGCGCGCGATCCAGAGGTTCCATTGAGGCTGCTCGTCATCGGCGGGACGAAATTCCTCGGCCGGGCCGTGTCCGAGGCGGCGCTGGCGCGCGGGCACGAGCTGACGCTCTTCAACCGCGGCAAGACGAACGCGGAGCTCTTCCCCGAGGCCGAGCAGCTCCGCGGCGACCGCAAGCGCGATCTCTCCCTGCTCGCGGGGCGCAGCTGGGACGCGGTGGTCGACCCCTCCGGCTACCTGCCCACGGACGTGCGAGCATCGGCGGAGCAACTGCGCGACGCCGGCCGCTACGTCTTCATCTCGAGCGTCTCCGTCTACGCCGACTTCTCGACAGGCCCGACCGAGTCGAGCCCCGTCACGGAGCTCGGCGACATGCCGGCCGACGAGCTCGCGCCCGACTTCTCGAACTACGGGCCGCTGAAGGCGCTCGCCGAGACGGAGGTCAGAGAGGTCTTCGGGGAGCGTGCGCTGATCGTCCGGCCCGGACTGATCGTCGGCCCGCACGACCCGACCGGCCGCTTCACCTACTGGGCGCGGCGGCTCGCCCGCGGCGGCGAGATCCTCGCACCTGGGCCGCCCGAGCGGCTCGCACAGTTCGTCGACGTCCGCGATCTCGCCGAGTGGATCCTGAACGCCGTCGAGCAAGGACTCTCCGGGACGTTCAACGCAACCAACGAGGGCGTCTCGTGGGGTGACCTGCTCGCTGGGACCGATGTGACCTGGGTCTCGGACGAGTTCCTGCAGGAGCACGAGGTCGGTCCCTGGATGGAGCTGCCGCTCTGGCTACCCGACCCGGAGTGGTCGGGCATGCACGCCACCGCCGTCAGCCGCGCCGTCACAGCCGGGCTGCGCTTCCGCTCGCTCGAGGAGACGATCCGCGGCGCCGCCGATGCCCCGGCCGAGGAGGGCGTCGGCCTGGCGCCCGAGCGCGAGGCAGAGCTGCTCGCAGCCTGGCACGAGCGATGAAGGTCGCCTACCCCGGCCGCGAGGGCGCCCACAGCGCGGCGGCGTGCGCGCTCCTCTTTCCGGACGAGGACGCGCAGGCGCTGCCCTCGTTCTCCGATGTCGTCGCGGCGGTCGCCTCGGGCCGGGTGGACGCGGGCGTGCTCCCGATCGAGAGCTCGATCGCGGGCCCCGTCGCGGAGACGCACGACCTGCTCGTCGACTCGGCGACGTCGGTGAACGCGCAGGCGATCCTGCCGATCCGGCACTTCCTCGTCGGGGTTGCCGAAGTGCCGCTGCCCGAGATCCGGGTCGTGCGCTCGCATCCGGTCGCGCTCGACCAGTGCCGCCGCCTGCTCGCGTCGCTGCCGGACGCATCGGCGATCGCGGCCGGCACGACCGCCGACGCCGCAGCCCAGGTCGCCCGCGACGCCGATCCGACCGAGGTCGCGATCGCGAGCGAGCGGGCGGCGGCGCTGCACGGGCTCGTCGTGCTGGCGGCGGACGTGGGCGACCACCCTGAGGCATTCACGCGCTTTGTCGCGATCTCGAACCGAACGGAGCTCGGCGACGGCGCCGACTGGCGGATCGCCTTCTCGTTCCAGACCGACCACCGGCCCGGAGCGCTTCATCGGGCGATCGAGCCGTTCGCGCGCCACGCGCTCGACCTCGTCCAGCTGACCTCGCGGCCGATCCCGCAGACGCCGTGGCGCTACCGCTTCGACGCCGTCGTCAGCGGCCACCCGCTCGACCCCGTCGTCTGCGAGACGCTCGCCGAGGTGCGGCACCAGGCGCAGCGCTTCACCGTCTTCGGCTCCTACCCGGCCTGAGAGACGGCTCGAGCTCAGGCGTAGGCGTCCCGCGCGGCCTTCCAGCGCGGATCGTCCCAGCGGATCAGGTCGGGGTCGATGCCGCGGGCCTCGGCGAGGTCGAGCGTGAGCAGCTGGAACGGGACGATGTCGACGACCGGATGGCGCGTCGGCAGGAGCGTCACGTCGCAGCCGAGGAGCTCGAGCGCGGCGGCCGCTTGAGCAGCGCGAGCGGACGCACGACCCTCGCCCTCGAGCACGAAGCAGCGCACCGTCTCGTCGATCGCGGCGAGGTGGCCGTGCAGGAGCTCCTCGAGCTGGTGCGCCTCGGCCGCGGCGTGCACGCCCTCGCGAAGCTTCAGCGCCGCCTCCTGCGCGGTCGGCCAGTCGCGCCCCGCACCGGTGATGACGAAGCGGCGGTGCTCCGAAACGGGCAGGCGCTCGCCCGCGAGCCGCTCGGCGACAGCGTCCGGCAGCCACGCGACGTCCTCGCCGCGCAGCGCCGCAAGAGCCGCCACGGCGCACGTGTAGGAGGCCGTGTGGCAGTAACTCTCCTCGACCTCGGGGGTCGCGACGATCACATGCTCGCAGAGCGAGGCGATCGGCCCGTCGGGCTTCGCGGTCACGAGCCACTTCGGGCCGGCGAACGCGCGCGCGGCCTCGAGGGTCAGGGGCGTCTCGCCCTCGTGGCTGCAGAGAACGAGCACGTCTGCGTCGGGCGGTGTCAGCACGGCCTCGAGCGCGTCGATGCCGTTGCTGCTCGTCTGCGCCGCGTGAAACGAGGTCCCGCAGCCGACGGCGGCGGCGCGGCCGTCCGGCAGCCGCCGGCCGGTCGGCACCTGGGCCAGCCATTCGGGCTGTGCCGCGACAGCCTTCCGCATCTTCTCGCCGGCCACGGGTGCCTCTATACCATGGCCGGCGATGGGGGTCTTCGAGCGCCACTCGCTGTCGAACGGCCTGCGCGTGCTGACTGCGCCGATGCCGCACGCGCAATCGGTCTCCTGCTTCGTCATGCTCGCCGCGGGATCACGCTACGAGACGGCCGAGACGAACGGGATCGCGCATTTCGCCGAGCACATGTTCTTCAAGGGGACGGAGCGGCGGCCGACGGCGCGCGACATCGCCGGCGAGATCGACTCGATCGGCGGCGAGTTCAACGCGTTCACGGGCAAGGAGTACACGGGCTACTACGTCCGCTGCGCCGCCGAGACGCGCGACACCGCGCTCGACGTCCTCGTCGACATGCTCCGCAACTCCCGCTTCGACGCCGAGGAGATCGAGCGCGAGAAGGGCGTGATCATCGAGGAGATGAACATGTACTTCGACACGCCGCGCGACTTCATCGGCGGCGTCTACGAGACGCTCCTCTACGGCGACCAGCCGCTGGGCTGGGACATCATCGGCCGCAAGGAGACCGTCCGCGGCGCGACGCAGCAGACGTTCCTCGACTACACGAGCACCTGGTACCGGCCCGGCCGGATGGTCGTCGGGGTCGGCGGGCAGCTCGGCGACGGGCTGCACGATAGGCTCGAGGAGCTGCTCGGCGACCTGCCGGCGGCGGAGATGGGCGCGGCCGAGCCGTGGCAACCGGTCTCGAATGGGCGCGTCAAGGTGCACACGAAGCAGTCCGATCAGGCGCATCTCGTCCTGGGCGTCCGCAGCCGGCCGCTGATCGACCCCGACCGCTACGTGCTGCAGCTGCTCGCGACGGTGCTCGGCGGCGGGATGTCGTCGCGCCTCTTCACCGAGGTGCGCGAGCGGCGCGGCCTGGCGTACTACGTCTTCGGCACGAATCACGCCTACACGGACGCCGGCTCGCTCTACGCCCAGTCGGGCGTCGACATCAACCGGATCGACGACGCCGTGACCACGATCGTCGAGCAGTTCCGCCTGCTCGCCTCGGAGGCGGTGCCGCCGGACGAGCTCGAGAAGGCGCGCAACTTCGCCAAGGGCCGCTTCGTGCTCCAGCTCGAGAGCCCGCACGGGACGATCATGTTCGGCCTCCGTCGCGAGGTGCTCGAGGGACGGGCGGAGGAGCCGCAGGCGGTGCTCGACGCGCTCGACGCAGTCACCGCGGAGGACATCCAGCGCGTCGCGCAGGAGATCGTGGACGACGGGCCGTACCTCGCCGTGATCGGGCCCTTCGACGACGCCGAACGGTTCGAGAAGCTGCTCGTCTGATTTATCGGCGCAAGACCCCTGAAGGGGCCGCTTCGCGGCCCGGCCGTTCTAGCGGCCCAATGCCTTCCGGACCTCGGCGACGGCCTCGCGCGCGTGCTCGATCGCGGCCGGATTGTCCGGGTCACCTTCTCGGATCTCGAGCGCCCGCTCGAACGCGGCGAGCGCCTGCTCGTACTCCTCCGCGTCGAAGTGCTCCCAGCCGAGGTTGTTGAGCAGCGGTCCTGCCCAGTAGGCGGCGGCCGGCGAGCGTTCCGCGAGCTCGAGCCCTCGGTTTGTCCAGGAGGCGAAGCCCTCGCGATCGGGCGCCGCGAGTGCGGCCATGTGCGCGGCGTCGCCCGCGAGCCAGTCCTCCCCGGCCTCCACCGCCGCCGCGAACGCCCGCTCGAAGAGCGGTAGCGCGGCCTCCTTGTCGCCGCCCGAGCGGCGGAGCCGGCCGCGCTCGAGGTCGACGCGGATGCGGACGCGCGCGTCCGGCTCCGTCACCTCGTCGAGCAGGCGGTCGCCGGCGTCGTAGTCCTCACGCAGCCCGTGCACGCGCGCGAGCTGCGTCAGCGCCTCCGCCCGCAGCGCGCGAAAGCGCGCCTCGGTCGCGTCGAGATCGTCGAAGTCCCAGAGCGGTCGAAGCGTGTCGCTCATCGGCCGGTGGTGGAGAAGTGCTGGTAGTCGCCGAAGGATGCTCCCCACTTCCAGCCGGCCGCGGCAAAGGCGCGCACGAGCACACCGCCCCGCACGGCCATCCCGGGGCGCGAGCGGCTGCGGTCGAGATAGGCGCGGCCCGCCGGGGGTGAGACCGTCGAGCCGCGGACGTACGGGTTCTCGACCGGGTTGACGTCGATCGCCTCGCCGTACGCGTGCATCGACCAGCGCGACGTGCCGCCGACGAAGCGGCAGTTGAATCCCGACGTGTTGTCGGCGGCCATCGAGGCGTCGTCGCTGCCGCGAAAGGCCGAGACCGGCTGCAGCCGCCTGATCGGGAACCTCGCCTGCCAGAGCTTCCTGAACACCGGCACGAGCCCCGGCGCCAAGCGCCTCGCGACCACGATCCGGCCCACGTGCGGCTTGCCGTCGAAGCCCCAGTGGGAGACCGCGACGGCGCGCAGATCCGGCGGCCCGACGGGACAGCCGGCGCGGTAGGAGAAGCGGAGATCGGCCCAGCGCACGGGCTCGACAGTTCCGGTGAAGGCGGGCGCTGCCGCTCGACTTAGTTGCTGACAGCAACTAAGTCCGATCGCGGCGGCTGCGAGCGTCACGAGCGCGATCCGCATCGCCGCAATCTACTCTGAGGCCGTGCTCGCCCTGGCCGTTCTCGCCTCCACGCTCGCCGCGGCGTGCCCACAGAATCTGGCGAACGGCCTCGAGACAGCGGCCACTGCGCGGCAGCTCGTCACGGTCGAGGCGAAGGTGGCGCGGACGAGCTACGCGCAGTTGCGCACCTGGCGCCGCGTCGACGGCTGCTGGGTCGCCGCCGCGGGGCCGCACATGGCGCGCCTCGGCAAGAACGGCCTCTCCGCGAACCGGCGCGAGGGCGACGGGACGACGCCGACCGGCACGTACCGGATCGGCCGCACGATGTACGGCAACGAAGCGAATCCGGGCGTCCGCTTCCGCTACCGGCGCCTCCGCTGCGGCGACTGGTGGGACGAAGATCCGTCCTCGCCGACCTACAACTCGTTCCAGCACGTCGCTTGCGGCACGAAACCTCCGTTCGGCGGCGGCAGCGAAGGGATGTGGCAGCAGCCGCGGCCGTATCCCTATCTCGCGGTGGTCGAGTACAACATGCGCCCGGTCGTCCCTGGCAAGGGCTCGGGCATCTTCCTGCACGCGCAGACCGGCGGACCGACGATCGGCTGCATCTCGCTGAGGAAGGATCAACTGCGGGCGGTGCTGCGCTGGCTGCGGCCGGCCGACGCGCCGGTGATCGCGATCGGCACCCGCGCACAGCTCCGCGGCTAGAACGATCCGCGGCAGCGTTGTACGTTTCGTTGATGGCAAACGGCGAGTTCGCCGAGCTCCAGCAGCGGCTACGCGCACTGTGGCCGTCGGTGACGCTGCGCTCGATCGGCGATGTCGAGCGAACCGTCGTCGTCGTCCACTCGCTCAGCATGGACGTCCCCGACCAGCTGATCCCGGTCTTCCCGGCCTACGAGGAGCGGTTCCTCTGCCTCGTCCTCAGCCTGCTGCGCTCGCGAAACTCGCGCGTCGTCTACGTCACCTCGCAGCCGATCCTGCCGCGCCTGATCGACTACTACTTCGGGCTCGTCCCCGAGCTGGACACGCCCGAGGCGCGTAGCCGCTTCGCCGTCGTCTCGCTCGTCGACGGCCGCAACCTGCCGCTGACGAAGAAGCTGCTCGGCCGGCCCGGCGCGATCGACCGGATCCGCGCGCTCGTCGCCCAGCCCGAGCTCGCGTTCCTGCTCCCGTTCGCCACCTCGACGGACGAGGTCGAGCTTGCGGTCCGACTCGGGATCCCGCTCTACGGTGCCGACCCGGCGCTCGAGTGGCTGGGGACGAAGACCGGCAGCCGGCGCGTCTTCGCCGACGAGGGCGTGCCGCACGCGCGCGGCTTCGACGTCTCCGGCGAGCGCGACGTCCTGCGTGCACTGGGCGAGCTGCGCAGCCCGGCGGCGATCGTCAAGCTCGATCGCGGCGTCAGCGGCCTCGGCAACGCCCTCATCGACGTCCCGCTCGCGCTCGACGAGGGGGCGCTCGGCCCGGCGCTCTCGCTCGAGGACACCGAGGTCTCCGTCCTCGATTATCTCGCCGCGCTCGCCGGCCAGGGCGGGATCGTCGAGGAGCGGATCGAGGGCGAGGACTTCCGCAGCCCGAGCGCGCAGCTGCGGATCAGCCCCTCCGGTCAGGTCGACATCCTCTCGACCCACGACCAGGTGCTCGGCGGCCCGAACGGCCAGACCTACTTCGGCTGCCGCTTCCCCGCCGACCCCGAGTACGCGCCCCAGATCGCCGTCGAGGCACTGAAGGTCGGCCGCCGCCTCGCCCGCGAAGGGGTGATCGGGCGCTGCGCAGTCGACTTCGTCGCCGTCCGCCGGGACGGTGCCTGGGAGCTCTCTGCTATCGAGATCAACCTCCGCTGCGGCGGCACGACGCATCCGTTCATGGCGATCTCGACGCTGACCGACGGCGTCTACGACCCGCTCGCGGGCGAGTTCCGCACGCGGCTCGGCGACCTGAAGCACTACGTCGCCACCGACCATCTCGACGCGCCCGCATATCAGGCGCTGACGCCAGACGACCTGCTCGACGTCGTCTCGGAGCGATCGCTCGGTTGGGACGCGGAGCGCGAGACCGGCGTCGCGCTGCACATGGTCAGCGCCCTCGCGGTGGCCGGACGGATTGGACTGACCGCGATCGGCGACACGCCGGCCGAGGCGAGCGCGCTCTACCGGGAGCTCAAGCAGACGCTCGACGGGCTCGCGGCGAAGGCGGCCGGGACCGTCACGCCAGACCCGCCGCAGCCAGCACGCGCCGTCCCAGCAGCTTCGCCTCGGCGTAGGTGACTCCCGGCCGGTAGAGCTCGACGACCACGATCGTCGCGCGTCCGCCGCGGTGAACGATCGCGGCGGTCGTGCGCGTGTCGGAGAGCCAGCCGTTCTTCTCCGCGACGATCGCGCCGGCAAGCCAGGGGCGCAGCAGCCCGGCATTGTCGGCGACCGGCTGCGCCGAGGTAAGCACGCGGAGAGCGGCAACGGCCTGCGAGCGACTCAGGCCGAGCAGGCGGAGCACGCGTGTGTCGCCGTGCGCCCCGGCGTGGAGGCGATAGAGCGCGCGGCCGAGGTCGTGCGCAGTCGTCACGCGCGTGTGCGGGCCGGGCGGCCGGTACGCCGTCGTCGCGCGGTACGGGCCGGGGTACGTGCTCGAGGTCATGCCGAGCCGCCGCAGCCCGTCGGCGACCGCTCCGTAGCCGAGCTTCGACAGGAGCCGGTTCGCGGCGAGGTTGGACGACCAGAAGCCGATCTGGCGCACGTCGTACCACCAGCGGCTGCGCTCGACCGAAGGCGAGGCGCGGAGCCCGGCGACAAGCGCGCCGAGCTTCACCGTCGAGGCGGCGGCAAAGCGTGTCTCCGGCTCGTGGCCCGCGTAGCGGCCCGTGCTCAGGTCGTGCACCCAGATCCCGACGGCGCCGTTCGCCGAGGCTGCGGCTGTGGCAAGCCGGCGGGCCAGCGTCGGGTCGGCGCGGCGAGGGCCGAGGGCCGCAGTCGCCGGCGGCAGCGGCGCGAGCGGGGCGAGGCTGCTGAAGCCGTCGTCACGGTCGAGCGCCTCCGCCCGCGCCACCTGCGACCGGCCGCGTGCAAGCAGGTCGGCGCGCAGCGCCCGCTGCCGCTCGCCGACCGGGCCGACAGCGACGACGGCCTCGACGAGATCGCGCCCGGCGTCGTAGCGCGCCTGCGCCCCGTCCGGTGTGTTCGCGTAGGCCGCCTGCGCCGCAGGCAGGTAGCGCTTCTTCGCAGCCTCCAGCCCGCCGTCGCCGCCG
>DATMEO010000034.1:0-3157 GCA_035556515.1 Gaiellaceae bacterium
GCGACGCCCATCGTCATCCCGACGTTGACGAACACCTGGAACATCAGCGCGACCACCAGTCCTCCTGCGACGACCGCGCCGTACAGGTCTCCGGCGACCGTGATGATGCGCAGGCCCCTCCAGACGACGAGGAGGTAGAGCAGGAGCAGGATCGCGGAGCCGACGAAGCCACGCTGCTCGGCGAGCGACGCGAACGCGAAGTCGGTCGCGTGCTCCGGCAGGTAGTCGAGCCGGGTCTGGCTCGCCTCCACGACGCCGCGCCCGGTCAGCCCGCCTGCGCCGACCGCCGTCACCGACTGGTTCACGTTCCAGGTCGCACCGCTCGGATCGCTGTCGGGATCGAGGAAACCGGCGACGCGCTCGGCCTGGTACGGCTTCAGCACCTCGACGCCGGCGGCGGGCAGGAACCAGAGGACGGCGAGGATCGTGACCAGCGCGGCCCCGAGCAGCATCAACAGGTGCCTCCAGCGGACGCCGACGAAGAACAGGAGCGCGAAGAGGGCCGCCGCGTAGACGAGCGCGGTCCCGAGATCGGGCTGGAGGAAGACGAGCAGGATGGGCGCGATTCCGAGCCCGATCGCCTGCACGATCGTCCGGCGGCGTGTCACGCGTCCGGCGCGCTCGACCAGGAAGCCGGCGACCGCAAGGACGAAGAGCACCTTCCCGAGCTCGGACGGCTGGAACTGGATGACGCCGAGGTCGATCCAACGCTTCGAGCCGCGAATCGTCTCTGCAGCAAGAAATACGAGGATCATCAGGCCGAGGGTCGCGCCGTACACGACGCGCCAGTGACGCTGCACGACGTCGAGCGGCACGGCTGCAGCCACCACCAGCCCGGCGAAACCGAGGCCCGCGGCGATCGCCTGGCGGACGAGGAAGTAGTCCTGTTCGCCCGGGACGTCGAAGCGCGTGATGCCGGCGACGACCCAGAGACCGAAGCCGATGAGCGCGAACGCCGCAGCCATGAGCACCCAGTCGAGCCGCCTGAGGAACGCGAACGGCCGCGACTGCGCGCGGCCACCGGCCACCCGAACGCGCGGGCGTGCGACGACGTCGATCACAGGGACGCGTCCATCAGTCGGTCTGCACCAGGATCTCGGGCGGAGCGTCGCGTCCGAAGTACTCCTCGAACACCCTGAGAGCGGCGGGCGCGGCGGCGGTCGAGCCGTGGCCGCCGTTCTCGATCAGCGCGCAGACGACGATCTTCGCGTCCTCGGACGGCCCCCAGCCGCACCACCAGGACTGATCCTCGAGGTGATCGCTCGGGTACCCGGGCAGCTGAACGACCTTCTCCGCGGTGCCCGTCTTGCCGGAGATGGGGATCTCGTAGTTGCCGAAGACGCCGGTCGAGGTCCCGGCGGTCCCGTGCGTCGCCCGGTAGAGGCCGTCGCGCACCGCCTGGAGCGCGGCCGGATCGATGCCCGACGACTGCGGCAGGCGAGGCGTGAACCGCCGGAGCACGACGCGTGGAGAGCCTTTCGCGCCGGGCTGCTCGACGTTCGAGACGACGTGCGGCGTGACGACCTTGCCGCCGTTCGCGAGCATCGCGTAGAAGCCAGCCATCTGCAGCGGCGTGACGAGAAGGTCCTTCTGGCCGATCGCGAGCTGGATCGAGTCGCCCGGGTTCCACGCGCGGTCCCAGTCGCTCTCGAACGTCTTCCAGCGCCAGTCGGGCGTCGGCAGCAGCCCCGCCTCCTCGCCGCCGATGTCGAGCCCGGTCACCCCGCCGAAGCCGAATCGGCGGGCCCACTGCTGCATCCGCACACGACCTTCGGTGCCGCGCTCGTAGAAGCGATTCCCGATCTCGTAGAAGTACGTGTCGCAGGACTCCGCGAGCGCCTCTGCGAGGATCATCGGCCGGTCGGTGAACGGGTTCCAGTTCCGGAAGCGCTGCTTGTCGAGCCCGTATTCGGCGAAAGGCGAGCACTGGAGCAAGTCGTAGGTGCCGACGACGTGCTCCTGCATCGCGGCGAGCGCGGTGACCGGCTTCCAGGTCGAGCCCGGTGGATAGAGGCCGGCGGTCGCCCGGTTCAGTCCGGGCGAGTTCGCGCGCTGCGCCGCCTCCTCGTCGAGCAGCGGCTCGATCTTCTCCGGGTCGACGCGCCCGACGTAGACCGAGGGCTTGTACGTCGGCGCGGACGCCAGCGCCAGAACCGCCCCGTCGCGCGGGTCGAGGGCGACGATCGCTCCGCCGTTCGCGGCCCAATGCTCGTTGTCGTGCGCGAGCTGGATCCCGTACTGCAGCGCGCTCTCGGCGGCTCGCTGGAGGCGGATGTCGAGGGTGAGCTGGAGCGCGAGCCCGGACGTCGGCTCGCGGCGCAGCTCGAGGTCGCTCACCTGATTCCCGAGCGAGTCGACGCGGATCTGCGCGAGCCCGTCCTCGCCGCGAAGGTACGTGTCGAAGGCGCCTTCGATGCCGGTCTTGCCGATGCGATCGCCCGCTCGGTACCCGTTGCGGCGGAGGCGCTTGAGCTCCTCGGGCGAGATCTCGCCGACGTGTCCGAGGATGTGCGCGGCGAGCGTGTTGTACTCGTAGTCGCGCAGGTAGATGTCGGCGATCTCGACGCCCGGGAACTCCGCGCGATGCTCGTACAGGTAGTTGACCTGATCCTCGCCCACGGACGTCTTCACCGTGATCGGCGTCAGCGGGTCGTTGCGGCCTTCGTCCACCTCGCGCGCGAGCGCCCGCGGAGACACGTTCAGGACGGCTGCGAGGCGGCGCACGAGGTCGTAGCGGCCTTCCTTCGGCATGTCGCCGATCCAGAGCTGGACCGCGGTCCCGGCGACGTTCGACACGACCGCGCGCCCGTGGCGATCGAGGATCGGACCGCGCGGCGCCTCGACACGCACGAGTCGAAGCTGGTTGTTCTGCGCGGCGTTCAGGTACTCGTCGCCGGAGAGAACCTGCAGCGACCAGAGACGCAGGAAGAGGATCGCGAACGCGATCAGCGCGACCGCGCCGAGGATGCCGACGCGGAGCGCGAGCGCCGGAGTCAGCCGGTACGGCTCGCGGACCCTGGGGTCGGGCGGAAGGAATCTCTCCGACGGCGAGCGGCGTTCCTTGTACGCGCCGTCAGACAAGAACCTCGACCTCCTGGGCGGAGTGGAGCGTCACCCGCTCGTGGACCGTCGCTCGGACGAGCGCGTAGACGGGGTA
>DATMEO010000035.1:0-10953 GCA_035556515.1 Gaiellaceae bacterium
TCGCCGGAAAGCTCCTTCCGGAGCGCGGATGCGATCAGGACGGCCATGCGTCACAGGGTAGTGACGCGTGGAAGCGCCTACGAGACGGTGGCTTCCTCCTGGACGAGTCGCCGCGCCGCCTGCTCGATCGCGGCCGCGTCGATACCCGCCGCTGCGAGCAGCTCGGCCGGCTTGCCGGAGTGCGGCAGATCGCGGACGGCGAGCTTGATGACGCGCGGCCGCTCGTCCTGGTCGGCGAGCGCGGCGAGCACCGCGTCACCGAGGCCGCCCTCGGGCCAGTGGTCCTCGACCGTGACGATCGGGGAGGAGATCGACCGCAGCGTCGCCTCGTCGATCGGCTTCACGGAGTAGAGGTCGATCACGCGCGCTTCGATGCCGTCGGCGGCGAGAGTCTCTGCCGCGGTGAGCGCCTCGTGCAGCGTGATCCCCGCGGCCACGATCGCGACGTCGTCGCCCTCGCGCACGGTCCTCGACCCGCCGATCGGAAATTCCTCGGCAGCGTCGTAGAGGACGGTCGTGTTCGCGCGCGTCGTGCGCAGGAACGAGATCCCCTCGACGTCGGCCATCGCCCGCACGAGCTTCGCGGTCTGATTGCCGTCGCACGGGTAGAGCACGGTCGAGCCGTGGATCGCTCGAAACTCGGCCAGGTCCTCGAGCGCCATCTGCGAGGGGCCGTCCTCGCCGATCGAGACGCCGGCGTGCGAGCCGCAGAGCTTCAGCGTCGCGCGGCTGATCGCGGCCATGCGGACGAAGTCGTAGGCGCGGCTCATGAAGGCCGCGAACGTGGAGACGAACGGCTTCCAGCCGAGCACCTGCATCCCGACCGCGGCCGCGACCATCTGCTGCTCGGCGATGTACATCTCGAAGAAGCGCTCGGGATGCGCGTCACGGAAGATCTCCGCGTAGGTCGAGTTCGAGACCTCACCGTCGAGGGCGACGACGTCGCCGCGCTCGCCGCCGAGCGCCGCCAGCGCGTCGCCGTAGGCCTTGCGCGTCGCGACCTCCGAGCCGACCTCGTAGCGCGGCCACTCGCCGCCGACGGGGTCGAAGCGGTGCGGTTCGCCGTGGTCCGGCTTCGGCACGTCGACCACGATGCTGCGGACGCCGCCCAGCTCGGCGAGCGCCTCCTCGGCCTCCTCGGCGGAGCTCGCCTTGCCGTGCCAGCCGCCCTTGTCCTCGAGCTTGGAGTAGCCCTTGCCCTTGATCGTCTTCGCCACCACGACCGTGGGCTTGCCGGTCGTCTGCTCAGCCTCCTCGTAGGCGGCGTGGATCTGGTCGACGTCGTGGCCGTCGATCTCGATCGCGTGCCAGCCGAAGGCGCGGAAGCGGTTCGAATACGACGCGAGGTCCCAGCCGTGCATCGTCTCGCCGCGCTGGCCCAGCCGGTTCACGTCGATGATCGCGGTCAGGTTGTCGAGCTCGTAGAAGGCGGCGTGCTCGGCCGCCTCCCACATCGAGCCCTCCGCCATCTCGCTGTCGCCGCAGATCACCCAGGTGCGGAACGGGAGCCGGTCGAGCCGCTTGCCGGCGAGCGCCATCCCGACACCGATCGGGAGGCCCTGGCCGAGCGAGCCGGTGGCGACGTCGACCCACGGGAGCACCGGCGTCGGGTGGCCTTCGAGCCGCGAGCCGAACTGGCGGTACGTGCCGAACTCCTCCTCGCTCAGCACGCCGGCGGCGCGGAAGAGGCCATAGACGAGCGGCGAGGCGTGGCCCTTCGAGAAGACGAGCCGGTCGTTCGCAGGGCTCTTCGGCTGGTCGTAGTCGTAGCGGAAGTGCGCCGCGAGGAGGACGGCGGCGAGGTCGGCCGCCGACATCGAGGAGGTCGGATGGCCGGAACCCGCCTTCGCGCTCGCGCGCACGGCGTCGGCGCGCAGCTGCTGTCCAAGTTCCCGCCACAGCTCGGGTCCGTCCATCGGACTCCCCTCTCGTTCGTTTGTCGTAACGTAGCTTGCGATGAAGGTGGCGGTCGCGTTCGACCACAGGGGCGTGAAGCTGCGCGAGCGCGTGCTCGAGGAGGTAGCTGCTCACGGCAACGAGGTCATCGATCTCGGCACGGATTCGGATGCGGTACGGGTCGACTATCCCGACAAGGCGCGCGAGCTCGGCGAGGCGATCCTCGACGGGCAGGCCGAGCGCGGAGTGCTCGTCTGCGGCTCGGGTGTCGGTGCCTCGATCGCGGCCTGCAAGCTCGCCGGGATCCGCGCCGCCATCTGCCACGACACCTACTCCGCGCACCAGGGCGTCGAGCACGACGACATGAACGTGCTCTGCCTCGGCTCGGAGGTCGTCGGCGCCGAGCTGGCTGCCGAGCTCGTCCGAACGTTTCTCGCCGCCCGCTTCGACGGCGGCGAGCGCTACGTGCAGAGGTTGGAGAAAGTCCGCGAGCTGGAAAGGACATTGCATGGCCACATCGAGACTGCATGAGCTGTCGGAGCGGGGCCAGTCGATCTGGATCGACTCGATCTCCCGTGAATGGCTGCGCGAGGGCTTCCTCGCGAAGCTGATGAGCGACGACGCCGTCGTCGGCGTCACCTCGAACCCGACGATCTTCCAGAAGTCGCTCGCCGAGGGCGACTGGTACGACGAACAGCTGCGGGAGGTGCTGGCCGAGGAGGACGACCCGAAGGAGGTCTTCTACCGGCTCGCTGTCGACGACATCCAGGACGCCTGCGACGAGCTGCGCAAGGTCTGGGACGAAGGCAGCGGGAAGGACGGCTACGTGTCGATGGAGGTCGATCCGACGCTTGCGTACGACCAGGAGGGAACGATCGCCGAGGCGCTGCGCTTCCACGAGTGGATCGACAAGCCGAACCTGTTCGTCAAGATCCCGGCGACCGAGCCTGGCCTCGGCGCGATCGAGGAGTGCACCGCACAGGGCCGCTCGATCAACGTGACGCTGATCTTCGGGCTCGACCGCTACTCGGCGGTCGCCGAGTCGTACATCCGCGGGCTCGAGCGCCTCGTCGAGGGCGGCGGCGACCCGTCGCCGGTCGCCTCGGTCGCGTCGTTCTTCGTCTCCCGCGTCGACACCGAGGCCGACAAGCGGCTCGCGCACGCGCCCGAGCTGCGCGGCCGGCTCGCGGTCGCGAACGCGAAGCTCGCGTACCAGCGGTACAAGGAGCTCTTCTCAGGCCCGCGCTGGGAGGCGCTCGCCGCAAAGGGTGCAACGCCGCAGCGCTGCCTCTGGGCCTCGACGTCGACGAAGAACCCGGACTATCCGGACACGCTCTACGTCGACGAGCTGATCGGGCCTGCGACCGTGAACACGATGCCGATCGAGACGATCGAGGCGTTCCAGGATCACGGCACCGTCGCCGACACGCTCGAATCGGGCCTCGACGAGGCGCGAGAGCTCTTCGCCGAGCTGGAGCGCGTCGGCGTCGACTACGACGCCATCACCGACACGCTCGAGCGGGAGGGAGTGCAGAAGTTCAGCGACTCGTTCGAGGAGCTGCTCGACGGGATCAAGGCGAAGCGCCGCGAGCTCGCGGCCGCGTGAGCTCCAGCCGGCGTAGGCTCGACGGAGCCGGCCCAGGAGCGGAGGGGGCGGCTGCGCCGCCCCCGGAGCGGGGAATCGTCGAGCGGATCTGGGCGTATGACGCGTCGCTCTGGACCGACTCGGGCGAGGACCGCTGGCTCGGCTGGCTCGACGTCGTTCCGCGGGTACGCGCCCATGTGGACGAGCTGAACGCCTTCTCGGAGGCGGCCACAGAGCAGTTCCACGATTGCGTCCTGCTCGGCATGGGCGGGTCCTCGCTGGCGCCCGAGGTGCTGCGCCGGACGTTCAACGTCGAGTCGTTCCACGTTCTCGACACGACGCATCCGGAGGCGATCCGCAGGCTCGAGCGCAACGTCGAGCTGGAGCAGACGCTCTTTCTCGCCTCTTCGAAGTCGGGCTCGACGATCGAGACGCGCTCCCAGCTCGAGTACTTCTGGGACCGGACCGGCGGCCGCGGGGCGCAGTTCGCGGCGATCACCGATCCCGGCTCCGAGCTCGACGATCTGGCACACGAGCGCGGCTTCCGCGCCGTCTTCGCGGGCGAGCCGGAGATCGGCGGCCGCTACTCGGCGCTCTCGATGTTCGGGATCGTGCCGGCTGCGCTGATGGGCGTCGACCTCGCCCACTTCCTCGAGGTGGCCGCGACGATGACGGTCGCCTGCCAGGACGAGGACGGCAACCCCGGTCTGGAGCTCGGCCTCCAGCTAGGGGAAGCCTGGAAGGAGGGGCGCGACAAGGTCTGCATCGACGGATCGGGCACCGGCTTCGGCCTCTGGGCGGAGCAGCTGCTCGCCGAGTCGACCGGCAAGCAGGGGAAGGGGCTCGTGCCCGCCCCGGACGAGTCGCCGGACGGGCCGGATCGCCAGCGCGGCGCGCTCGACCTGGTCGACCGGTACGACGTCGCCGGCGAGTTCTACCGCTGGGAGTTCGCGACCGCCGTTGCGGGCCATGTGCTCGAGATCAACCCGTTCGACCAGCCGGACGTGCAGGCGGCGAAGGACAGGACGAACGAGGTGCTCGCAGCGGGCGAGCCGGACTTGGAGCCGAGCGGGTCGCTCGACGAGCTGCTCGCGCAGGCACAGGCGGGACGCGACTACGTCTGCATCCAGGCGTTCGTCGACCCGGCCCGCGAGGCCGAGCTGGCGCCGCTCGTCGAGCGCGCGCACGCGACCGGCTGCGTCGTCACGAAGGGCATCGGGCCGCGCTACCTGCACTCGACCGGCCAGCTGCACAAGGGCGGCCCAAACACCGGTCTCTTCGTCCAGGTCGTCGACGAGACCGGAGAGGAGCTGCCGATTCCCGGCCGCGACTTCGGCTTCGGCCGCCTGATCCGCTCGCAGGCCGCCGGCGATTTCGCCGCGCTCGAGGAACGCGGCCGCCGCGTCGTTCGCATCCGATTGGAGGACATCTAAGTGCCCCGTCCAGCAATAGACAGTGCGCTCCTGGCGGCACCCGGGATCGCCATGCAGCGTCCTCAGTCGCGTCGATATGCCCGCATGTCGACGCTCCCTGCGTCCTTGCCTGACGACCCCGGGCACTCGCCAGGAACGCAAGACCATTACTGGAAGGGGCACTGATGCAGCTAGGAATGGTCGGTCTCGGCCGGATGGGCGCCGGGATGACGAAGCGGCTCGAGCAGCATGGCGTCGAGATGCGCTCGTTCGACCCGAACGTCGCCTCGACCGCGAAGACGCTGCGCGCCCTGGCCAAGCAGCTGGACGCGCCGCGGCATGTCTGGCTGATGGTGCCGTCCGGGAAGATCACCGAGGACTCGTTCCAGAAAGTGCTCCAGATCCTGGAGCCCGGCGACACGATCGTCGACGGCGGCAACTCGAACTTCCGCGACTCGCAGCGCCGCTACAAGGAGGCGCGCAAGCAGAAGATCGCGTTCGTCGACGTCGGCGTCTCCGGCGGAATCTGGGGGCTCGAGGTCGGCTTCTGCCTGATGGTCGGCGGCGACAAGGCGCCGGTGAAGCGGCTCAGGACCGTCTTCGAGGGGTTGGCGCCGGAGAGCGGCTGGGCGCATGTCGGCACGGCCGGGGCCGGCCACTTCACGAAGATGGTCCACAACGGAATCGAGTACGGCCTGATGCAGGCCTACGCCGAAGGCTTCGAGCTGATGCACCATTCCGAGTTCGAGCTCGAATTGAGCGAGATCGCCGGGATCTGGCGCTACGGGTCGGTCGTCCGCTCCTGGCTGCTGGAGCTCCTGCACGAGGCGCTCGAGCAGCACGGCGACGGGCTCGACGCCATCGCGCCTTACGTTGAGGACTCGGGCGAGGGCCGCTGGACGATCAACGAGGCGATCAACGAGAACGTGCCGGTGCCGGCGATCACCGCCGCGCTCTTCGCCCGCTTCGCCTCGCGCCGCGAGATCGACTTCTCCGCGAAGGTGCAGGCTGCGCTGCGAAATCAGTTCGGCGGCCACGCCGTCAAGGCCGTGAAGGCGGCTCAGAAGCGCCCGACCTGAGATGAGCTCACGCGAGGACGGGAACCCGCTCGTCGAGGGGCTGCGCCTCCGCCGCAGCCCGGACTCGTGCGCGCTCGTCGTCTTCGGCGCCACCGGCGACCTGACGCGGCGGAAGATCTTCCCTGCGCTCTACGCGCTCGCACTCCGCAGGCTGCTGCCGGAGCGCTTCGGCGTCGTCGGCGTCGCCCGCACCGAGCAGACGACCAAGCAGTGGATCGCGGACATGAAGAAGGCGGTGCGCGAGTACGCCCGCGACGACTTCGACGCGCAGGTCTGGAACGAGCTGGCCGAGGGGATGCGCTACGTGGCCACGGACTTCGCCGAGGACGAAGGGCAGGACCGGGTGGTCGATGCGCTGCGCGACCTCGACGAGCAGCGCGGGTGCTCGGGCAACCGCCTCTACTACCTCGCAGTGCCGCCGAACGCGTTCGAGACGATCGTCAACGAGCTCGGCGAGCGGCGCAGCACGGACGGCTGGATCCGGTTGATCGTCGAGAAGCCGTTCGGGCACGACCGGGACTCGGCCCACCGCCTGAACGAGATCCTGCAGCAGCACTTCACCGAGCAGGAGATCTTCCGGATCGACCACTATTTGGGCAAGGAGACGGTCCAGAACATGCTCGCGCTGCGGTTCGCGAACGGCATCTTCGAGCCGATCTGGAACCGCCAGTTCATCGACCACATCCAGATCACGGTCGGGGAGTCGATTGGCATCGAGGGCCGCGCCGCGTTCTACGAGGAGGCCGGCGTGATCCGCGACGTCTTCCAGAACCATCTGCTGCAGCTCGTCGCGCTGACCGCGATGGAGCCGCCGATCGACTTCACGGCGGACTCGGTCCGGAACGAGAAGGTGAAGGTGCTGCGCTCGCTGCACACGCCGGGGCCGAAGTCGGTCGTGCGCGGCCAGTACGGGCTCGGCTTCATCGAGGGTGAGGAGGTGCCCGGCTACCGCGAGGAGCCGGGGGTCGCGAGTGACTCGACCACCGAGACGTACATCGCCGCGAAGCTCTACGTCGACAACTGGCGGTGGGCGGACACGCCCTTCTACGTCCGTGCCGGAAAGCGGCTGCCGCGGCGCGAGACGACGATCGCGATCCAGTTCCAGCGCGCCCCGCACCCGCCCTTCGCGGAGATCGCAGGCGAGGGTTTGCGGCCGAACGTGCTCCTGATCCACGTCCAGCCGGACGAGGGCGTCTCGCTCGCGATCGGAGCGAAGGTGCCGGGCGCCGGGATGAACATCCGCACAGTGCACATGGACTTCCTCTACGGCGGCGCCTTCCGCACGAGCCTGCCCGAGGCGTATGAGCGCCTGATCCTCGACGCGATGCTCGGCGACGCGACCCTCTTCACGCGCTCGGACGAGGTCGACGAGCAGTGGGGGCTCGTGGACGCGATCGTGGCCGCGTGGAAGCGTGACCGCCCGAACTTCCCCAACTATCCGGCCGGAAGCTGGGGACCGGCCGGCGCCGACGAGCTGATCCGCCGCGACGGGCGTTCGTGGAGGCGCCACTGATGGCGAGCGTCGTCGCCCAGGTCGAGAGGCGCCTCGCCGAGCTGCGCGTGCACCACGCCGAGGGGACGCGGACGAGCGTTATGACCCACGTCGCCTGGGCGCCGCCGCAGTGGGCGGCAGCGGCCCGCCGGACGCTCGCGGGACTCGATGAGCTGCATCCGTCGCGGACGATCCTGCTCTTCCCGGACGCGCGCAAGGCCGACAGGATCGGCGTCGACGTCGAGCTGAGGTGCTTCACGATCCCGGGCTCGTCGCGTGAGGTGTGCTCGGAGGTGATCAAGCTCCGGCTCGGCGGCGATCGCACGCGCGTCCCCGGCTCGATCGTAGAGCCGCTCCTGATCACCGACCTGCCCACCTTCTGCCGCTGGCGCGGGCTGCCGCCGTGGGGGAAGCCGGAGCTGGAGCAGCTCGTTGACGTCTGCGACCGGCTCGTCGTCGACTCGTCCGAGTGGCGCGGGCTCCCAGGCGCCTACACGCAGCTCGCCGCACTCTTCGACCGGATTGCCGTCTCGGACATCGCCTGGGGACGCAGCCTCGGCTGGCGCGGGCGGCTGGCGTCGCTCTGGCCCGACGTGAAGTCGGTGAAGACCCTTTCGGTGACCGGACCGAGGGCCGATGCGCTCCTGCTCGCCGGCTGGCTCCGCTCGCGGCTGAAGCGGCCCGTGAAGCTGTCGCACCGCTCGGCGCCGGAGCTCGAGCGCGTGGCGGTGGACGGCGAGCCCGTGCCGGCGCCGCGCGGCCCAGCGTTGGACGCGAGCGACCTGCTCTCGGCCGAGCTCGACGTCTTCGGCCGCGACCCGATCTACGAGGCCGCGGTCAGCGCAGCTCGCTGACGTCGAGCACGCCGTTCGACGAGACGTGGCGGTCGAACCGGCCGCCGGCCTCCTCGAGGATGATTCCGAGCGGGGCCGTGTCCCAGAGCGCGAGGTCTTCGGCGTCGACGGCGAGCTCGGCCGCGCCCTCGGCGACGAGCATGTGCGCCCAGAAGTCGCCGAACGCGCGAACGTGCCACGCGCGTTTCGCCGGCGCCGGCACATCCCGGGCGCGCACGAGCACAGTCGCGTCCTCGAGGCGGCCGATCGCGGAGACGCGGATCCGCTCGCCGTTCGCGTAGGCACCCCCGCCGCGCTCGGCCCACCAGCGCCGCCCGAGCGCCGGGGCCGATACGACCGCGACGCGATCCGCATAGGCGATCAGCGTCGCCCAGACCGGGATCCCGCGCGTGTAGTTGCGGGTGCCGTCGATCGGGTCGAGGACCCAGCCGCTCGCGTCCTCGCCGCCTTCCTCTTCGCCGAAGACAGCTTCGCCGGGCCGCTCGCGGGCGAGCCGCTTCCGCAGCGCGGCCTCGACGGCGCGGTCGGCCTCGGAGACGGGCGTCAGGTCGGGCTTCGTGTCGACGCGGAGGTCGTGTGCACGAAAGCGCGCGAGCGTGATCGCGTCGGCGTCGTCCGCAAGCGAGAGTGCGAGTTCGAGGTCGGGGCTCACGGCCCCGCGAGCCTACCGCCCTGACTTCTTGACGACCGCGAAGGTCGGCTTCGCGACGCGGAGCTCGACCGGGTCCGACCACGTCATCGCGCGGGCGGTGCCGGGGAGGGCGAAGTTGATCCCGCGGATCCGGTACCACCAGTTGCCGGGCGTGACCGGGAGGAGGGCCGCGGTGGCGAACGTCAGCTTCCCGCCCTCCTTGCGCCAGGGGTACTTCTTCTTCGACCACTGCACCTCGTACTGGTCGGCGCCGAGCGCCGGCTCCCAGGCGACGAGCGGCGAACCGTAGAAGGACGGTCGCGCCCGCGTCGCCGAGGTGAGGCGGCCTTTCGGGGAGAGGCCCGAGACGAACGGCGAGCCGGAGCGGGAGACCGCGGGCTCGCTCGTCTTGCCGAATTCGAGCATGCGGCCGGCGGCACAGGCGTCCTGGGGCGTCTCGACGTCGTAGTACCGCAGCGAGCCGGTGCCGACGACCGGCGCGCCGACGGCGTGCGCGCGCGACAGAGGCCCTGCCAGCGTCAAGGTGGCGCCGCTGACGCTGAGGATGATGACGTTCTCGCTGGCCGCGCCGGTGCCGACGACGGCGGTTCCCGGCTGGAAGCCGCCCGAGTCGAGAGTCAGAGTCGTCGTTCCGACGCTCGCGGCGGCGGCGAGGCTGTACGGAACGGTGTCCTCGACGACATACCGCACCGGCACGACCGTCCAGTAGAAGCGGCCGTTCGGCCAGCCGCTCTCCCAGAGATCGACGGGGGCGCCGGTGAGGAGAGGCGTCGCGGGCAGGTTGGTGTCTGCAGCCGGTGGCGTCGCGGCGGGATCCGGATCTGCAGGCGCTGCGCCGGCGGAACCCGCTGAGCCGCCGGATCCGCCCGGGGCCGGTGCCGGGGCGGCCGCCTTCCGGTCCTGCTCGGTCGACTGAATCTGGAGACCGTCTGCGGTGAAGCTCGGCGGCTCGTTGCCGTCGGTGAGGATCGCTCCCCGGGCGCGGTCGGCCTCGGTGCTGCTCTTCGGAAGCTTGAGCGGACCGGTGAGCCGGGGGACGTAGGAGGGCGAGCCGACCATCGCGCCACGGAAGATCGTGTTCACGCAATCGCGGTCGCTGAAGACGTAGACCCGGTAGAGGTCGTAGGCAACACCCGCTGCGTTGGTCGTGCCGGTGAAGGCGAAGCCCGGCGTCAGCCGGTGCAGCGCGGCGGTCGTGGGCGTCGAGGTCGTGCTGTCACTGAGAGCCGCGACCGGTGTGACGACGCCGCCTGCAATCGTCGGGTTGGTCGAGGTGAGGACGGGGCTCCAGGGGCCGTGCGACACGGCGGGCAGGCCGGTCGGGATCGAGCCGTAGAGGTTGCGGACGGCGCGGACGCGGAAGCGGACCGTGCCCGAGAACGCCGGCTGCTGGTGGAAGGCGTAGAACTCGCGGTGGTCGACGGCGTTCGTCTTCGTCGCGACGACCTTGCCGGGGAAGACGTCGACGAACCAGACGTGGTAGCTCGTCGCGCCCTGCACGACGCTCCAGCGGGACATGCCCGGATCGGACGGGAGCTGCTGCGGCAGGTTGCCCCAGCGGACGTTGAAGCCGTAGGCGCCGCTCCAGCCGGTGACGCCGGCCGCGGTGATCGCGCGGACACGGGCATAGAGCGCGTACGGGTTGCCGGTCAGCCAGGGGAGCGCGACCGGGATCGAGATTGCGGGCGCCTTTAGCTTCTCGTCCGACCAGATGATCCCCGCCTCGGTGAACGCCTGGTTCTTCGAGAGCTCGAACTCGTAGCGCATCGCGCCGCGGACGGGCAACCACGAGAAGGATGGCGTGCGCGAGAACTCCCGCTTCGGCGCCTCGTCGGCGCGCAGCAGGAACGGCTTCAGACCCTGCGGCGCGGCAGGAGCCGCGGCGACGCGCGCCTGCACCGATCCGGTGACGGCGAGCGCGACAAGGCAGAGAAGGACGAGACGAGCGAGACGCATCGCTTACCGTCTTCGGCCGGAACGCGG
>DATMEO010000036.1:0-8588 GCA_035556515.1 Gaiellaceae bacterium
GCGGCGACGGGCTTGCCCAGCTGTTTCGACCACCAGTCGGTCTCGCGCTGGTCCATCTGCTGCTGGAGCTGGCCGACGTACTGGGCGAGGTCGCTCTCCTTCTTGCCCAGGCGCAGCTCCAGCTCGCCGACGGTCTTCTCGCGATTCTCGAGCTTCGCCTCGCGGATCTCCGCGTCGGCCTCGGCCCTCGCCCAGCGCGACTCGATCTCTGCCTCGCGCTCGTCCAGCTCGCGCTGGCGGTCGGAGATCGACTCCTCGGTCTGGCCGAGCCGCTTCTCGCGCCGCTCCACACGCGCGCGCTGCGACTCGAACAGCGTCTCCGAGCTCGTGATCTCGGCTTCGCGGGCGGCGAGCTCGCGGCGGAGGTCGTCCAGCCGGCGCGCCTCCTCTTCGAGGTGGGCGGACGTCTGCCCGTCGGCCTCCTCGCGACGAACCTGCGACTCGCGCCGGTTCAGCTCTGCCTCGCGGGCGGCGAGCTCGCTCTCCTTGGCCGTGATCTCGGCCCGCTTCGCGCTCATCGCGGCGACGACCTCGCCGCTGCCGGAGCGCTCCTCGGCGAGCCGCTCGAGATCCGCAGTCAGGCGGTCGGTCTTCGCCTTCAGCTCCGCCTCGCGGGACTCGAGATGCTCCTCGCGCGCGGTCACGGTCGCGCGCGCCTTGACGAGCTCGCGGTCGCGCTCGGTCACGCTCCGGTCGCGCTCGGTCAGCTCCGACTCCTGGTCCTTGAGGACGTTCTCGCGCGTGACGAGCACGGCCTCGCGCGCCTCGACGCGGGCGGTTGCCTCGGCGCCCGTTCCCTCCATGTCCGCGATCGCCCGCTCGAGCGCGCGTTCGCGCTGGGCGAGCGCAGCCTCGTGCTTGGCGAGCTCGGAGGCGGCCTCGGTCCGGTCGCGGTCGGCGTTCGTCAGCTCGCGGAACTTGATCGAGATCTGCTTCTCGCGCTCGGCCGTTCGCGTCTCGGCGGCTGCGAGCTCGGCCTTCAACTCGGCGAGGCGCTGCTGCTCGGCTGCGGCCGCCTCGGCCCGCTGCCCAAGCTCGCGCTCCCGCTCCTCCAGCTCCGCCTGGCTCGCGGCGATCTTCGCCGCCCGCGTGTCGACCTCCGCGGAGCGAAGCGACAGGCTCTGCGCACCGACCAGGTCCTGCTCGAGCCGGCCCTGGATGTCGGCCAGCTCCGCGCGCACTTCCTGCTCCCGTGCAAGCGCTTCGTAGAGCTCCTTGCGGAGCGCGTCGACCTCGCCGAAGTCCGGCGCCTCGTCGGAGACGGCCTCGGCCGCGGGCGCCAACACCGGTGCGTCGGGTGCCTCCGGCTCGGCCGCCGGCTCGTCGGTCTCGCGCCGCGCCTCCAGCTGGGCGCGGAGACCCGTGCC
Organism: Gaiellaceae bacterium; assembly: GCA_035556515.1. Classification (GTDB taxonomy): domain Bacteria; phylum Actinomycetota; class Thermoleophilia; order Gaiellales; family Gaiellaceae; genus Gaiellasilicea. Next base: position 1,368 of record DATMEO010000036.1, read on the forward strand.
GAACCCCTGCTCGATCTCGTGCTCGCCCGGCGCCATTAGAACAGCTTCATCAGGTTGAGCATCGCAGGCCCGAGGATGACGATGAACATCGACGGGAAGATGAAGATCACGGTCGGGAAGAGCATCTTGATCGGCGACTTCATCGCCTTCTCCTCCGCGGCCGCCTGGCGCTTGAGGCGCGCATCCGTCGCCTGGACGCGCAGGAGGCGCCCGAGCGAAATGCCGAGCTGGTCGGCCTGGATGATCGCGCGGCTGAAGCTCGCGACCTCGGGCGTGGCCGAGCGCTCCGCCAGCTTCTTGAGCGCGTCGTGGCGGGATTCGCCGATCCGCATCTCGCCCAGGGTCAACGCGAACTCCTCCGCGAGCGCGCCGTCCATGTGCTCGGTCAGCTTGGCGACGGCGCCGTCGAAGCCGAGCCCCGCCTCGACCGACACGGCCAGCAGGTCGAGCGCGTCCGGCAGCTGGGCGCGGAGGTCGTCACGGCGCTTGCGGCCGCGCATGCCGACGATGAAGCCGGGCACGATGAAGCCGCCGACGCCGAGGCCGAAGGCGAGCATGACCCCCATGAAGGCGCCGCCCGTTGCCGTCCCGAGCACGAAGCCGACGGTGCCGCCGGCGAGCGCTCCGCCTCCCTTCATGGCGAGGAACGCGGTCGGCGTCACCGACCGGCCCATGCCTGCAGCGAGGAGCCGCAGCGCGATCGAGTCGAGGCTCGCGCGCGGGTTCAGCCTCAGTGCGAATTGCGCGAGCCGTGCGGTGGCGGGCACGAGGATCCGCTCCGTGAAGCGCAGGCGCTCGAGCCCGGTGGCCGCAACCCGGTTGCGGCCGTAGGTGGCGGCCCGGCGGACGGCGCGGTCGCGCTCCCGGCTGGGCTGGGTCACGACCTCGCCGACGAGGTACGCGGAGGCGGCGAGGAAGAGGAATGCGAGTGCGGAGAACAGTTGCATGTGTGATCAGCCCTTGAAGGAGACGATTTTCCGGAGCATCAGCGATCCGATCGCGATCATCACGCAGCCGAGGATCATCAGCTTGTGCCCGGTGGACGAGTGGTAGAGCGGCGCCATGTACTCCGGGCTGAGCAGCGTGATCGTGCCCATCATGAAGAACGGGACGCCGACGAGGACGTACGCCGAAGCGCGGCCCATCGCGGTCAGTGACCGGATCTTGCGGGCAAATTGCTGCCGGTTGCGGACTGCGTCGGCGACCATGTCGAAGATGCCGGCGAGGCTGCCGCCGACCTGGCGCTGGATCGTCACGGCGGTGACGACGAAGGTGACGTTCTTCGAGCCGATCCGCGTGGCCATGTCGGCGAGCGCATCGTCCATCGGCCGGCCAAGGCGCGTCTCGGTGAGCACGCGCTTGAACTCCTTGCTCGCCGGCGGCTGGCCCTCGTCGACGACGGCCTGGATGCCCTGCCGGAAGCTGTGCCCCGCCTTCAGCGAGGCGGCGAGCGTGACCAGGAGGTCGGGCAGCTGGTCGTCGATCGCCGCCAGCCGGCGCTTGGCCTTCTGCCAGACGACGAGGATCGGCAGTGCGCCGCCGACCAGCATCGCGGCGAGGATCAGGAACGTGGCCATGCCGGCGGCCGCGAAGACGAGGCCGATCAGGAGGCCGGAGCCGACCGCCGCGTAGACGAGCTCGACCGTGCGCAGCGGCACGTCGGCCCGCTCGAGCAGCCGATGGAGCGCGTGCCAGGCGCGGAGGTGCCCGAACGCCTTCTCCGTCGCCCGCATCAGGCTCGACGCGGTCGCGAAACGCTCCTGCACGGGGCCGCGGGCGCTCTTGCGCTCCTGCTCGCCGAGGTGCGGGTTGATCTGGCGGCGAAGGCGGGAGCCGACCGGCGCGCGGAGCATGAAGAGGCCGGCCAGCAACCCGAGAAAGCCGACGATCGTCGCGACCACAGCGGGGCCGATCTTGAAGAACGGCTCCGGCAGCTTCGATCCCTCCCGCGTCGAGACGACGCGGGCGCCGGGGACGACGGATTCGGCGTGAGCACCGGCGGCGTCGATCTCGATCCGGTCGCCGGGACGCGCCGAGGTGACGTAGCTCAGCTGCCAGGTCCGGCGCAGCTCCTCGGCGAGGGCGGCGTAGATCGCCTTCAGGTCCTTCGTCCCGCTCGCGCCGACGTAGCGGCCGCCGGTCTTCTCGGCCAGGCGCTGCAGCGGAGCCGGCCGGAAGCTCGGGCTCTCGATCCCGATCGGGTAGACGGTGACGTGCGCCTCGCGGGCGGCGTTGATCGCCTGCTCGAGGCTGGCGTCGCTCGAGACCTCCTGGCCGTCGGTCAGCAGGATCAGCACGCGGGTCGGGTTGACGTCGGCGGCGAGCGCCTGCGTCGAGACCAGGATCCCGTCGTAGAGGGCCGTGCCGCGGATCTTGTCGACCTCGATCGTGCGCAGGGCGGCGTCCGCCTCGGCGGAATTCGAGGAGAAGCCCGTCAGCTGCACGGCCTTCTTGCCCACGGCGACGATCGCGATCCGGTCGCGGTCGGGCTTCGCGGCGACGAACTGGCGGGCGGCCGACGACGCGTCCACGATCGCCTGCCCGATCATCGACTGCGAGCGGTCGAAGAGGAGCATGACGCTCTTCTCGCGGCCGAGGTTGACGGCGCGGAAGCCGACCACGGGTCGGCCGTTCTCGGTCAGCTTGGGCGCGGCCGAAACCGGCTTCGGCGTCACGACGGTGGTGCGGACGGTCGGGTAGTCCGCCGTGTCGAGGCTCGCGATCTTCGGGGAGGCAGCGGCCGCGACGCCCGGCAGGGCGGCGCAGAGAACCGCGAGTGCGAGGAACCGCCTCACTGTCCGCCTCCGTACGGCGCGGCGCTGAAGCTCGGCCGGCCGCCCGGTGCCTCGTGACGGAAGAACGTCGGCGGCAGGATGACGCCGTTCGCGGCCATCTTCTCGAGAAAGTGCGGCTTCAAGCCCGTGCACGCGAGCGGCATCATCAGCCGCGACGCGCGCGAGGTGACGACGCTGTCCTCGTCCGGAGGCTTCGCGAGGAAGAGATCCTGGAGCGTGATCACGTCCGACTCCATCCGCAGCACCTCGGTGATGTGCGTGACGCGGCGGGAGCCGTCGACCAGGCGCGAGATCTGCACGAGCACGTCGAACGCGCTCGAGGTCTGCTCGCGGATCGCCCGCAGCGGCAGGTCGACGCCGGCGGTGAGGACGAGCGTCTCCAGGCGGGAGAGCGCGTCGCGGGGCGTGTTCGCGTGGATCGTGGTCAGCGAGCCCTCGTGGCCCGTGTTCATCGCCTGGAGCATGTCCAGGGTCTCGGCGCCGCGGACCTCGCCGACGATGATCCGGTCGGGGCGCATGCGCAGGGCGTTGCGGACGAGCTCGCGGATGCGAATCTCACCCTGGCCCTCGATGTTCGGCGGGCGCGACTCGAGCGTGATCACGTGCTCCTGCTGGAGCTGGAGCTCGGCGGCGTCCTCGATCGTGACGATGCGCTCGTCGCCGGGGACGTACGCGGACATGGCGTTCAGCATCGTCGTCTTACCGGTGCCGGTACCGCCGGAGATGAGCACGTTCAGCTTCCCCTTGACGCACGCGGCCAGGAACTGAGCGGCCTGCGGGTTCAGCGACCCGAAGTTGATCAGGTCGTCCATCGTGTAGGGGTCGCGGGAGAACTTCCGGATCGTCAGCGTCGGGCCGCGGAGCGAGAGCGGCGGGATGATCGCGTTGACGCGGCTGCCGTCGGGCAGGCGTGCGTCGACCATCGGCGAGCTCTCGTCGATCCGGCGTCCGACCTGCGAGACGATCTTGTCGATGATCCGGAGCAGGTGGGCGTTGTCGACGAACGACGCATCGGTCCGCTCGAGCCGGCCTTCGCGCTCGACGAAGATCCGGTCGTGGTTGTTGACCATCACCTCCGTGACGGAGTCGTCGCGGAGGAGCGGCTCCAGGGGGCCGTAGCCGAGGACGTCGTCGGCGATCTCGCGGACGATCCGGCGGCGCTCCTCGCGCGTCAGCGGCGTCCGGTCGAGCGCGAGCTGCTCGGTGACCGCGTGCAGGACGCGTTCGGAGAGGTCCTCGCCCGTCTCACGCTTGAACAGCTCAGGGCCGAGCTTCGCGATCACGGCATGGTGGATGCCGCTCTTGAGCTCGCCGTACGGGTCGCTCGCGCCCGGGGTGGGCGGAACCTGCTGCTGCGTGGGATGAGCAACGGGGCCGGCCGACGCGGCCGGACGCTCGGCGGTCACGCCGGCGGCCCCGTTTCCGTTCTGCTTCGAGAGTCTGTCGTGGAGGCCCATCGCCTACGCCGATGCTTTCGCGAGCGCAGAGAACATGCGCCTCTTCTTCGGCTGCTCGGTGGCGAGCAGCGACTTGGCCACCTCGCGGATCGCCTTGGCGAAGTCCGAGCCCGTGTCGGCGATCGCCGGGGGAGCACCCCGGTTGACGCCGATCGGGACGGCCCGATCCGATGGCACTTCGAAGCCGATCTTGACGTCGAGGGCTCCCTCGACCTCGCTCTTCTTCATCCCGACCTTGGAGTTGGCCCGGTTGAGCACGAAGCGGATCCGAGACGCGGGGAACGAGAGCAGCTCGAGCGTCTGCATCGAGAGGCGCACGTTCTTCAGCGTCGGCACGTCCAGGCCGCAGAGCATCAGCAGCTCGTCGGTCCGGTCGAGGGTCGCCAGCATCGGTCCGTGGAAGAACGGCGAGGTGTCGACGACGATGATGTCGTACGACTCCCGCGCCACCTCGAGCAGCCGGGCCAGCTTCGTCTCCGTGACCAGCTCGGCGTCCTCCGGGCGCAGCGGGGCCGGCAGGATGTCGAGCCCGCACGTGTGCTTCGTCGTATAGCCGGCGAGCTTCTCGGAGTCGAGCTCGCCGGGGGCGACGACCAGGTCGTAGATCGTCTTCTCCGGCTCGAGCCCGAGCATGATCGCGGCGTCGCCGAACTGCAGGTCGAGATCGACCAGGAGTGTCCGCTTCTGCTCGTACTTGGCAAAAGAGGCGGCGAGGTTCGTCGCGGTCACGGTCTTGCCCGTGCCGCCCTTCGGCGAGAACACGGTGATGATCCGTCCCTGGCGCCCGTGGGCGGCGCCCTCGGCGACGAGCCGGCGGCCGGCGTGCGCCGCCTTGCGGAGCGAGAAGACGACATTTTCGGTCATCTGCGGGAGCAGCAAGACGTCCGCGACGCCGTCGGCGTCGAGCGCGTCCTCGAGCAGCGCCGAGGACTCACCCGAGGCGAGGATCACGATCGGCGAGCGGGTGTGCTCGCGAATCGCAGCGATTTCGCCCGCCGGGAAGGACGTCGAGCGGGTGGCGTGGACGACGACCCGGAGGTGGCCGCCCGCGAGCGCGGTCGTCGCCTCGGCGACGTTCTCGCTCCAGCCGACGAAATCGACGTCGGGATGGGTGGCGAGCGCCTCGCGGAGGTTCTCCAGGCCCTCGCAGGAGCCGGTGACGTAGATGCGGATGCTGTCGTTATTCATCGGGGTTGCCTCCAATCGGGCGGAGCGTCGCGACTCCGGCCTCGTTCAGCTGCTTCTCGCGCACGCCCTCGCGGAGGATCGAGTACCAGCTCTCCACGTTCTCGGGGCTGTCCGCGGCGTCGATGCCGGGGCGCAGCTCGAGATGCCACTGCTCGGCGGTCGTGAAGACCCAGTGCAGCTTCTGCACCTGCGTGTCCGTCACCTTGAGCATCACGTCGAAGCCGCCGTCGCGATCCGACGCATCAGTGATCTTCGTTGACGCGCCGCCCCCTGGAGCGCGCAGCACCTCGATGTCGCGGAGGACGATCCGGGTGAGGAACTCGTCCTGGCCGCTGTTCAGGACCTTGACGCCGAACGTGGCGACGAGGTCGACCTTGTCGCCGGCCTTGAGCGTGCCGACGAGCAGCTGGTGCTGGTTGCCCGGGATCGAGATCGCGCGCTGCACGCCCGTCAGCTGGGCCTTGATGCCCCGCTGCGACGGCGTCGAGAAGCGGCGCGTCGAGACCTGCTCGCCCGCGTAGATCGGCTGTGAGGTGACGAGCTCGGCGACCTGGTCGGGGTTCGAGATCGCGCCCGGCACGACGCTGCGGCGGACGATCTCGCTCTTCTCGAACATGCCCTTGCGCTCGATGTCGGCGCCGGTGGTGCCGGCCGGGATGTCGCGCTTGGCGACCCAGATCGGCACGTTCGTCTCGTCCTGGCGGACGTTGCGCTGATAGTTCGTCACGTAGAAGCTCGTCAGCAGGGCGGCGACGAGGGCCAACGCGACGGCGATAGTGATGTTTTTGACCCTGTACGTCATGAGCGTCTCTTTTCTTCGTCGTTCTTGGTTGTTATTCGACGAGCTCGATCGCGCGGACGCCGAAGTCGGCTCCCCCGCCCGATTCGGAGAGGATGCCCTCCCAGATCACGCGGACGAAGTGGCCGTCCAATGTCCACTTTCCCTTCACCTTGTTCGCGTCGGTGACGACGAAACCGACCCATCCGATGACGCGGTAGCCGAGATTCGCACCACTTCCGTCCAGATCGTCGTAGACCGGGAACAGCAATTCGTCGCCGTAGCGAATCTGCAATGAACCACGGAACTTGTTGTCGTTGACGGCGTTTCCTGGATCCGAGTTGTACCGGCCGAGCGGCATGTAGCCGTCGTAACCGCGAAGGATCCATTCCTCGTCGATCTTCCCGCCGGTACCGCCGTGCGACCCGTCGAGGTTGAGCAGGTGGAACCCGCCGGGTCCGACCTTCTCGAGCGTGAGCGTCGTCGGCGTCCCAAAGCAGGGCAGCGGCGTGCAGTTGAGCATCGGGTGCCGCCGGTCGACCCCGATCGGAGCTGCGTATTGCGCGCGGTCGATCCCGCCGACCCGCGCGCTCGCCTTCGCGTGCACGCCGACCGAGTTGATCCCGAAGATCTTCGAGAACACGCCCGGCGCCTGGCGCGTCACCTTGACGGTGACCGTGTCGTTGGCGACGTTCTTGCTCGAGAAGGAGAACTCGCCGGCGCCGCCCCCGTTCGAGCCGAGGTACTGCGAGGCGAGTGCGCTTGCGGTGCCTGTGCTCTCTGGGAGCGACTGGGCGGCGGCGAGGGCGGCGGCATCGGCGGCCGACTGCGTGGCGCGCTGGGCGCGGAACCACGAGCCGACATCGAGCACCAACGCGAAGGCACCGAGCAGGGCGACGAGGAAGATGACGGTGAGGACGGCGGCCTGGCCGCGGTCGCTGCGAAGGCGGTTCATTCGACACGCTCCGTGGTCTCGGAACTCAGGTTGCCCGATGCCACGACG
>DATMEO010000037.1:0-13510 GCA_035556515.1 Gaiellaceae bacterium
CCGAGAGCCTCGGTCGGCGTCTGGCCGAGCGCCTCGGCCTGCGAGACGCCGGTGACGCGCTCGGCAGCCGGGTTCCAGAGCACGACCTTCCCGTCGCGATCGACGGCGACGATCCCGTCGGCGACGTTGGCGAGGATCGCCTCGCTCCGCTGCTGCTCGTGGCTGACACCCTGATAGAGCTCGGCGTTGACACGCGCGGCAGCGGCGGTCGCAGCAAGCGCGTGCAGCGCGTCGGCCTCCTCGTCCCGCCACTCGCGCGGACGCGTCGAGTAGACGGCCAGGATTCCGTGCGCAGACTCCTCCGGCCCGATCATCGGCACGGCGAGGTAGCCCGCGTAGCCGGCGGCGAGCATCGCGTCCGCCTCCCCGATTCTCGGATCGTCGCCGACGTCGGCGATCGCCCGCGTCGCGCGTGTCTGGACGATGTCGCCTACGAGCCAGCCGGTCGACGGTGCACGCGTGTCGAGTGCGTCGGCCTCCCCCGGCCCCGCGGCCGCGCGCACGACCACCTCGTCGCCTTCGAGCATCCGCACCGAGGCGCCCTCGCCACCGAGCAGCTGCACGGCGTGCCTCACCGTCTCTTCGAGGACGATGTCCGGATCGAGCTCGCCCGCGAGGTCGCGGCCCGCCAGGGCGAGGCGCTGCGCCAAGTAGCGAGACCGCCGCTCACGTTCGTAGAGGTCGCTCCGCTCGAGCGCGCCGCGCGCGGCCGCGGTCACCTGCGCTGCGAGCTCGAGCTGCTCGTCGTCGAACGCGCGCTCGCCCTGGAAGAAGACGAGCACCAGGCCCGCCCCCTCGCCGCCGGGCTGCTGGAGCGGAACGGCCAGGAGCGAGCCGCGGTCCGCCGCCGCAGCCGCGACTCCGAGCCCCTCGCCGAAACGATCGTCCTCGCGTAGGCGGCGGGACGCGAGCACCTTGCCGCCGCGCGCGCAGAGCGACAGCGCCGACGCGCTCTCGCTGACGTGGGCGGCGAGCCGCTCCGACAGCTCGTACGCGCCGGCCAGCTCGAGGTCGGCGCCGGCCGAGCGGAGCACCGCAGCCGAGTCGCCGCCGAGCGCCTCGGCGGCCGCCTGCGCAACCGCGTCGAGCGTCTCCTGCTCGGACAGCGGCTCGCTCAACACGGCTGCGATCCGGTAGAAGCCGCGCTCGACCTGCGTCTGCCGCGTGCTCTCCTCGTACGCCTCGGCGTTCCGGAGCGCGATCGAGGCGAGGCTCGCGAACGCCTCGATCAGACGCAGGTCCGACTCCTCGAAGCGGCCGGGCTCGCGCGAGCAGACGCCGAGGACGCCGCGGATCTCGCCGAAGGAGAAGATCGGCGCATCCATCACCTCCGCGAAGGCCGCGTAGCTGCCCGTCGGGGGCGGCTGCTCGGTCTCGGCGAAGTCGCGCCGCAGCACGGGCTCGCCGGTGGTGATCGCGTCGCCGATCGTGCCGGCAACCGGAATCGTCCGGCCGATCTCCTGCTCGGGAAGCCCGAGCACGGCGCGGCAGACGAGCTCGGTGCCATTGGGCAGTAGCGTCCAACAGTCGGCCGCGTCGGCGTTCACGAGCGCGCGGAGCTCCTCGACGAGACGCTCGATCACGGTGTCGAAGCGGAGGTCGCTCGTGAGCGCCTCGCCGGCCTTCAACAGCGCCTGCTGCTCGGCCAGCCGGCGGTCGCTGTCGCGGAGCAGCCTGGACGTATCGAGCGCAACCGCTGCCTCGCGGGCGACAGCCTCGGCGAGAGTGATCTCAGTCGGGCTCCACTCGCCGACGAGCGAGCGGTGGAAGGCGAGCACGCCCAGGAGCCGCTCCTGCGCGACGATCGGCGTCGCCAGAACCGCGCGGACGCCGTGCTCGGAGAGGCCGCGAACGTCACCGAGGGTCTCGTCGTCGAGCGCGGGGGCCGCGAGGACGTCGGCAACAGCGACGGTGCGGCGGATCCGCGCGGCGAGGTTGACGACCGGGAGCCGGGCGGCGTCGCCGAGCGGCGGCACGCCCGCTGCGTCCCACTCGGCCGCGAGCGTCGCCGTCTCGCCCTGCTCGCCGAGCCTGATGAAGCAGCGGATCGCGTTGACCGCCGTCCCGATCTCCTCGAGCACCGTCGGGAGCACCTCGTCCGCGTCCCGTCGGGAGCGGAGCTCGAGCGAGATGTGCGAGATCAACCGCTCGCGCTCGAGCGCGTCGGCCAGCGCGATCGTGGCGCGCGAGCGCTCGAGCGCGAGACCCGCTTCGCCGGCGAAAGCCTGCATCCGTCCGAGCTCGTCCTCGTCGAACACGCGTGGACGCCGGACGGCGCCGAAGACGACGCCGATCACCTCGTCGCCTGCGCGAACCGGGACGAAGACGCAGCTCTTGACCTTGGCGATCGCGTTCAGTCGCTGATTGACGACGGTGGAGTGCTCGGCGTCGTAGACCGTGAACGCCGTTCCCTCGCGGACCGCGGCGTTGATTCCGGACGGCTCGCGGTCGAGCGCGAGTCGCTGGCCGACGAGTCCAGTGTGATCCTTGCCGTGCTCGCGGGCGGCGACGAGCACGGCGACCCGTCCCTCGTCCTCGATCAGAGCCATGTTCGCCAGGTCGAGCTCGAAGACGGTCGCGAACTCGTCCAGGAGCAGCGTCGCGACGTCCGCCGGCTCGGATGCGTCGAGCAGCCGCTGCGAGAGCCCCGAGGTCGAGGGCGCACGATCATGGGCGGGGCCGAGCTGGTTCGCCCGCCCACGGTCCCGCCACAACACGGTCGCGATCGTCGCGCCAACGGCCAGAGAGAGTGCCGCGACGAGGAGCAGCGGCACCGCGTCGAAGAGCACCGCCTGAGTCTCAGCGTTCACCGGGGTCCCTGATGATAGAGACGCTTATGCCGCTTTGAAAGATGGGCCGTCCGGCCTATTGGCACCCAGCCGACCGGGGAATAGCGTGGCTGCACTGGGCGATGCGACCCGCGTGCGCGCGGGGAGCATTGGAAGCGGCCCTGTCGCGACGACCCCCCCGACGCGGCAGGGCTGTTTTCCCTTCCGGGCTCATGCGAGAGCTACGATCGCGGCGATGGTCGAACGTGTTCTCCTCGCCTCGCCTCGCGGCTACTGCGCCGGAGTGGAGCGCGCCGTCGAGACGGTGGAGCTGGCGCTCGACCACTACGGCCCGCCGGTCTACGTGCGCAAGCAGATCGTCCACAACATCCATGTCGTCCGCGATCTCGAGGCGCGCGGCGCGATCTTCGTCGACTCGGAAACCGAGGCGCCGGAGGGGGCGACGATCGTCTACTCGGCACACGGCGTCGCGCCGGCCGTGAACGCGGCCTCCGCGGAGCGCGGCCACAACGTGATCGACGCGACCTGCCCGCTCGTGACGAAGGTGCACGTGCAGGCGCGCCGGTACGCGGCGGACGGCTACACGGTGATCCTGATCGGCCACGCCGGGCACGAGGAGGTCGTCGGGACGATGGGCGAGGCGCCCGAGGCAACCGTGCTCGTCCAGGACGTCGCCGAGGCAGAGGCGCTCGACCTGCCGGCGGACGCCCGGCTCGCCTACATCACCCAGACCACGCTCTCGGTCGACGAGACCTCCGAGATCATCAGCGTACTCCGCCGGCGCTTCCCCGCGATCCATGCGCCGAAGAAGGAGGACATCTGCTACGCGACCTCCAACCGGCAGTGGGCCGTGAAGGAGATGCTGACCGAGGTCGACCTGCTGCTCGTGATCGGGTCGCGCAACTCGTCGAACTCGAACCGCCTCGTCGACGTCGCACGCGCCGGCGGCGTCGCGTCATATCTGATCGACGACGAGACGGAGATCGACGACGCATGGCTCGAGGGTGTGCGCACGGTCGGCGTCACGTCGGGCGCATCGGCGCCGGAGAAGCTCGTCAACCGCGTTTGCGACTGGTTCCGAGCTCGCGGCGTCGAGCGGATCGAGCCGTTCCGGATGGTCGACGAGGACGTGACGTTCAGGCTGCCGGTGGAGCTTCGCCGGGAGCTGGCGCTGGCCGAGTCTCAGTCGTCGCCGTCGTAGCGCCGCCGACGAAGTCGGCGAGCCGTCGCGCCTCGTCCTCGTCCACCGAGACGGCGGCCTCGGCGACCCCGCTCTCGTCCCAGACGCTGAAGCGGACGTGCCCCTCCTCGGTGTAGCGCGAGACCCGCAGCGCCTTGCCTGCCTCGGCGCCCGTGCCGCCGAAGAACTCGACGAGCTTCGCGCGCTGCGGCGCGGCACACCAGGGGCAATAGCGAAACGCCTCACCGATCGACCCGCCGCACTGCCTGCACGCGTGCATCGCGCCTCCTCGCTTTGGAGCGTAATACCCGCTGCGGGCGTGCGCTAGACCTTCGCGATCTGGGGTTGCTCGACGCCGTCGGTCTCGAGCGAGACGGCGAGGACCTCCGACTTGATCCAGTCGGCGTGCCGCTCGACGAGGTCGGCGTCGGCGGCCGGGAGCGTCACTGCGATCCGGTCGGTCAGCTCGAGCCCCTGCTCCTTGCGCATCGAGTTGAGTGTGTGGATCAGGTCGTAGACGCGGCCCTCGAGCTCGAGCTCCGGATCGAGGCTCGTGTCGAGCGCGACCGTCACCCCCTCCTCGGACGCGACCGACCAGCCGGACTTGCCCGAGCGCTCCACGAGCACCTCGTCCGCGCCGAGCTCGTGTCCGAGGACGCGGAACCCACCGCCGTCCAGCTCCTCGAACTCACCCGCCGCCATGGCGGTGCGAACGGCGCCGAGCTCCTTTCCGAGCTTCGGCCCGAGTACGGGAAGGTGCGGCTTCACGTGCAGCTCGGTCGCCTCGACGTGGCCGAACTCCACCTCCTTGACGCGTAGCTCCTCGCGGAGCTCATCTGCGTGACCGCCCGCGAGCGGCGCGCCCTCGACGACGAGCGTCCGGAGCGGCTGGCGGAGCTTCAGCCCGGAGGTCGCGCGCGCCTGATGGCCGAGTCGGACGACGCGGCGTACCTCGGCGACCTCGCGCAGGAGCGTTGCGTCAGGCTCGGGTACGTCGGGCCAGCCGGCGAGATGGATCGAGTCCGGCGGATCTCCGTCGGCGCCGCGGACGAGCACCTGCCAGAAGTGCTCGGTGAGGAACGGCATCAGCGGCGCGACCACGCGCAGCGACTGCACGGTCGCGAGCCAGAGCACGTGGAGCGCGACCCGGTCGCCGTCCCAGAACCGACGCCGCGAGCGGCGGATGTACCAGTTCGAGAGGTCGTCGACGAAGGACTCGAACGCACGCACGACGTCCACGGTCATGTACGCCTCGTAGCCGGCCTCGGCCTCGGACACGAACGCGTTCGTCCGGTCGAGCAGCCAACGGTCGAGCGGGTGGAGGTCGGCGTCAGCCGGCTGCGACCCCCAGTCCGGCCGGAAGCCCGCGACGTTCGCGTAGTCGACCAGGAAGCGGACCGAGTTCCAGAGGGTGAGCAGCTTCCGCTGGATCTCGTGCCCCGGCCCGAAGCCGAAGAGGAGGTTCCGATCGGGCGGCTGCGCGCAGAATTGCCAGCGCATCACGTCGGCGCCCATGCGCGCGAAGGCATCCGGAGCATCGATCGTGTTCCCCCAGGAGCTGTGCATCTCGCGGCCCGTCTCGTCGAGCATCTTCTCGTAGCCGAGGACCTTGCGGAACGGCGCCCTGCCCGTCAGCACAACGGACATGAAGAGCTGCGAGTAGAACCAGAGCCGGATCTGCTCGCGCATCTCCGAGACCCAGTCCGCCGGGAACCACTCCTCCCAGTACGCGTGGTCGGGGAGATCGGCGGTCGTCAGCCCTTTCGCCGCTCCGGTCGCGTATCCCTCGGGCACGTACTCCGGGTTCTGCCAGCCGAGCGTCGAGAACGGGACGATCCCGGCGTCGAGCCAGACGTCGCCGACCTCGGGGATCCGCCGTACCTCCTCTCCGCACCCCTCGCAGCGGATCGGGACGTCGTCGATCCAGGGTCGCCGCAGCTCCTCGAGCTGCTCGAGGCCGCCGAGCGCGCGCTCTTCCAGCTCCACCTTCGAGCCGATCACGTTCAGGTGCCCGCAGCCGCAGGGGTAGAACGGGAGCGGCAGGCCGTAGTAGCGGCGACGGGAGATGTTCCAGTCGCCCATGTTCGCGAGCCAGTCGTCCATCCGCCTTCCCATGTACTCCGGGATCCACTCGACGCCCTGGTTTGCGTCCCGGAGGGGCTGCCGCAACTCGTCCACGGAGATGAACCAGTCGTCGGAGATCCGGAAGATCAGCGGCGTGCGACAGCGCCAGCATTCGGGGTAGCGGTGCTCGTGCAGGCCCGCCTCGACAAGCCTGCCGTGCTCCTCGAGGTACCCGATGATCTGGTCGGCTGCCTCGACGGTCGAAAGCCCGTGGAGCCAGCCGTACTCGTCGTAGAACCGCCCCGACTCGTCGACCGGCGTCAGCACGGGCAGGTCGTGGACGCGGGAGAGCTCGAAGTCCTCGGAGCCGCAACCCGGCGCGATGTGGACGACGCCGGTGCCGTCGTCGAGCGTCACGTCCTCCCAGGGAATCACCCGGTGCTCGACTCCCGCGCCCGGAGCGAGCTCGTCGAACGGGCCCGTGTACCGCCAGCCGACGAGCTCCTCCCCCTGCTTCCGCTCGAGAAACGTCTCGTCGGGGTAGCGGGCGACCGCAACCCACTCGCCGTTCTCGCGCCGGCCGTAGTCCGCGTCGGGCTTCACGGCGGCGGCGACGTTGGCGGGCAGCGTCCACGGTGTTGTCGTCCAGATCACGAGCGCCTCGTGCGGCCGCTCGAGGAGCGGGAAGCGCACGTAGAGCGAGGGGTCGGCGCGCTCGACGTACGAGCCGACGAGCTCGTGCGCCGAGATCGACGTGCCGCAACGCGGGCACCACTCGGTCGAGCGGTGGCCGAGGTAGAGCCAGCCCCGCTCGTGCACGAGCCGCAGGAACCGCCAGATGTACTCGATGTTCGTGTCGCTGAAGGTGAAGTAGTCCTTGCCCCAGTTCATCCACTGCCCGAGCCGCATCGAGCCCTCGGTCAGCGCTCGGGAGGACTGGACGACCACCTCGCGGCAACGACGGGCGAACTCGGCCAAACCGAACTCCTCGATCTCCCGCTTCGAGTTGAGCCCGAGCTGGCGCTCGACGCCGACCTCGATCCAGAGCCCCTGGCAGTCGAAGCCGTTCTGGTAGCGCTGCTCGTGGCCGCGAAGCGCCTTGTAGCGCTGGAAGACGTCCTTCAGCGTCCGCCCCCAGGCGGTGTGGACGCCGAGGACCATCCTGTTCGCTGTCACCGGCCCGTCGACGAAGCTGAATCTCGGGCCGCCGCGGTTCTGCGCCTTGAGCTGCTCGAACGTGCCCTCGCGCTCCCAGAGCTCGAGGATCTCGAGCTCGAGCGCGGGGTGGTCGGGCTTGTCCGGAAGCGGCTTGAACATGCGCTTCGATTCTAGGGAACAGTCCGTCCGGCCTCGTCGTTTTCATTAGACGAGGCCGGGGAACCGGCCTTCTTACCCAGCGAAAGGAACGCCCGAATGGCAACAGCAGTGAAAGAAGACACCTTCACCCAGGAGGTGCTCGAGAGCGACAAGCCGGTGATCGTGGACTTCTGGGCCGAGTGGTGCGGCCCGTGCCACGCGGTCGCGCCGGTGCTCGACAAGATCGTCGAGGAGCGCGACGGCGAGGTGAAGCTCGTCAAAGTGAACATCGACGAGGAGCGAGGCCTGGCCGAGCGCTACGGGATCGCCTCGATCCCGACGATGATCCTCTTCAGGGACGGCGCGCCGTCACAGGTCGCGGTCGGCGCACAGCCGAAGGGCGCGCTCGAGCGTAGCCTGGGACTTTCAGCCGAGTAGCGCTCGCGGCCGAATAGTCAGTTCTCTCTGGCTTTTTCTTCCGGTTGAGGCATCGGCGAGGTGGCACGACTCGCCGGTTCCTCGACCAGGTTCAGTACCCGCATGCCGTAGTTGAAGACGATCGTGCCGCCGAGCCAACCGCCGACGGTGAGCATGAGGAAGCCGATCAGCGTCAGGATGAAGGCGCCGTCGGTGACAGCGCCGTCGATCCCCTCGCCGTAGCCGGCGCCGATCGAGACGAGGAAGAACGCGGTCGCGATCAGCATTGCGATCATGTGTGCCGTCGCCGTGCGCCAGAGCGGCGTGCGGCGCTCGATCCGCATCCAGTCGACGAAGCCGGTGGCCGCGGTCGGGCCGCTGAAGATCAGGCCGACGATCAGCGCGAGCGTCCAGGCCTGCGCTGCCTCCGGCTCGGCGATCCCGACCTTGCTCAGCACGGCCGCGACCGTTGCGAACGTGTAGGTGCCGATCGTCGCGTCGGTCAGCGGCGGATGAAGCGGATGGCCGGGCGTGCCGCGGTAGAGAAAGTCGAGCGCCATCTACGCCGAGCGTTTCCGCCCCGGCGCAGTGGCAAACGCCGAGACTTACGACTCGTAGCGCGCTCCTGGCGCGTGGCTGAGTGTGCGCGGCCGGAGGGGATAGTGCGGGTGCACAGACCCGGAGAGTCGCGCGCGCTCAGGCGCGCGAGGGCGGCGGAGGCCGGCTCCGCCGGCCGGGAGCCGCCCGCCCAGGGGCGTGCTACTCGTCGACAGCTTCTTCGAGGTAGCCGAGAAAGGCTGCGTGCTTGGCCAGGAGCGCCTCGATCTCGCTCAGGCCGACCGCCGCCCAATCCTCGACCCACGTCTCGGAAAGGTCGTCTTCGATGATGTGGAGGCCGCGCTCGCTCATCTGAGCCTGATGATCGACACGGACCCCCAGGGCTGCATGGGCCGAACGGCCTATCTTTCGGGGCTGCAAGACCCCACCCGATGAGCCAGTTCCTGATCGTCAACTCCAGCTCCGGCACGGACTCTCCGACCGCCGAGGAGCTCCGAGACGCGGCACGTGCCCGCGGCGTCGAGGTGCGCGTCCTCGAGGATGGAGACGACCTGCAGGAGCTGGCTCGCGGTGCCGGCGCCGACGTGCTCGGCATGGCCGGCGGCGACGGCTCGCTCGCAGCCGTCGCGGAGGTCGCGATCGCGCAGGACGTGCCGTTCGTCTGCATCCCGTTCGGAACGCGGAACCACTTCGCCCGCGACCTCGGGCTCGACCGCGACGACCCAGTCGCGGCCCTGGCCGCCTTCGACGACGGTGTCGAGCGACGGATCGACGTTGCGCGCGCAGGCGACCGGCTCTTCCTCAACAACGTCTCGCTCGGCATCTATGCGCGCCTGGTGCACCGGCGCGAGCACCACCGCCGCCGGAGCGACGCGCTCGCACGGCTCCGGGCGCTCGCGCTGACGCTGCAGGACCGGCGGCGCCGGCAGCGCTTCACGATCGACGGCGAGCACGTGCGCGCCCGGCTCGTGCTCGTCTCGAACAACGCCTACACGCTCGACCTGCTCTCGCTCGGGGAGCGCGAGCGGCTCGACGAAGGAAAGCTCCACCTCTACATCCCGCGCGGATTCCGCCGGATCACCTGGGAGGAGCGCGCCTGCACCGAGCTCGAGATCGGCGCCCCGCAGCCGCGACTGCGAACTGCGGTCGACGGCGAGCCGGTCGAGCTCGCCACGCCGGTTCGCTTCCGGGTCGAGCCGCTGGCGCTACGCGTGCTCGTGCCGCGCGCGCCAGAGCCGGAGTAGCTCCGGAAAGTGCCGGAACGCGAGCTCGTCGTCGCCCGGCAGCTCCGACGGCGCGAACCACGCCAGCTCGGAGACGTCGTCGGCCGCACGCTCCGTCCCGCCGGTGACGCGGGCGTCCCAGGTCAGGCAGAGGACGGTCCGCCCCTGGTAGCCGGGCTCCATCCAGACGCCGACGAACGCCTGCGGCTCGATCTCCAGCCCGGTTTCCTCGCGGAGCTCGCGGACGAGCGCGTCCAGCGGGTGCTCGTTCTCCTCGAGGAAGCCGCCGGGTAGATCCCACATGCCGACGCTCGGTTCGAACGCCCGCCGACCGAGGAGGAGCCGGCCGTCCCGCTCGACGAGCGCCTGCACGGCGGGCGCCGGGTTCGACCAGACGACGTGGCCGCAGGCCGGGCAGGCGAAGTGATCACCGAGGTGCTCACCCTCGATGCCGCAGCGCGGGCAGAACCGCCAGCCGTCGAGGACGCCCACGGCGGTACGGTACTTCCCGTGCCGCGCCATGTGCCTGCCACGGTCCACGAGCTGACTCGCGTCGGCCTCCTCTCCGGCCTGCCCGGTGAGCACCTGTCGAAGCTCGCGGCCAGGCTCGAGCGGGAGGAGGTCGCGCCGGGAGCGACCGTCGTCCGCGAGGGCGAGCCGGGCGATCGCTTCTACATCGTCCTCTCTGGGATGCTGAACGTGAGCCAGCAGGAGCTGGGCGAGCGCCGGATCCTGCGGCCGGGCGACGCATTCGGCGAGGTGGCTCTGGCGATGGGGATCCCGCGGACGGCCTCGGTGCGCGCGGTCACGCCGGCGGTGGTCGCGAGCTGCGACCAGGCGGCGTTCGACGAGCTCCTGCGGCCGCTGTTCGCCGATGAGTAGCGGCGCCGCCGTCCTGCTGCTTCACGCTGCGCTGGGCGACTCGCGATCCTGGGCGCCACAGGTGGAGGCGCTCCGCGCGGCAGGGCACAACCCGATCGCGCCCGACCTGCCCGGCTACGGCAACGAGCCGCTCCGGCCCGGCCGGATCTCGTATGTCGATTACGCGGCGGCGCTCCTCGATGGGCCGGCCGCAGTCGTCGGCTGTTCCTTCGGCGGTCGGGTCGCGCTCGAGCTCGCGGTCGAGCGACCGGAGCTCGTGGAGCGGCTTGTCCTCGTCAACGCGGCGCTGCCCGGCTGGGACTGGTCCGCCGCGGTGCAGGCGGCGAACGCGGAGGAGGACGAGGCGCTCGACCGGGGCGACATCCCGGCCGCAGCCGAGGCGAACATGTTCTGGCTCGGCCCCGATGCATCCGAGGAGGTGCGCGACCTCGTCCGCGCGATGGTCTCCCGCAACTTCGAGCTCGTGCTGCCGGTCTACGAGCAGGTCGAGTCGGTGCCGGTCGCGCCCCCTGCGAACGAGCGGCTGGGCGAGATCGGTGTCCCGACGCTGATCGTCGTCGGAGCCGAGGACGTTGCGGACATGGTCGAGATCGCCGCGATCCTCGACGCCGGGATCGCGGACACGCGCATCGAGACGATCGAGGGCGCCGGCCACTTGCCGAGCCTCGAACGGCCTGACGAGCTCAACCGGCTACTGCTCGCATTCCTCCAGTAGCCCGTCGGAGAGCTGCGGCCAGGCCGTCTTCGACCACTCGCCGAACTCGCGGTCGGTGAGGACGACCAGCGAGAGCGCCCGGTCGGGATCGACCCAGAGGAACGTGCCCGAGCCGCCGAAGTGGCCGAACGTGCGCGGAGACGTCAGCGTCCCGGACCAGTGGCCGGCCTTGTCGTCCTTGAGCTCGAAGCCAAGGCCCCAGTCCATCGGGTCGAAGCGCCCGTAATCGGGCAGTACGCCGGCGAGGCCCGGGAAGGCGACGGAGGTCGCCTCCGCGAGCGTCTCGCCGGCGACGAGCGTCGGCGCCAGCAGCTCCCGCGCGAGCGCTGCCGCAGCCGCGATCGTCCCGTGGACGTCTGCGCCCGCCGAGCCGCGCAGCTCGGCAGCCATCCCGAGCGGCCGGAAGACGGCCTCGGCGAGATACTGCGCGAACGGCATCTCCGCGAGTGCAGCGACGTGCGCGGCGAGCGTCTCGAAGCCCTGGTTCGAGTAGATCCGCCTGCGGCCCACGGGCGAGATCGGCGGGCCGTCGCCGAATGGCAAGCCGCTTGCGTGCGCGAGCAGGTGCCTTACCGTCGATCCTTCCGGCCCGGCGGGGTCGTCGAGGTCGACGACCCCCTCCTCCACCGCGACGAGCGCCGCGAGCGCGCTCGCGAGCTTGGTGACCGAGGCCCAGCGGAAGACGTGTTCCTCGCTTCCGCGCCTCGCCACGACTCCCTCCGGCCGCACGAGCGCCGCGGCGGCGTGGTCGGCGCCCCAGTCGTCGATCTGGCGGAGCGCTTCCATGGGCGGCGATACTAGCCGCGTGGCGCGCCGCCTCATCCAGGGCCATTCGCCGTACGAGCCGGTGGTCGGCTACTCGCGGGCGGTCGTCAGCGGCGCCGACGTCCACGTCTCCGGTACGGCGCCGATCCCGCGCGAGGGCGATCCGCCCGAGGGCGCCTACGAGCAGGCACGCCTCTGCCTCGAGATCGTCGGCGGCGCGCTCGGCGAGGCGGGCGCTCGGTTCGAGGACGTCGTGCGCACTCGGATCTACCTGACCGACGCCGGCGACTACGAGGAGATCGCGCGCGCGCACGGCGAGGTCTTCGCCGCGATCCGGCCCGCGTCGACCGCCGTTGTCGTCAAGGGCCTGCTCGACCCGCGCTGGCGCGTCGAGATCGAAGCGGACGCGGTGCTCGCAGTTGAGGTAGCAGGGTGAAGCAGATCTACCCCAACTCGATCACCGGCAAGGGCGCTGTCCAGGGCGGCAGTGTGCTCGACCACACCTTCGGCCAGTCCGACCCGTACACGCTCGGGGTCGAGGAGGAGTACATGCTCCTCGACGGCGAGACCTACGACCTCGTCCAGCACATCGACACGGTGCTGCAAGCGATGTCGGGACACGAACTCGAGCCGCGGATCAACGCCGAGCTGATGCAATCGGTGCTCGAGATCGCGACTCCCGTCTGCCACACACCGGCCGACGTGCACCGCGAGCTCCTGAAGCTGCGCACCTACGTCACGCAGGTCGGTCGCGAGAAGAGCCTGCGCGTGGGTTCCGCCGGCACGCACCCGTTCAGCCTCTTCGAGCGGCAGCGGATCACCGCGCGCGACCGCTACCGGAACCTCGTCGACCAGCTGCAGTACATCGCGCGGCGCGAGCTGATCTTCGGCATGCACATCCACGTCGCGATCGACGATCCGGAGAAGGCGATCCAGGTCGTGAACGGGCTGCTCCCCCAGCTCGGCCCGCTGCTCGCGCTCTCGGCCAGCTCGCCGTTCTGGCGCGGCGAGCCGACCGGGCTCTCGTCGAGCCGGCAGATGGTGTTCGCGGCGTTCCCGCGCTCGGGGCCGCCGCCGCGTTTCCGCGACTACTCCGACTACGCGGAGGTCGTCGGCCAGCTCGAGCGCACCGGGTGCATCGCGGACTACACGCACATCTGGTGGGACATCAGGCTGCACCCGCGGCTCGGTACCGTCGAGATCAGGATCTGTGACGCGGTCACCCGGGTCGAGGATGCGACGTCGCTCGCCGCCTACTGCCAGGCGCTCGTGAAGATGCTCTGCGAGCAGCACGAGCGCGGCGAGGAGATTCCCTCCTACCACCGCATCCTGACGACCGAGAACAAGTGGCTGGCCGCGCGGTACGGGCTGGAGGCGCCGGTGATGGATCTCGAGTCGGGCGCGCGCAACCGCGTTCCGGTCGCGCAGCTGATCCGGAAGACGCTGAAGCAGATCGAGCCGCACGCGCGCGAGCTCGGCTCGGAGCGGGAGCTCGAGGGGATCGGCGAGATCCTCGCCCGCGGCAACGGCGCAGACCGCCAGCTACGGGTCTTCAACGCGAACCGCGACATCGTCGAGGTGGTCGAGGAGATCGCGAAGGCGACCGAGGCCGTGCCGGCCG
>DATMEO010000038.1:0-7625 GCA_035556515.1 Gaiellaceae bacterium
CTCGCCCTTCACCTCGTGTGGGACGCCGATCGCCGCCGCCTCGGCGACCGACGGATGGTCGAGCGCGGCCGACTCGAGCTCGGCCGGCCCGATCCGCTTGCCCGCGATGTTGAGCGTGTCGTCGGAGCGGCCGTGCAGGAACCAGTAGCCGTCCTCGTCGACCGAGGCCCAGTCGCCGTGCGTCCAGACGCCCGGGAACCGGCGCCAGTACGTCTCGAGGTAGCGCTCGTCGTCGCCCCAGACGCCGCGGGTCATCCCCGGCCAGGCGCGCGTGCAGACGAGCTCGCCGACCTCGCCGCGGAGCGGCCGACCCTCAGGCGAGTAGACGTCCATCGCCTGGCCGAGCGCCGGGAAGCCGAGCGCGACCGGCTTCGTCGGGTCGGTCAGCGCCACCGAGAGGAAGCACGCGCCCACCTCGGTGCCACCGGAGATGTTGACGATCGGGATTCGGCCGCCGCCGGCCACCTGCTCGTTCAGCCAGTCATACGGCCCCGCGTTCCACGGCTCGCCGGTGGTCGTGATCGCTCGCAGCGACGAGAAGTCGTGCTCGGGCACTCCCTTCGGGATCAGCGCCCTGATCAGCGTCGGCGAGACGCCCAGCATCGTCACCCGCTCCTCCTCGACCAGTTTCCAGAGCCGGTCGTCCGGGCGGTCGGGCGCTCCTTCGATGTAGATCACGGCCGCCCCGAGCGCGCCGGCGCCGACGACCGTCCACGGCCCCATGATCCAGCCCATGTCGGTGGCGAAGAGGACGCGGTCGCCGGAGCGGATGTCGGCCTGATAGGCCGCCTCGCGGGCGATCGAGAGCAGGAAGCCTCCGTGCACGTGCAGCGCTCCCTTCGGCCGGCCAGTCGTCCCGGACGTGTACGCGAGCAGATACGGATGCTCGGCTTCGACCTCGAGCGGCGCCAGCTCGCCCGGACCGAGCTGGACGCTCCAGGTCCGGTCGGAGCGCGACCACTCGACGACGTGCTCCACGGTCGGCGACTCGCGCAGCGCCTCCTCGATCGTCTCGCGCATCGGCACGCGCGCGCCGCGGCGGAGCGAGTAGTCGGCTGTGATCACCGCCTTCGCGCCGGAGTCCTGGAGGCGCTGGACGACGGCGGGCGCGGCGAAGCCGGAGAAGATCGGCACCTGGAGCGCGCCGATGTGGGCGCATGCGTGAGACGCAACGGCGGCCTCGGGCGCCATCGGCAGGTAGATCGCGACGCGGTCGCCGGAGCCGATGCCGAGCGACACGAGGGCCTCCGCGAGCTTGGTCACTTGCTCGGAGAGCTCCGTGAACGTCCACTCGTCGCGGAGCCCGTCCTCGGTCCGAAAGACCGCGGCGACCGCGTCGGGCGTGCGCTCCGCCCACGTGTGCACGCAGGCCTGGGCGATGTTCAGCCGCGCGCCCTCGAACCACGTCGTCCACTCGATCCCGCGTGAGTCGTCGAGAACGCGGCCCCACGGGCGGGCGAGGTCGAGCTCGAGGTCGGCGGCGACGGCGCGCCAGAAACGATCGGGCTCCTCGACGGAGATGCGGTGGAGTGAGGCGTAGCCGTCACACCCGAGGGCGCGGGCGAGACGGGTGATGTTCGCAGCCTCGAGCTGGGTCGCGGTCGGCGTCCAGGCGAACTTGACGTCAGTGTTAGCGATCACTAACCTAGTGCCCGCTAACGTCGGTCGAAGGGAACTTCATGGCTCTCGCAATCTTCTCAGAGGAGCGGAGAAAGTGGTGGACGCTCGCCGCGGTCTCGTTCGGGCTCTTCATGATCATGCTCGACAACACGGTCGTGAACGTGGCGCTGCCGTCGATCCAGGAGGACCTCGGGGCAGGCCTCTCCGAGCTGCAGTGGATCGTCACCGGCTATGCGCTCAGCTTCGCGGCGCTGATGCTGATCGGCGGCAAGCTCGCCGACGCGTACGGCCGCCGCCTCATCTTCGTGGTCGGGATCCTGGTCTTCACCGCCTCCTCGCTCTGGTGCGGTCTCGCCGATTCCGGGGAGATGCTGATCGCGGCCCGCGTCGTCCAGGGCATCGGCGCCGCGTTGATGAACCCGGCGACGCTGTCGATCATCGCCGCCACCTTCCCGCCGAAGCAGCGCGGGGCGGCGATCGGGATCTGGGCCGGTGTCTCGGCGCTGGCGCTCGCGATCGGCCCACTGGTCGGCGGTCTGCTCACCGAGCATCTCAGCTGGCACTGGATCTTCTTCATCAACATTCCGGTCGGCGTGGTCGCGATCGCGGCCAGCTACCTCCTGATCACGGAATCGAAGGACGAGACGCACGAGAGCCTCGACCTGCCCGGTCTCGGCACGTCCGCGCTCGGCCTCTTCGCGCTCACCTACGGGCTGATCGAGGCGAACACGTACGGCTGGTCGTCCGCGCGGATCGTCGGCTCGTTCGCGGTCGCGGTCGTGTCTCTGGTCTCGTTCGTCGTGATCGAGCGGCGGCGGCGCTCGCCGATGCTCGACCTGAGCCTGTTCCGGAGCGGCACCTACACGGGCGCGAACGTCGCGATGCTGCTCGTCGCGCTGGCCATGTTCGGCGTCTTCTTCTTCGTCTCGCTCTACATGCAGAACGTGCTCGGCTACTCGGCCGTGCAGGCCGGCGCCGCCTTCCTGCCGATGACGGTGCTGATCATCCTCGTCGCGCCGATCGCGGGGAAGACGTCCGACCGGTTCGGCTCGCGGTGGCTGATGACGATCGGGATGGTGCTGCTCGGCGTCCAGCTGCTCTACCTCTCCCAGCTGAGCAGCACCGCCGACTTCTGGGATCTCCTGCCTGGCTTCGTCGTCGGCGGCGTCGGGATGGCGATGGCGATGACACCGACCGCAGCGGCGGCGACGCGCGCCGTGCCGGTGCACAAGTCCGGCGTCGGCTCGGCCGTGCTGAACGCGATGCGGCAGGTCGGCGGCTCGATCGGGATCGCCCTGATGGGCGCGATCGTCGCCAACCAGGCGAGCGGCCGTCCCGGCATCGACGGGTTCATGGCCGGGTTCGAGCGCGCGCTGATCGTGGCGGCGGTGTTTGCGTTCGCCGGCTCGGTGGTCGCGTTCGCGCTCGTGCGCCAGGAGACCGAGCAGGAGCCCGTGCCGGTGGAGATCGCTGCGTGAGCACGACCGGACAGGCACGCCTGCCGGCGGCCGAGCGCCGGCAGGCGATCGTCGACGCAGCGCTCCGCGTCTTCGCAAACGGCAGCTACAGCGGTGCGACGACGGCCGAGATCGCGCGTGAGGCCGGCATCTCCGAGCCGATTCTCTACCGCCACTTCTCCTCGAAGCGAGAGCTCTACCTCGCCTGCCTCGAGGCGGCGTGGGCTTCCCTGCGGGCCGCGTTCGACGCGAAGCTCGACGAGCTCGGCGACCGGGAGGCGGTCACGGCGATCGGCCAGGCGTCGCGCGAGTTTCACGCCTCCGGCGGGATCAAGCCGGTGACGCTCTGGGTCCAGGCGCTGACCGAGGCCGGCGAGGACGAGGAGATCCGCAACTTCCTGCGCCTGCAACTGCGGGAGGTCCACGACTACGTCGCCGCCGCGGTCCGCCGGGCACAGGCGGCGGGAGGCGTCCCCGCCGACCGCGACCCCGACGCCGAGGCGTGGATCTTCGTCGGCGCCGCGCTGCTGCTCTCCTTCGCCGACCGCCTCGGCGGCCTTCTCGGCCCCGACGAGCTCGGCCGCATCGCCGCCGAACGCCGCCGCTGGCTCACCGGCTCCAACTAGACCCCGTTAGGCGACCGCGCGGCCGGTCGTGCCATGCCGGGAGCGAAGCGACCCTTTAGGGGTCTTGGCGCGGTTCGGGATCTGCACTCGCAGATCCCGAACCCGATTGCGCCCAGGTTCTAAATGTGAAACGTCCCCGGCTGCGGCTCCGGGGACGTTTCTTGAGGCAAGCTGCCACTGGGCGACACTCCGAGAGACGTGACCCTGCGGCTCGATCACGGCCCTGCGGTTGCGGCGGTCGCCTTTGTCGGTGGCGCGCCCTTGCACTCGAGCCTGGCGTCGGCCGGTGCAAGTTGAGCCGCACTGTACGAGCACTGTCCGAAAAAGTCAAGTAGCTCGGTCAAGTGATTTGCTGTAGATTCACTTCACCGCTCGTTCTGAGCGACTCGACCCTCTGAAAATCCCCGCAAAGGGGTACGCGCGCCACTCCACTTCCCGCTTCACTCTGTCAACCGAGGTGTCCAGTGAACCGAGGTATGCCGCCCCCATGACCGAAACCACCGCCGCCCACCGCACCGCCTCAGCTGCAGCCCCTTCGGGAGCGCGCTTGGGCGACCGCCTCCGCCTCCTCCGCGTCGCCGCCGGGCTGACGCAGACGGAGCTCGCCGGGGACCGCTTTTCGAAGGAGTACGTCAGCCAGATCGAGCGCGGCAAGACGCGCCCGACCGCCGACACGGTGGAATGGCTGGCGCAGCGCCTCAACGTCGACCCCGCGTTCCTGTCGAGCGGCGTGTCGACCGACGAGCGCAGCCGGGTCGAGGCCCTGCTCGCGCGCGCCGAGGCGCTCTCGAAGGGGTATCGCTACAAGGAGGCCGTCGACGCGTACGAGGACGTGCGCGCGGCCGTGTCGGCGACGAACTCGATCGAGCTCGACGTCCGCACGCGCTCGGGTGAGGCATGGGCCCGCATGCAGGAGGGGGACGTCCGCACGGCGATCGACCTGCTGAACACCGCCCGGGCGCTCGCCGAGGGATCCGTCTTCTCCGACGTCGATCGCGCCGAGATCGTCTACATGCTCGGCGTCGCCCGGTACAAGCTTGCGAGCACGTCGACCGCGGTCGCCCTGCTCGACGAGGCCCTTTCGCTCGCCCAGAGCTCCGACCTCCCGTGCGACGGGCTCCGTTCGGACATCTACCACTGGCGCTCCCGGTGCCACCGCCGCCAGCGCGACTTCGAGGCGGCGCGCGAGGACGTCGAGCACGCGCTCGAGCTCGCGCAGGGCGTCGACGACCGCCCCAAGATGGCGGGCGCGTACTTCCAGGCGTCGCTCGTGGCCGAGCGCACGGGGCACTGGGTGCTCTCGCGCAACTACGCGGAGCGGGCGAAGAACCTCTACCAGGAGCTCGACGACGACCGGACCGTCGGCCGGCTGTTGAACAACCTCGGTGGCCTGAGCCTCCTGCTCGGAAAGCCGCATGAGGCGATCGAGCAGCTGAAGGCGTCGTTCGCCGTCGCGGTCGAGGTCGATTCGCAGGCGGACGCCGGCCAGGCCGTCAACGGCCTCGCGACGGTGCATCTGCGCCTGGGCGAATGGGAAGCGGCCGAGGAGAACGCGCGCGAGGCGCTGCGTCTGCTCGAGGGCCGCGAAGACTTCCTCGACGAGATCGGCCAGGCACAGATCGTGCTCGGCCGCTCGCTGCTGGAGCGGGAACGCTTCGACGAGGCGGAGCAGTCGTTCCGCGCCGCCGATGCGAGCTTCGAGCAGCTCTCGTCGATCAGCCACCGCGCTGGGGCGTGGGTGGCATTGGGAGATCTTGCCGCGCGGCGCGGCGAGGACGTTGAAGCAGCTCGGCTGTACCGGAATGCAGCCGAAGCCCTTCAGGACATGCGGTTCTAGAAACGAGAAAGGAGGAGGCAAAATGAAGACTCGCCTACTGTTCTTCGCGCTCACGGCGTCGGTCCTTTTCGCCTCGTGGGGCGCGGCCGCCAGCCGTTTCCTCAGTTGGTCGGACGGCCACTAGACCCACCGGGCCTGGCTAGACTCGCCGCGTGCGCTACGCCGCGGCTATCGCTCTAGCCGCCTGCTCCATCGCGGCAGGCTGCGGCGGCTCCTCCTCAGCGAAGGAGGAGCCGGACGCCTCGACGCTCGAGGCGCTCTGGCGCGCTCCGGGCGAGGACGTCGCCGTCGTTCCCGGCACCTCCGACTTCGGACCGGGCACGGTCCGGTTCACGTTCCTCGTCATCGACGGGCAAGGCCGCGTCGTCACGCGGCCGACGGCGAAGATCTGGATCGCCCGCGCGCTGAAGTCGAAGCCGTTTGCGCAGACCACGGCCAAAGCCGAGCCGATCGGCGTCAACGGGAACGAGCCCGGGGAGCCGCAGGAGATCTTCGTCGCGCAGCTCGAGCTCAATGAGGCCGGCACCTACTGGGTGCTCGCCGAGCCGGTCGGCGGGCGGAAGATCCAAGCGGTCGGCACCGTCGTCGTCAAGGACGCGACCGCGGCACCGGACGTAGGTGCGGCCGCCGTCCCTTCGAAGACGCCCACGCTCGCGAACGCCACCCTCGAGCAGCTGACGACCTCGACGAAGCCCGACCGCGAGCTCTACCGCAGCTCGATCGCGGACGCACTCACCGCGAAGACCCCGTTCGTCGTCGTCTTCGCGACGCCCAAGTACTGCACGAGCCGCACCTGCGGGCCCGTCGTCGATGTCGTCAGCGACGTGCGCCGCAGGCACGAGGCCGACGGTATCCGCTTCATCCACGTCGAGATCTACGAGGACAACGACCCGGCCAAGGGCGAGAATCGCTGGGTGCGGGAGTGGAAGCTGCCCTCGGAGCCGTGGGTCTTTCTCGTCGGTGCGGACGGGAAGGTCGAAGCCCGCTTCGAGGGAACGGCCTCGGTCGGCGAGCTCGACGCAGCCGTCGCGCAGCTCCGCTAGGCCCGGGTTTCCCGCGTTTTTCGGCGGGGCAAGACGAGCCGATGAGCATGAGAGGACGCCGCACTCGGCGCGCGCTCGAGGTTGGCCGTGTCGCGCGCCGCGGCAGGCTGCTGCGCATGCTCGCCGAGGTCGGCAAGGTCGGTGACCGGCCGGCGACGCGCGACGGCGCGAAGGCGTTCCGCGAGGGGCTCGAGGAGCTCGGCACCACCTTTATCAAGCTCGGTCAGATGCTCTCGTCGCGGCCGGATCTGCTCCCGGACGTCTACATCGAGGAGCTCGAGCAGCTCGTCGACGACGTCTCGCCGTTCCCGTTCGAGGAAGCGCGCCGCATCATCGACCAGGAGGTCGGACTCGAGATCTTCGCCCGGCTCGACGAGCAGCCGCTCGCGTGTGCGTCGATCGCGCAGATCCACTGCGGCCTACTGCGCACGGGCCGCGAGGTCGTCGTCAAGGTGCGGCGGCCGCGGATCGAGGAGGAGGTGGCACTCGACCTGGAGCTGCTGCGCTCGTTGACGTCCTTCGCCGAGGGCCGCTCCCAGACCGCCCGCCTGCTGCAGCTGTCCGCACTCGCCGACGAGCTCGATGCCCACCTCACCGCCGAGCTCAACTTCGTCGAGGAGGCGCACGGCTCCGAGCTGATCGCGCGCATCGTCGCCGATCACGAGCACCTGGTTGTCCCGGCCGTGATCCATCCGTACGTCACCGACAGCGTGCTCGTCCAGGAGCGGATCGTCGGGGAGCGCGTGACCGACCAGACGGGCCTCGATCCCGAGCACGCGGCGGTGCTCGCACGCGAGCTCTTCGGCGCCTACGTCCAGCAGATCACGGTGCACGGCGTCTACCACGCCGACCCGCACCGGGGAAACATCCTGCTGACCGAGGACGGCAGGCTCGCCCTGCTCGATTTCGGCCTCCTCGGCCGGCTCGACGACGACACGCGACGCGCCCTGGGATTGCTCCTGCTCGCGCTGGCGCAGAACCGCGCCGACGACGTCGCCGATCTGATCCTCGGGCTCTCGCTGACGACGCTGACCTCCGACGA
>DATMEO010000039.1:0-14027 GCA_035556515.1 Gaiellaceae bacterium
CGACATCCCGATCGGGACCGTGATGTCGCGCCTCCACCGTGGCCGCCGTATCCTGAAGAAGACGCTGGCGGAGGAGAGCCTGACATGAGCCAGGACGCCGACTGCGAGAAATGCGAGGAGCTGCTCCAGGGCTACCTCGACCGCGACCTCACGCCCGCCGAGGTCACGATTGCGGAGGGGCATCTCGGCGGCTGCGAGTACTGCCGCCGCCGCTATCGCTTCGAGGCGCATCTCCGCCGCTACATCCGCACGACCGCGAGCGAACGCATGCCTGCCGGCCTGCTCGCGAAGCTGACCGAGCTCCGCGGCCCGACGGCCGACGGCCTCTAGCCGCTACCCCGGCCCGCGATGCGGGCCGACGATTACGACCAGGCGGTTCGGGTTCGTGCCGCCCGGAAGCGGGCGGGTGATGAAGCCGAGCTGGCGCGCAAGGCGGATGGCGACGAGCCGGCCGCCGGGCGAGTAGTAGACGGCGCTTTGCGGATAGTCGAACCTGTCGGCCCGCCCGACCTTCTTGACCGTGTAGGCGAGCGACTGGATCTTGCTGCCGACCTGGCGCGTCCAGTTGATGTCGCCGGCCCCGTTCAGCACCTCGACCTGGATCTTCCACGGCTGCGGCAGCGTCGCCGCCTGGGCCACGACCGGATCGACCGCGGGCGCCGGCTTTCCCGCCACGGCCGGGACGAGCACGAACGCGACGAACGCCATCAGCGCCGCCGACAGCGCGGCGACGCCGACGAGACGAGCAGCGGGATTGACGTCGAGCGGCTGCGGCAGCACGGAGAGCCCGGCAAGCTTGCGGGCCTCCCGCTGGCCGATCTCGAGCGCCGAGGCGAGCAGCAGGGTCGCTTCGATCGCGTGGTCGGTCGACGGGAAGCGGTAGACGCGGCCTTCCTCGAGCCACTCGACCTGGTCGGGCGTCAACCCGGCCCGTCGTGCGGCCTCGTCGACGGTCAGGCGCCGATGCAGGCGCGCTGCGGCCAGCGCGCTGCGCGTCGAGACGAGCTCGAGGTTCTGGGGGACGGGACGGACGAGCTCCATTGCCTGTTACATCGGTTCGTCGGCGGCGCTCCTGAACCTCTCCGGCAGATCCTCGGGATAGTCGACGTCGCCGGGCTCGCCGAGGTCGTCGCACGGAACGAGTCGTGGCTCGAAGGCACGCAGGCCCTCGTCGGGGATCCCGGCCCAGGCGGAGCGGGCGACGAGAAGCGGGTGGCCGCGGTCGCCGCCGTAGCTCGCCGCGACGATCGGCGCGCCGCTCGTGCGCCACGCGTCGACGACGCGGTCGATTGCGGCCGGGGCGAGCGAGGGCCCGTCGGCGAGCACGACCACCGCCGCCTCGACCTGCGGCGCGAGCGCCGCGAGCCCGCAGCGGAGCGACGCGCCGGGACCGAGTTGCCAGTCGGGGCAGTCGATCGCCCCCTCGAGCGGGTACGCGCCGGCGACGACGACGATCTGGTCGAGGCCCTGCACGTGCTCGAGCACCGCGGGGAGGAGCAGTCGTTGCTTCGGCGCGCCGAACCGCGTCGCTGCACCCGCAGCGAGGACGACCGCGCCAATCATCTAACTCTCCTCGGCCGTAACCTTCTCGATCACGACCGGCTGCGAGGGTGGGCCGTCGCCGGTGCCGAGTGCCTCGATCGCGCTCACCGTTTCCATGCCGTCGGTGACCGTGCCGACAACGGCGTAGTCGGGCGGAAGCCCGGCGTCGGGTGCGGTGACGACGAAGAACTGGCTGCCCGACGTCCCGGACGCCTCCGCCGACGACTTCGCCATCGCGACGACGCCCTCGGTGTATTGCGTGTCCGTGGGTGGTGCGTCCACGGTTGAGTAGCCGGGGCCGCCGGTGCCGGTGCCGGTCGGATCGCCGCCCTGGATCACGAAGCCGGGGACGACGCGGTGGAAGGTCGTCCCGTCGTAGAAGCCGGCCTCGGCGAGTGAGACGAGCGATGCCGCCGTCTTCGGAGCCAGGGTCGTGTCGAGCGTGATCGTGAAGTCGCCGCAGTTCGTCTCGACGTGCAATTCGTAGCCGGCGCCGGCCTCGAGCGCATCCGTGGGCGCCGTCTGGCCGCCGTCGGGCTTCGGCTCCGGCGCCTCGACCGACTCGCAGTCGCCGCTCAACGCGGTCGGCGTCGTCGTGGCGAGCGTCTCGCCGTTCTCGGCCTCGTCGTCCCCACCGCCGCAGGCTGCAAGGGAGGCCACGAGAAGGAGGAGCAGGAGTCGAAGCCGCACGAGGACGCCGATGCTAGCTACAGGCTCGCGGTCGCGCGCGCGATGAGCGTGCGGGCGATCTCGACCTTGAACGCGGTGCCCGCGAGCGGCGTCGCGCGCTCGAGCTCGTCGGGCGCGGGCAGGAGCCACGGGATCGGCGCGGCACCGGCCAGCGCGATTCGCGTCTCGCCGCCGACACGCGCCGCGGCGACGCCGACGAGCGCGAACGCCCACCGCTGCCGGTCCATCGCCTTCAGGTACGTGCTCGCCTCGACCTCCGGCAGCTCGAGCTCGAGGATCAGCTCGTCGGGGGCAAGCGTCGTCGTCGAGCGGTCGTCCTCCGTGGGCAGGCGGTAGAGCTCCGAGAGCTCGAGCTCGCGCCGATCGGTGCGGATGCGGGCGCCGATCGCAAGCAGGGAGGCGGCCGGATCGGAGGGATGCGCAGAGGCGCAGAAGTCGTTGCCGAAGAAGGCGTGCTCTCGGTGCTGGCCTTCCTGCGCGTGGCAGGTGTCGCCGCCGTGCAGCCGGCAGGGGAACTTCAGCCGCCAGTACCAGCACCGCGTCGCCTGGAGCAGGTTGCCGCCGATCGTGCCCATGTTCCGAAGCTGCGGCGAGGCCGCCAGGCGGCAGGCCTCGCGAAGAGCTACGGGGATCTCGGTCGACGCTTCGAGCTCGGCCAGCGTCGTGCCGGCCCCGATCGTGCGACCTGTGATCCCGCGCGGCACGGCCTCGCGCACGTCGACGAGCGTCTCCGCCTCGACGATTCCGTCACGCAGCAGCGGCACGAGCTCGGTGCCGCCGGCGAGCGCGCGTCCCTCCGCGAGCGCGGCGACCGCCTCCTCGGACGAGCTAGGCCGCACCAGCTGCAACGGGCTCCTTCCTCTGCCGCGCCTCGGCTTCGCGGAGCGCGCGCAGGATCTCCTCGCGCGTGATCGGCAGCGAGGTGACGTCGGCGCCGGTGGCGTCGCGGATCGCGTTCGCGATCGCGGCGGCGGTGGGCACGATCGGCGGCTCGCCGAGCCCCTTCGAGCCGAGGTTCGTCAGATGCTCGTCGGGCACGTCGACGAGGTCGCAGACGATCTCGGGCACGTCGGCGATCGTCGGCAGCTTGTACGCGTCGAGCGTCTTCGTCAGCACCGTGCCCGTGCGCGGGTCGTCGAGCCGGTGCTCCGAGAACGTATGCCCGAGCGCCTGGATGATCCCGCCCTCGATCTGGCTGCGGGCGCCGAGCGGGTTGATCACGCGGCCGACGTCGTGGATCGCGATCACCTTCTCCACCCGCACCTCGCCGGTACCGGCGTCGACGGCCACCTCGGCGAGCTGGATCCCGAACGTGAGCACGCGCATGCCGGTCGGATTCGGGCCGCGGGCGCCCTTGCCGAGGATCTGGCCGTCGTCGAGCAGGCCGGTGATCTCATCGAGCGGCCAGCTGCCGCCGTCGGTGGAAACGATCCGCCCGCCCTTCAGCGACAGCAGCCGCTCCTCCCGATCGTAGCGCTGCGCGGCCAGCTCGATCACCTGGCGCGCGGCATCGGCCGCGGCCGAACGCACGGCTGGGCCCATCGAGGGCAGGGTCGACGAGCCGCCGGAGATCGATGCGAACGGGCCGCGGGCGGAGTCGCCGATCTGCACCTCGACGTGGTCGAGCGGCAGGCCGAGCTCCTCCGCCGCGATCATCGCCATCGCCGTGCGGGTGCCCGTGCCGATGTCCTGCATCGCGGTGACGACGTTCGCGCGGCCGTCTGAGCCGAGGCGCACCCAGGCGTAGCTCGGCGGGCCGCCGCCGCCGTACCAGATCTGGCTTGCCATCCCCATCCCGCGCTTCCAGACCTCGTCGGAACGCGCGCGCACCTCCTGCCGCCGCGCCCAGTGCGGCTCGGCGCGGCGGTAGCACTCCATCAGGCTCTTCGACGAGAAGGGGCGGCCGTCCATGGCGTCGGCGTGCGCATAGTTGAGCTTCCGCAGCTCGAGCGGATCGACGCCGAGCTGCGCCGCGAGCTTGTCGAGCACGCATTCGAGCGACCACGTCCCCTCGACGAAGCCGGGCGCGCGGAACGCGGCCATCGGCGGGATGTTCAGCTTCGCGCCGTGCTCGACCGTCTTCACGTTCTCGCAGGCGTAGAGCAGCTGCGTCGGACCGGCGGTCGGCGGCAGCCAGCCCTCCCAGCCGAGCGCGCACGTGAACTCGCCTCCGAGCGCGGTCAGCGTCCCGTCGGCCCGTGCCGCAGCGGTCACGCGCTGGCGCGTCGCGTTGCGGTTGCCGCCGACGACGTTCTCCTCGCGGCGGGAGAGCGCGCAGCGGACCGGCCGCCGCGTCCGCTTCGCCAGCTCGGCCGCGAGCACGAGATAGTTGCCGACCCCGTTCTTGGCCCCGAAGCCGCCGCCCATGAACTCGCAGATCACCCGCACCTTGTCCTGCGGCAGGCCGAGGTTCTCGGCCAGATCGCGGCGGAGACCCCAGATGTACTGCGTCGAGACGTAGACGTCGAGGCTGTCGCCGCGCCACTCGCAGACACACTGGTGCGTCTCGAGCGGGTTGTGGTTCAGCGTCTGGGTCGTGTACTCGGCCTCGACGACGGCCTCCGCCTCCGCGAGCCCCCGCTCGTAGTCGCCGCGCTGGTATCGGCGCGACTCCTGGATCAGCGAGCCGCGCTCGACGGCCTGGCCGGCGTCGAGAAGCGGCTCGAGCTCCTCCCAGTCGATCTCGACGAGCTCGACCGCGGCGCGCGCTTGGGCAAGTGTCTCGGCCGCAACGCCGGCCACCGCCGCGCCTTCGAAGTGCGCCTCCTCGTCGACGCCCCAGACCTCGCCGGGGCCGACGACCGCGAGCACTCCGGGAGCGGCCGCCGCCGCAGCGAGGTCGATCCGCT
This sequence comes from Gaiellaceae bacterium, assembly GCA_035556515.1. Taxonomy (GTDB): domain Bacteria; phylum Actinomycetota; class Thermoleophilia; order Gaiellales; family Gaiellaceae; genus Gaiellasilicea. Next base: position 5,082 of record DATMEO010000039.1, read on the forward strand.
GCACCCGAGCCCGCGCGTGCGGACTGCGCACGACCGCGCTCTCGAGCATCCCGGAGAGCTTGATGTCGCCTGTGTAGCGCGCCTCGCCGCGCGCCTTCTCGTAGCCGTCGAGCCGCGGCGTGTCCCTGCCGACGACGGCTCCGGGCCCGGCCGGCCACTGGACGAGCGCGTCCTCCTCGACGAGCGTCCAGACCTCCTCGTAGCGGCCCTCGACCTCTTTCTCGGACTTGATCAGCCGCGCCACGAGCCGATCGCCTCCTCGATCCGGGGGTAGGTGCCGCAGCGGCAGAGGTTGCCGGCCATGCGGTGCTTGATCTCCTCGCTCGACGGCTCCGGGATCTCGGCCACGAGCGCGGCCGCCGAGACGATCTGGCCCGGCGTGCAGAAGCCGCACTGGAGCGCGTCGGTGCGGACGAACGCGTCGACGAGCGGATGATCCTTGAGGCCCTCGATCGTCGTCACCGCCCGCTCGCCGACGGTGTGGACGAGCGTGATGCAGCTGAGCACCGGGATACCGTCGAGCTGGACGGTGCAGGCGCCGCAGTGCCCCTCGCCGCAGGCGATCTTCGTCCCCGTCAGGCCGAGCCCGTCGCGGAGCGTCTCGGCGAGCGTCTGCCCGACCGGCGCCTCGAGCGAGTGGTCATGGCCGTTCACCCGCAGGCGCGTGCTTCCTCCAGCACCAGTCAAGGAGGTGGCACTAGACAGGGGACGTCACCGCCGTGATGTTCGCGAGGTGGACGAGCCGGAAGGCGATCCGGGCCGTGCGCACGCGCTCCGCCTCGTCCTCGGCCTCGGGGAAGAGGCGCCAGAGATCGCGCGCGGCGCTGAGCAGCTCGCGGATCTGCTCCGTCTCCTCACGGTGCCCGTTCGAGCGCTCGTCGCACGCGTTCAAGGCCAGGCCGAGCACGCCGATCGTATCCGCCTGCCGCATCCAAAGGAGCGGCGTCGCCATCGAGAGATACTGGTGGATGCGCGCGAACGTGAGTGGGTGCGCCACGTCCTGTGGCCCGCGCGGCGCGGTCAGCGGCAACGCCTCCTCGTTCGCTGCGATCCGGCGCGCGCTGCCGCCGAGCATCGCCCGAAGCTGCTCGTCGTCGAGCCCCGCCATCCTCGCGGTGCGGAGCGAGGCGAGCAGCGAGGCCGGCTGCGTTCCGTACGGATAGTCGGACGCGTAGAGCACCTGCTCGGGCGAGACGAGCCGGTAGAGGTCGAGCAGGTCGAGTGGGCTCCAGACCGAGGTGTCGAAGAAGACGCCCGGCCGGCCGGAGAAATGGCGAGCGAGCGCGCCGAGGTCGGCGATGCCGGCGTGCGCGATGATCAGCTGCGGCTCGTACGCGTCCATCAGGCGGGCAAGGGCGTCGGCGATCGGCGGCAGGCCGCGGCCACCGTGGATCAGGATCGGCACCTTGCGGTCGGCAGCGAGCTCGAACACCGGCGCGAGCCGCTCGTCGTCGAGCAGGAACTTCTGCGCCCGGGGGTGCAGCTTGATCCCGCCGGCGCTGCGGTCGAGGCAGCGCACCGCCTCCTCGATCGGGCTCTCGGTCAGGTCGAGGCGGACAAAGGGCACCAGCTCGCCGCCGCTGCGCTCCGCGAATGCGAGCGAGCGGTCGTTCGGCGCGCGGAAGCCCGGGTGCCGGTCGGGCTCGTCGAGGCAGAACATGAACGAACGGGAGATCCCGTGCGCACGCTGGATCCGCAGCAGCTCCTCGAGGTCGCCGCGCATGCCGTCGATGTCCTCGCCGAGGTGGACGTGGGCATCGAAGAGCTCCGCGTCCGGTGGCAGCTCCGCGCGCACGAGCTCCTCGAAGCTCTCGACGAGGCCTTGCGCGCGCCGAAGGACGTCCTCCACGAGCCTGAGTCTACGGCGACTAGCGCACGATTCGGCTGAACGAACGCGTGGCGCTGAGGCTTCCGACCGTCGCCCGCACCGTGCCGCGGAACCGCTTGCCCTTCGAGCCGGCCGGGAAGCGCCAGCGGCAGCGGGCCGCGCTGGCGGCGAACGAGACCGAGACGGCGCGGAGGGCGCGCGTGCCGAGACGGCCCGTGCAGCGCGCCGCGCCGGCAGCGACGCGCTCGCCGTCGAGGCTGACCTCGAGGATCGCGTCGAGTCCCTTGCCGGGCTGCGCACGGGCGCCGACGCGGAACATCGTCACGGCGAGCACGGGCGGCGGGGGCGGATTCGAGGTCAGGTACGGGCTGCGCGCCAGGTCGGCGCAGTCGGTCCGGCCGTGGCCGTAGTAGTCGTCACGGCCGATGTCGAGCCGTGCCGGGAAGAGCCACGGCTGGTTTCCCGCCCACATCAGGTCGTTCGCGAAGTCGGAGACGTGACCGGCGAGATGATGGTGGGGCGCGCACGTGGGCACCATCCCGAGGCCGTGCAGGATGTCGTGCAGCATCGCGTACTCCCAGTACGTCGGCGGCGACGATGCGGCGGCAAAACCGTTCAGCTCGCACATGGCGCCCGGCGGCCGCCCGCGCAGGTACATCACGATCGCATTCCCGTTCAGCTGCGGCGGCCAGAAGGCGCCGCCGCAGGCGAACGTGCTCGAGCCGTCGTAGTAGACGGCGTAGATCCTGTCGGGACGGTCGAAGCCCGCCGCGCGCAGCTCCTGCTCGACCGCCTCGCGCACGAACGCGCCGCGGGAGGCGACGGCGGCGTCTGTCGCCGCGAGCCGGAAGAAGCTGACGTCGAGCGAGCCCTGATAGGTGTCGAGCCGCAGGCTCGCGCCGCCGGTCTCTGCCGCGAGCCAGGCCTGGAACGAGCCGACGGAGCCCTCCAGCGTGCCTGTCTCGTCGAGCCGCCGATCCTCGCCGTCGGCGGGCACGGCGTAGACGACGTGGATCTGCGGCCCGCGAGTCTCGTCGAGCCGGTCGACGGCCGAGCGCGGCAGCGCCGCGTCCGCGGGAGCGGCGAAGATCCCTGCACAAACGAGCGTCATCAGACCCCGACGCATGGCCGGATTCTACGCCGGTTGCAGGCCGGCGACCTTCGAGCGCAGGTACGCGAGGTACGGCTGCGGGTCGATCTCCGTCGCGCCGATCGCGCGCTCGAGCGTCTGCACCGGCGTGAACTTGCGCCCGTGCCGGTAGATCCGGCTGCGCAGCGACTCGTACAGCGGCCCGAACTCGCCCGCCTCGAGCTGCGCGTCGAGGTCGGGCAGCTCCTCCTCGACGGCGCGCCAGATCTGCACCGAGAGGACGTTCCCGAGGGCGTAGGTGGGGAAGTAGCCGTAGGCGGCTCGTGTCCAGTGGACGTCCTGGAGGACCCCGCGCGCGTCGTCCGGCACGTCGATGCCGAGCAGCTCGTTCATCTTCGCGTTCCAGGCCTCGGGCAGGTCGTCGAGCGCCAGCGAGCCCGAGACGAGCTCCTGCTCGAGCTCGAAGCGGAGGATGATGTGGAGCGAGTAGGTGACCTCATCCGAGTCGACCCGGATCAGCCCTGGCGCGACGCGGTTGATGCCGCGGTACCACGTCTCGAGGTCGACCGACTCGAGCTGGGGGAAGTGCCGCTGCAGCTCGGAGAGGCGGCCGCGCCAGAATGGGAGCGAGCGGCCGACGAGGTTCTCCCACGTGCGGCTCTGCGACTCGCCGAGGCCGAGCGAGGCGTTCCCGTAGAGCGGCGAGCGAGCGAGTGCCGGCTCGGTGCCCTGGTAGGTGAGGCCGTGCCCCGCCTCGTGCATCGCGGCCCAGAGCGCGCGCAGGTTGGTCGGCTTGTAGCGCGTCGTCATCCGGATGTCGGTGCGCGAGAACGTGGTCGCGAACGGGTGCACGGTCGGGTCGAGCCGGTAGGCGCCCTCCTCGAAGCCGAAGTCGCGCAGAACCCCTTCGAGGAATTCCTGCTGCGTCGCGACCGGGAAGTCGCCCTCGAGGAAGGAGTCGTCCGCGGGGTCGCCCGCCTCGCGCACGATCGCAGTCAGCTCTGGCCGGAGCACGTCGAAGACCGCCTTGACCTCCGCGGTCGTCATCCCCGGCTCGTACTCGTCGAGGAAGGCGTCGTAGGGAGAGTCGCCCTGCTCCATGTGCTCGGCCCAGCGGAGGGCGACGTCGTGCACGCGCTGGAGGGCGGGTCGGAAGACCGAGAAGTCGTTCGCCTCGCGCGCCGCGAGCCAGGCGACGTGCGCCTTGCCGCCTTCGCGCGCCCAGGCCGCCGCCAGCTCGGGCGGGACGCGGCGCGCCTTCTCCCAGTCGCGGCGGGTGACCCTGATCAGGCTCGCGTCGTCGGAGTCGTAGTCGAGCTCGTTCTCGCGCGGCGCGAGCTCGTCGAGCAGCCGTCCGACCTCGTCGGCCGTGAACCGCTCGTGCGCGATCCCGGAGAGCGTGGCGGACACCTCCGAGCGGGCCGCGGCTCCCTGCGGCGGCATCATCGTCCGCTGGTCCCAGCCGGCGATCGCGGCGGCCTTCTCGAGGTCGTAGACCTCGGCCAGCCGTTGCTTCAGGTCGGTCAGCGCCGTGTTCACCGGAGGCAAACTTACCCGTAGGATCGACTCCGTGGAGCGGCGAAGGCTCGGCGCGGCGGGACCCGAGATCACGGTCGTGGGCATCGGCACGGCGCCGATCGGCTCCGGCCGCGAGTGGGTCTACTGGGGCGGTCAGGACGAGGCAGATGCGATCGCGGCCATCCGAGCCGGGCTCGACGTCGGGGCCAACTGGATCGACACGGCTCCGTTCTACGGCTGGGGCCGTGCGGAGGAGATCGTGCGCCGGGCGCTCGAGGGTCGGCGCGACGACGTTCTTCTCTTCACGAAGTGCGGGACGATGCCCGACCCCGAGCGGGTCTCGCGGATGGACAACAGCCCCGACGCGATCCGCGCCGACGTCGAGGCGAGCCTGCTGCGGCTCGGCGTCGACCACGTCGACTTGCTCCAGATCCACGACCTCGATCGCGCCACGCCGATCGAGGAGTCGTGGGGCGAGCTCCAGACGCTGATCGGGGAGGGAAAGATCCGCTGGGCCGGGCTCTCGAACCATCCCGCCGAGCTGGTCGAGCGCGCGCACGCAATCGCTCCTGTCACCTCGTGCCAGGAGTCGCTCAGCTTGCTCGAAGGGCCGAAGCATCCAGACGTGCTCGAGGTCGTGCGCCGGCACGGGATCGGTCTCCTCTGCTGGGCGCCACTCGCGAGCGGGTTTCTCGTCGACGGGTTTTCGACGGACGCGCTCGAGCCGGACGACTTCCGCCGCTCCTCGCCGCTGGCGGAGCGGACGGAAGAGATCGACGCCCACCGGCGGGACGCCGCAGCACGGGGCCGGACATTGCGTCGCCACGCCGTCGCCTGGGTGCTCGAGCAGCCCGGCGTCACGGCGGCGATCGTCGGCCCGCGCACTGCCGCCGAAGGTACTGAGCTCGCGGCGCTCGCCGCGGACTAGGATCTGGCGCGTGCCCGACGTCCTGATCATCGCCGACACGATCCGCTCGCCCGAGCTGCGCCACGAGGTGCCGCTCGCCGTGCCCGATCCGTTCTTCTACGCCGAGGTTGGTGGGAAGCGGTCGGTGGTCGTCAGCTCGCTCGAGTCGGGCCGGGTCGCCGAGCTCGGCACGGATCTGGAGGTACTGACGCTCGAGGACGCCGGCATCGACGCGCTGTTGAGGCGAGGGCTCGACAACTACGAGCTCAACCGGGAGCTCTATCTCGGCGCCTGCCGGCAGCTCGGCCTCGACGCCGCGACGACGCCGGGCGGCTTCCCGCTCGAGTACGCAGACCACCTGCGCGCGAACGGGATCGAGCTGACCGCCGACCAGCGTTTCTTCGACGAGCGCCGCCGCGTCAAGAACGAGCACGAGCTGGCCGGGATCCGGCGTGCCTGCCGCGCGGTCGAGGCTGGCGTCGCGGTCGGCGTCGAGATGCTGCGGAGCGCCTCGCGCTCGAACGGGATGCTCACGCTTGGCGACGAGCCGCTCACATGCGAGCGGATCCAGCTCGAGGTCGAGCGCGCGTTCGGCGAGCACGGTGCCGCCGCGGAGGAGTTCATCGTCTCGCACGGCGCCCAGACCGCGATCGGCCACGAAGCCGGGTCCGGCCCGATCGCACCCGACGACGTCGTCCTCTTCGATCTCTTCCCGCGCGACCGCGAGTCGGCCTGCTACTCGGACTTCACGCGGACGTTCTCGCTCGGCCCGCCTTCGGAAGAGCTCGCCAGGTACCACCGGCTGGCGAAGGAGGCGCTCGACCTGGCCGTCGCCGCGGTGAAGCCGGACGTGAAGGGCAGCGACATCCATCGCCAGGTCTGCGACTTCTTCCACGAGCACGGCCACAAGACGCAGCTGCACAAGGAGGAGGGCGAGGCCCTCGTCGACGGCTACTTCCACGCCACCGGCCACGGAGTCGGGCTCGAAGTGCACGAGCGGCCGGGCGTCGGCCGGATCGAGAGCGAGCCGCTCGTCGAGGGCGACGTGATCGCGCTCGAGCCGGGCCTCTACCGGAACGGCTATGGCGGCGTGCGGCTCGAGGACCTGATCCTCGTCACCGCCGACGGCGCCGAGGTGCTGACCCACTTCCCCTACGACTTCGAACTGTGAGCAATTCCTCGATCGAGACGATCTTCGTCGAGGACCGGCGCTACCCGCCGCCGCCCGACTTCGCCGCACTCGCCGTCGCACAGTCCGACATCTACGAGCGCGGCTTCGAGGAGTTTTGGGAGAGCGAGGGGCGTGAGCGAGTGACCTGGTTCAAGCCGTTCACGCAGCTGTACGAGTGGGAGCTGCCCTACGCCAAGTGGTATCTCGGCGGCAAGCTGAACGTCGCCTACAACTGCGTCGACCGCCACGTCGAGGCGGGGCTCGGCGACCGGGTCGCCTACCACTGGGAGGGCGAGCCCGAGGGCGAGCGCGGGTCACTCACCTACGCGGAGCTTCAGGGCCAGGTCGTGCGGATGGCGAACGCGCTCAGGGAGCTCGGGGTCGGCAAGGGGACGAAGGTCGCGATCTACATGGGCATGGTCACCGAGCTGCCGATCGCGATGCTCGCCTGCACCCGGCTCGGCGCGCCGCACACGGTTGTCTTCGGCGGCTTCTCGGCCGACTCGCTCTCCGACCGCGCCAACGACATGGGCTGCGAGGTCCTGATCACCCAGGACGAGGCCTGGCGCCGCGGCACGACAGTGCCGCTGAAGCAGACCGCCGACGCGGCGATGGCCGACGCGCCCGGGATCCGCGCGTGCCTGGTCGTCCGCCGCACCGGCAACGACGTCCCGATCCAGGAGGGACGCGACCACTGGCTGCACGACTTCAACGTCTCCGACGATCCGGCCACTTGCCCGCCCGAGCCGATGGACAGCGAGGACCTGCTCTTCCTCATGTACACGTCCGGCACGACGGCGAAGCCGAAGGGGATCGCGCACACGACCGGCGGCTACCTCGTCGGCTGCGCCTCGACCCACGCGCTGATCTTCGACCTGAAGCCGGAGGAGGACGTCTACTGGTGCGCGGCCGACATCGGCTGGATCACCGGCCACAGCTACATCGTCTACGGCCCGCTCTGCAACGGAGCCACGTCGGTTCTGTACGAGGGGACGCCCGACTTCCCGGACAAGGATCGCTGGTGGGGGATCGTCGAACGCTACGGCGTCACGATCCTCTACACCGCGCCGACGGCGATCCGCGCACACATGAAGTGGGGGCCGGAGCACGCTGCGAAGCACGAGCTCGCATCGCTGCGGCTGCTGGGGTCGGTCGGCGAGCCGATCAACCCGGAGGCCTGGATGTGGTACCGCGAGCACGTCGGCGGCGACCGCTGTCCTGTGGTCGACACCTGGTGGCAGACCGAGACGGGGATGATCATGATCACGCCGCTGCCGGGAGTGACGACGACGAAGCCCGGCTCCGCGACGAAGCCGTTCCCAGGCGTCGAGGCGGGCGTGTTCAACGAGGCCGGCGAGGAGGTCGGCCCGGGCGGCGGCGGCTACCTCGTCCTGAAGCGGCCGTGGCCGGCGATGACCCGCGGGATCTACGGCGACGACGAGCGCTTCCGCGAGACGTACTGGTCGAAGTACCCCGGTGTCTACTTCGCAGGCGACGGCGCGCGGATCGACGAGGACGGCGACTACTGGCTGCTCGGCCGCGTCGACGACGTGATGAACGTCTCCGGCCACCGGATCTCGACGATCGAGGTCGAGTCGGCGCTTGTCGACCACCCCCGCGTGGCCGAAGCCGCGGTCTGCGGCCGCGCCGACGCCCTGACGGGCCAGGCGATCGTCGCCTATGTGACGCTGAAGGGCGGCGACGAGGGCTCGCTCGAGATGCTCGAGGAGCTGCGCAACCACGTCGCCGCCAAGATCGGCCCGATCGCGAAGCCGGCGAACATCGTCTTCACGCCCGAGCTGCCGAAGACGCGCTCCGGGAAGATCATGCGCCGGCTCCTGCGCGACGTGGCCGAGAACCGGCCGCTCGGCGACACGACGACGCTGGCAGACGCCGCGGTCGTGCACGAGATCGCCGACCGCGCAGCCGCCGACGCCGCCGACGAATAGGCCTCGGGCGAGAGCACGCTCGCCCAGGCGACGCCTCGCAAATTGCGACCCACGCCTCGAACTACGGGATTCGGGGCCGATAGCCTTTCCGTCTGCCAAGACCACCGCCGGGCCTGGCGCGAGGTGCGGAAGCGGCCGACCTCCCAAAACAATTGAAAGAGGAAACCATGACCACGCCAGCCCCGACCGTCACCGACCACGACGACTTCGAGCGACAGCTCCTCGAGCTGCGCAAGCGCGAGAAGGCACACACCCGCGAGGGCGACGCGATCGCCGCGGCCCGTCGCCGGCTGCCGATGACAGAGGTGCCGCCCCACACCACCGTGATCGGCCCCGACGGCGCGGTCCCGTTCGGCGATGTCTTCGAGGGGCGCGACGAGCTGGTCGTCTACAGCCACATGTTCTACGACGGGAAGCCATGGGAGTGGCAGTGCGAGGGCTGCACCAGGAACTCCTGGCCGATGCAGGACGCCGCCGACGCGG
>DATMEO010000040.1:0-16707 GCA_035556515.1 Gaiellaceae bacterium
GCGAGCTCGGGGCCGAGCAGCAGGAAGCAGAGTACGAGCCCGAAGTTCGAGGGATTGAAGAAGTGGCGTCCCCGAAACTGGATCAGGTACTTGGAGAGCAGCGACACGGCCGCCGTCGCCGCGAAGATCCACCAGCCGCGCGTGCTCCACCAGTCGCCGTGCTCCGTTCCGGGAACGCGGAGGATGAAGGCGACGCCGTTTCCGGTCAGGAGCGCGCTCGCGGGCCAGAGGATCACGCGCTGGCGCCGGAAGGCGATCCCGACCTCGAGTACAGCGCAGGTGAGCAGGGAGACGAGGATCTGGGCGATCGAGAGGCGGAAGTCGAACGCCACCTGGCCGAGCACCTGCAGCGAGACGATCACGGCCGCCAGGTGGAGCCGCGGGTCGCGGATCGAGGGCAGCAGGACCGGGTAGGACGTGCCTCGGATCCGCAGCGTCGGCTTGCCGGCGCCGATCGTCGCGGGCGCGCTCATCGACGTCCCATGTTACGGCGCAACGCGTTCTGCGCCTAGATGCGGTTGACTGCGCCGAGCCGCCGGTTTAGTTTGGATGCGGGCCTGGAGCCGGGGAACTCGTGTGCCCGTTCGACTTCAAACATCCGAACGGAGATGGAGGGAAGCGATCGTGAGGAAACTCGTCATTACGCTCGTAATCGCTGCGCTGGCGGTGAGCGTCACCGTGACGGCGGCGGTTGCGAAGCCGACCAAGCAGGCGGGCGGCAACGCCGACATCTGTGTGCTGCTGCCGGATCCGAAGTCGTCGGTGCGCTGGGAGACGCAGGACCGGCCCGCGCTCGTGGCAGCGTTCAAGAGGGCCGGCGTCTCGTACGTGATCACCAACGCCGACAATAGTGCGCAGAAGCAGAAGACGCAGGCCGACCAGTGCCTCGCCAACGGCGCCAAGGTCGTCATCCTCGTCTCGCTCGACAAGGGCTCCTCGATTGCAATCGAGGCCGCTGCACGGTCGAGGCAGGCGCAGGTGATCGAGTACGACCGCCAGGTGATCGGCGGCTCCGCCGCCATCTACATCTCGTTCGACGGCCGCGCCGTCGGCGTCCTGCAGGGCAAGGGCGTCGTCGCGGGCCTGAGGGCGAACGGCATGTACTCGAAGAAGCCGGTCGTCGCCGAGCTCCACGGCGGCCAGACCGACAACAACTCGTTCCTGTTCAAGGGCGGCTACGAGTCGGTCCTCAACCCGCTCTACAAGAACGGGACGTTCAAGAAGGGGCCGCAGCAGTTCACCCCGGGCTGGGACAACCAGAGGGCGGGGACGATCTTCGAGCAGATGCTCGTGAGGACGAGCAACAAGATCGACGCCGTCGCGGCGGCCAACGACGGGCTCGCGAACGCCATCGTCGTCGCCCTCAAGGCCCGCAAGCTGAAGCCGATTCCGCTCAGCGGTCAGGACGCGACCGCCCAGGGTGTCCAGAACATCATCTCCGGGTGGCAGACGATGACCGTCTGGAAGGACACGCGGAAGCTCGCGACCGCGTCGGCGCAGGCAGCAGTCGCCCTCTTGAAGGGGCAGAAGCCCAAGCAGACCGGGACGGTGGCGAACGGCAGCAAGCGGCTGCCCGCGTTCATCATCCCGCCGGTCTCGATCACGAAGGCCAACTACAAGCAGCTGTTCAACGGCTACTTGAAGCGGTCGGAGGTCTGCCGCGGGACGTACGCGAAGTTCTGCAAATAGGAACCGAGCAGGTGGGGGCCGTCCCTAGGGCGTGCCCCCACCTTCCTTCCCAGCGATGACGACCGCCGCGGTATCGACACCTCTGCTCGAGCTACACGGGATCTCGAAGAGCTTCGGCTCGGTGCAGGCGCTGACGGAGGTTGAGTTCGAGGTCCGGCCCGGCGAGGTGATGGCGCTCGTCGGCGACAACGGCGCCGGCAAGTCCACGCTGATCAAGTGCGTCGCCGGGATCCACATGGCGGACGAGGGCGAGATCGTCGTCGACGGCGAAACGGTGCACATCCATGGGCCGAAGGACGCTGCGAAGCTCGGAATCGAGGTCGTCTACCAGGATCTCGCGCTCTGCGACAACCTCGACGTCGTCCAGAACATGTACCTCGGCCGCGAGGCCCGCGACTGGTTCCACCGGCTGAAGGAGCCGGTGATGGAGGCGAAGACGGCGGAGACGATGAAGAGCCTCGCCGTCACGACGATTCGCTCGATCCGGCAGCCGGTCGCGACGCTCTCGGGCGGCCAGCGGCAGTCGGTCGCCGTCGCCCGTGCCGTGATGTGGAACTCGCGGCTCGTGATCCTCGACGAGCCGACGGCGGCGCTCGGCGTCGCGCAGACCCAGCAGGTGCTCGAGCTCGTCAAGCGGCTCGCCGAGCAAGGGCTCGCCGTCGTGCTGATCTCCCACAACCTGCATGACATCTTCGAGGTCGCGCACCGGATCACCGTGCTCCGGCTCGGCCGGAGCGTCGCCGTCTACGAGCGCGACCAGACGACGCAGCAGGATGTCGTCCAGGCCATCACTGCCGGCGTGCCGACGAAGGTGCCCGGCATCCCCTCGACCGCTCCGGAGCCGGAGGACCTGTGAGCACCGACGCGACTGCCGCCGCGCCCGCGGCCGTGCCGGAGAGCTTCTTCGGCCGGGTGCTCGACAACTTCCGCGGCGGCAATCTCGGCAGCTGGCCGGTGCTGATCGGCCTCGCCGTGATCGTGGTCTTCTTCTCGTTCAAGGCCGACAACTTCCTCAGCCCGGGCAACTTCAGCAACATCCTCACGCAGATGGCCGGCGTCACGCTGCTGGCCTACGGCGTCGTCTTCGTGCTCCTGATCGGCGAGATCGACCTCTCGATCAGCTACATCAGCGGCATCGCCGGGGTGGTCGTCGCGAAGCTGACCATTCCGGACGGAAACGAGGTGGCGGGGCTCGTGGCGATCGTTCTCGCCGTCGCGGTGTGCGCCGCAATCGGCGCGTTCCAGGGGTCGTTCGTCGCTTTCATCGGCGTGCCGGCGTTCGTCGTCACGCTCGCCGGCTACCAGATCTGGCAGGGGGTGATCCAGAAGTCGATCGAGGCCGAGGGCGTGATCGTGATCCAGGACGAGACGGTGAACAACACCGCGAACTACTTCTTCTCGGAGAAGGCCGGCTGGATTCTCACCGCGATCGTCTGCGGCATCTACGTCGCCAGTGTCGTCGCCACCTTCGTTGCACACAAGCGTCACGGCGTTCCCGTCCGCGACCCGTGGCTGCTCGTCGCGAAAGCGGTCGCAGTTGTCGCCGCCGCGGTTGTCGTCGTCGTGATCAGCAACCGGGACCGCGGCGTCCCGTTCGTCCTGCTGCTGATGATCGCGTCGCTGCTCGTCTTGACGTTCGTCGCCAAGCGGACGACGTTCGGCCGGCACGTCTATGCGGTCGGCGGTAACGCCGAAGCTGCGCGGCGCGCGGGCATCAACGTCGCGCGCGTCCGGATCATCGTCTTCATGATCTCGGGCGCGATGGCAGGGCTCGGCGGCGTCGTCCTCGCGGCGCGCCTGAACAGCGTCGACCTGAACGCGGGCGGCGGGACGCTCCTGATCGACGCGATCGCAGCGGCCGTGATCGGCGGCACGAGCCTCTTCGGCGGCCGCGGCGAGGTCAAGGACGCGCTCTTCGGCGCCCTCGTGATCGCGACGATCGCGAACGGGCTGAACACGCTCAACCTCACCCAGGGCGTGATCTTCATCACGACGGGTTGCATCCTGCTCTTCGCCGTCACCCTCGACACGCTTCTGCGCCGACGCCAGCGCAAAGCCGGCCGCTGACCCGAGCCAAGTAACAGTCTGTTACTTGGGCGCAAGTGCAGCGAGGCGCGGGCTCCAAGCAGCCTTGTAACAGTCTGTTACTTGGCTGGGCGGTACTCGACGGTGACGCGGTTGCCGGTCTCGCCGGAGCGGACGATCGCGTCGCAGACCTCGGCGGCGCGGTAGCCGTCCTCGAAGGTGGCCCCGTAGGGAGCGACGTCCGTGTCCTCGCCGATCGCGCGCAGCAGGTGGAGCGCCTCGTGCGTGAACGTGTCGCCCCAGCCGACGATGTGCCCCGGCGGCCACCAGAGATCCCAGAACGGGTGGTCGGCCTCGGAGACGAGCACCGTCTTGAAGCCGCGCGCGCGGTCGCCGTCGGCCCGGAAGACCTGCAGCTCGTTCAGCCGCTCCATGTCGAACGCGAGCGAGCCCTTCGAGCCGTTGACCTCCCATTGGAAGGCGTTGCGCCGCCCGAGCGCAAGCCGGGTCGCCTCGATCGTGCCGATCGGGCCGCTTTCGAACTGGACGGCGGCCTCGAGCGCGTCGTCGACGCGCCGGCCGGGCAGGAAGGTGTGGACGAAGCCGGCGACGGTCGCGATCTCGCCGACGAGGAAGCGCGCGAGGTCGACGACGTGGGTGCCGAGGTCGCCGAGCGCGCCAGAGCCGGCCTCGTCGGGCTGGAAACGCCAGGTGTCGAGGCTCGGGTCGTCGCCCCAGTCCTGCAGGTAGCGGCCGCGGAAGTGGCGGATCTCGCCGAGCTCGCCCGCCTCGATCAGCTCGCGGGCGAGCCGTACCGCCGGGACGAAGCGGTAGTTGAAGCCGCAGAGGTGCTTGACGCCGGTCGCCTCGACGCGCTGCCAGATTTCGTAGCTCTCGGCGGCGTCGCGGCCGAGCGGCTTCTCGCAGAGCACGTGCTTGCCCGCCTCGGCCGCCGCGATCGTCGGCTCGGCGTGGAGCGAGTTGGGGCCGCCGTTGTCGAAGAGCCCGATCGCGGGGTCGCTGACGAGATCGCGCCAGTCGGTCGTCCACCGCTCGTAGCCGTAGCGGGCGGCCGTGTCCGCGACCGCTTCCTCGTTGCGGCCCGCTACCGCGACGAGCCGGGGCTGCAGCGGCGTGTCGAGCCGCGCGATCTCCCGGAACGCGCGCGAGTGCGCCTTGCCCATGAAGGCGTAACCGAGCATGCCGATGCCGATTTCGGTCACCATCTGGAGTGGCGTAGTGTGTCACGGTGAAGCTCGAACAAGCTCTGGCGATCGTCGAAACGGTGGTGAAAGAAGCAACTGGGCTCGTCTCGGTGTACGTCGCTGAAGAGCACGGCGAGCTCGTCGCGGCGGCGACCATGGACGGCGCCGCCCCCGATACGCGGCTGAATGCGCAGCGCAAGGCGTACACCGCGGCGCGCAGCGACGCCGTCTCGACGCGGGCGCTTGCGGAGAAGGTCGGCTCGAAAGCGCCGGCGGAGCTCGCCAGCTTCGATCCCTTCTTCACCTTCTTCCTCGGCGGCGTCGCAGCGTTCGAGGGCGACCGGCGGGTGGGTGCCGTCGGCGTCAGCGGCCTGCCCGGCGTCGACGACGACGCGCTCGCGCGGAAGGCGCTCGCCGACGCGGGCCTGGAGGCGCGATGAGGCTCGGTCTGATGTCGACGGCGAACATCAACGACGCGCTCCTCGAGGGCGCGCCGGAGAGGGTCGAGATCGCCGCGGTCGCGAGCCGCGACGGTGCCCGCGCCCAGGCGTACGCGAGCGAGCACGGGATCGAGCGCCCGCACGGAAGCTACGAGGAGCTGCTCGCAGACGACGAGCTCGACGCGGTCTACATCTCGCTCCCGAACGGGATGCACCACGAGTGGACGCTGAAGGCAATCGAGGCCGGCAAGCACGTCCTCGTCGAGAAGCCGTACTCGCGCCGTGCCGCCGAAGCCGAGGAGGCGTGGGACGCCGCCGAGCGAGCGGACGTGGTCGTGATGGAGGCGTTCATGTGGCGGCACCATCCGCAGGCGGAGGCCGCGCGGACACTCGTCGAGCAGGGCAGGATCGGGCGGCTGCGGGAGATCCGGACGACGTTCAGCTTCCCTCTGTTCGACCACGACAACGTCCGCATGGTCGCCGACCTCGACGGGGGCGCGCTGATGGACGTCGGCTGCTACTGCATCAGCGGCGCCCGGTTGCTCGCCGGCGAGCCGGACCACGTCTTTGGCGAGCAGGTCGTCGGCCCCACAGGCGTCGACGTCGACTTCTACGGAATCCTGCGCTGCCCGAACGACGTGGTCGCCGTCTTCGACGCCTCGTTCACGCTGCCGAAGCGGCAGCGGCTGGAGGCCGTCGGCGAGGAGGCGACGCTGGTGCTCGAGGCGCCGTGGCGCTCGGACTGGGGCGGACGGTTGCTCGTCGACGACGAGCCGATCGCGGTGCCGACGGCCAATCCGTACGAGCACGAGCTGACGAACTTCGCGGCTGCGATCGCCGGGGAGGCGGAGCCGCTGCTCGGGCGCGAGGACGCGGTCGCGCAGGCGCGCGTGATCGAGGCGCTCTACCGCTCGGCCGAGTCGGGAGAGGCAGTCCCGCTTTAGGCGGTCGCGCTTTGCGCGTCCGGCAGGCATGGAATGCCGAAGTCGACCTTCTACTTCGCACTCTCCGGCCGGTATGTCTTCGAGAACCTGTACGAGTTCCGGGACGACACACTCGCAGCCGCGTCCCTAGCCGTCGAAGTCGTAGCTCTCCTCGCCGCCATCAGCGATACCCTGTTCTAGATGGCAGACACGCAGAATCCAACGCCGCCTCCCGCGCCGCCGCCAACTCCGAATGTCGGTCTGCCGGAAACGCGCGGCGGGAACGGCGGCGGACGCAAGTCTTAGCGCCGTCAAGCTCTGAGTGCGGACGTTGGCCTTGGCCATGCTGACGGAGCTCACTGGGCAACTGGTTGCGATCGACTCCGTCAATCCGACACTCGCAGCGAGCGGGGCCGGCGAGGCCGCGGTCGCGCGGGTGCTGGCGGAATGGCTCGAGCGCGCGGGGCTCGAGGTTCACGTCGAGGAGGTCGCGGCGGGACGGCCGAACGTCGTCGGCGTCGCGCGTGGGAGCGGCGGCGGCAAGACGCTGCTGCTGAACGGCCACCTAGACACGGTGGGCCTGCTCGAGCCGGACGGCGGCCTCGCGCCGCGCGTCGACGGCGGACGCCTCTACGGTCGCGGCGCCTACGACATGAAGGCGAGCCTTGCCGCGATCGCGAGTGCAGGCGCTGAGTGCGCGCGGCGAGGACTGCGCGGAGACGTGATCGTGACCGCGGTCGTCGACGAGGAGGCGGCGAGCATCGGGACCGAGGCTCTGGTCGAACGCTGGCGCGCCGACGCGGCGATCGTCGCCGAGCCGACCGACGAGCGCCTCTGCATCGCCCATCGGGGCTGGCTCGCCTTCGACATCGAGACGCTCGGCCGCGCCGCCCATGGCTCGCGTCCGGACCTCGGCATCGACGCGATCGCCAAGATGGGGCGCATCCTCGTCGAGATCGAATCGCTGGATCGTTCGCTGCAGGCTCGGCCCAGCCATCCGCTGCTCGGCACCGGATCGGTTCACGCCTCGCTGATCGAGGGCGGCCAGGAGTACTCGAGCTATCCCGCCAGGTGCCTGTTGAGCGGAGAGCGCCGCACGATCCCCGGCGAGCGCCGTGAGGACGTCGAGGCCGAGTTGGCGGGACTGCTCGGCGACTCGAACGGCTCGATCGCGTTCCCGTTCGGCCGTGATCCGATGGAGATCTCCCGCGACGAAGAGATCGTCCGGGCTGTGCAGGCCGAGACCGGCTCGCAGGAGGTCTTCGGCGCGCCGTTCTGGACGGACGCGGCGCTCTTCGCCGACGCCGGCATCCCGGCGATCCTGTTCGGCCCGCGCGGCGACGGCGCGCACGCCGCGGTCGAGTGGGTCGACCTCGCGAGCGTCGAGCGCTGCCGTGACCTCTTCGTCGCGGTCGCCGCCGAGTTCTGCGGCTAGCTCAGCGCTCGTTCGAGAGCTGCGCGGCCGTCCACGAGCACGGGCTCGCCGTGCGAGACGAGGACCCGCTCGATCGGCAAGTCGAGGAGCGGCGCCAGCGCGGCCCGGAGAGACGCCTGCGACGAGCGCCGGTCGAGCCAGGAGTCCGGGCAGACGCGAAGACCGTCCGGGCCGCCGAGCAGGACGTCGCCGGCGACGAGGGTCCCGTGCTCGTGGAGCCACCAGAGCGTTTCGTCGACCTCGGGGACGGCGAACGCCTTCACGCCGACCGGGGGCTCGTCCGCGGCCGTGTACCGCTCGCGAAGCTCGGGCGCGCTGCGCTCGTGCCAGGGAACCGTCAGCAGGATTGCCACGGGCAGCCCACGGCGCTCGACGTCGCGGTCGAGCGCCTCGAAGAACCGCTCGCGCTCGGGCGGCAGCAGCGGATCGATGAGCACGGTCGCAGTGGGCGCCTCGTAGTAGACGCAGCCGACCTCCTGCTCCCAGTCGTCATCGACCTTCCAGTCCGGATGGGGCGCCGTCCAGCGCCAGAGGCCGGGAGCGAGCTCGGCGACGTTCATGCGACGACGGCGAGCGGGTCGATCCGGCCGTCGCGGATCGTCCAGCCGGAGAGCGTGTCCGAGCCGAGCGAGAGGATCAGATAGGGCTTCCCCTGCCAGAGCCCGATGTTCTCGACGTCGGTGCGGGACGGGCGCGGCGGTGACGAAAGGTGCGAGTGGAAGACCGCCAGCTCGTAGCCCTCGTCCTCGAGGAACCACGTCTCGGGCGGAACCTCGAGCTCGAAGCGGTACGGCGACGCAGCGGTGTTGCGGCCGCGGACGTAGCGCTCGGCGACGCCGTCCCGGAGCACGACCAGGCCGCAGGCCTCGTTCGGCGCCTCCTCCTCGGCGTGGGCGCGCAGCTCCGCCCGGATCTCGGGTGGGATCACCACCAGACCGTTCGCTCCATCGACTTGGCCACGTCCTCGGCCTCCCAGAAGTCGGCCGAGATCTCTTTCCAGCCGCCGTCGGCAAGGATGCAGACGACGACGCCCTCGTTCAGCTCGCCGGCGAGCCGCCGGGCGACGTGGACGACCGCCCCCGACGAGACGCCGCCCAGGATCCCCTCCGTGCCGAGCAGCTCCTTCAGCGCGGCCACCGACTCGGCGTTCGAGACGAGGATCTTCCGGTCGAGCTTGTCGACGTCGAGAATCGGCGGCACGTAGCCGTCGGAGAGAGAGCGGAGGCCCATCACGGCTTCCCCCGGCAACGGCTCGGCGGCGGCGACGACGACGTCGGGGAACCGCTCGCGCAGGCGCGCGCCCGTGCCCATCAGCGTCCCGCCGGTGCCGAGGCCGGCGACGAGGACGTCGACCCGGTCGAGCGCGTCGGCGATCTCGGCGCCGGTGCCGTCGTAGTGCGCGCGCGGATTGGCCTCGTTCGCGTACTGAAACGGCATGAAGAACGAGGGATCGCGCTCAACGAGCTCCAGAGCCACCCGCACGGCGCCGTTCGAGCCCTCCTCGCCGGGCGACTCGACGATCTCGGCGCCGAACCGCTTCAGGAGCAGGCGCCGCTCCGGGGTCGCGTTCGCGGGCATGACGCACGTGAGCGGATAGCCCTTCAGCTTCGCGACGAGCGCGAGCGAGATGCCCGTGTTGCCGCTCGTCGGCTCGAGCAGGCGCCGGCCCGGCTCGAGCTCGCCGGACGCCTCGGCCGCGTCGATCATCGCCTTGGCGACGCGGTCCTTGATCGAGCCGGTCGGGTTCTGCGCCTCGAGCTTCGCGTAGATGCGCACCGGGCCGGGCGCGAACCGCGAAAGCTCGACCAGAGGCGTATCGCCGACGAGGTCGAGGAGGCTCGGGACCGTCCTTAGCACGCGTCGCGACCGGGTACCCGGCGCGTCGCTGGCAAGCGGAGGAGGGAGGGGCAGTGCGTTGCACGGCCCTCCCGACGGAGCGCAGTCCAGCGGGGCGAGCGCTCGGCGGAGCCGGGCTCCGCCCGGCGGGAGCCGAGCGCGGCCGGGGACGCGGGCGCACCACCGGCCATCGCCGGCAAGAGGATCATGGAAGCGCCGTTGACGCGGGTCTCGAGCCCGTCCAGCGTGCGCACGTCCTCGCCGCCGACGTAGACGTTCACGAACGGCGCCAGGCCACCCTCCTCGAACAGCTGCGCCTCCAGCGCCGGGTAGCGGCCCGAGATGTCCTCGAGCACCTCGCGGACGGTGTCGCCCACGCCGACGAGCTCGCGCTCGCCGCCGACCTCGTTCCGCAGCGTCGGCGGGATCCGGACCTTCGTCACCGGCCGACCCCTGCGCAGAACTCGACGTAGTCGACGTACTCGGTGATCGTCGGGTGCTCGCCGCAGACCGGGCAGCTGGGATCGCGCTGGACGGAAACCTCGTCGATCGTCGTCCCGAGCGCGTCGAGCAGCAGCAGGCGGCCCTGAAGCGACTCGCCGATCCCGAGCACGAGCTTCAGCGCCTCGTTCGCCTGCAGCGAGCCGACGATTCCCGGCAGGACGCCGAGGACGCCGCCCTCGGCGCAGCTCGGAGCGAGCTCCGGCGGTGGCGGGGTGGGGAAGAGGCAGCGGTAGCACGGCCCCTCTCCCGGGTTGAAGACGGTGACCTGGCCCTCGAAGCGGTAGATCGAGCCGTGGACGACGGGGATCCCGTGCCAGACGGACGCGTCGTTGACGAGGTAGCGGGTGGGGAAGTTGTCGGCACCGTCGACGATCACGTCCCAGCCCTCGCCGAAGATGCGCTCGACGTTCTCGGACGTGAGCCGCTCCTCGTAGGTCTTGACCTCGACGTCGGGGTTGAGCGCCTGAATCGTGCGCTTCGCGGAATCGACCTTCGCCTCGCCGAGCGTCTCGGTCGAGTGGACGATCTGGCGCTGCAGGTTCGAGTCGTCGACGACATCTGCATCGACGATGCCGAGCGTCCCCACTCCGGCCGCCGCCAGGTAGAGCGACGCGGGCGAGCCGAGCCCGCCGGCGCCGATCAGCAGCACGCGGCCGCCGAGCAGCCTCTCCTGGCCCGCCTCGCCGACCTCCGGGATCAGGAGATGCCGCGAATAGCGGCGGCGCTGGTCGGGGGACAGCGAGCGCGGCGCCTCGACCGGGAAGCCGTTCCGCTTCCAGTCGGTGAAGCCGCCGGTGAGGGAGGTCACGTTCTCGTAGCCGAGGTCCTGCAGCGCTTTCGCCGCGAACGCGGAGCGCGAGCCGCCGGAGCAGTAGAGGACGAGCTCGCGAGAGCGGTCGGGGACGAGGCCCTCGATCCGCGACTCGAGCTGGCCGCGTGGGACGTGGACGGCGCCGGGGACGACGCCTTCCTCCCATTCCTCGCGCTCGCGCACGTCGACGAAGAGCGCGTCGCCGTGGCGCTCGCGCGCTTCGGCCGCGCCGACCTCGTCGATCTCGCTCTTCACGCGCGCGAGTAGCTCCCTGTAGGTGGCCATCTCTTTCATAAACGGTAGCGCGGGCGCTCCGATTCCCGGGATGATCGCCGGATGCGCTTGCTCTTCTCCACGACGCCTCTGGACGGGCACTTCCGGCCGCTCCTCCCGCTCGCGCGGGCGTTGCAGGCTCGCGGTCACGCTGTCGCCTTCGCCACCGCGGGCTCCTGGCACGGCTACGTCGAAGCAGAAGGCTTCCCGGCGCTGGCCGCGGGCGCCGATCACTTGACCGCGCGGGCCAGGCGGCTCGACGGGGAGATGGCGGCCGTCACGCGTCTTCCCGGCGTCGACCGGCGCTACCACGTCTTCTCCTACCTGTTCGCCGAGGGCCATGCGACCCTGAAGCTGACCGAGCTGCTCGACGAGGCGCGTGACTGGCGCCCCGATGTGGTCGTGCACGAGAGTGGCGACCTCGCGGCGCCCGCCGTCGCGGCCGCTCTCGGGCTTCCGTCCGTCAACCACGGCTTCGGGACGATGGTCCCGCTGCCGACGCTCCGGCGCGCGGGGGACGCCATGGCGCCGCTCTGGGCCGGCATCGGCCTCGAGCCCGACCCGTACGCGGGCGCCTTTCGCGGCCTCTACGTGGATGTCGTGCCGCCTGCGTTCGACGACGACCGGCCGCTGGGCCCGAGCATTCGGCTCCGGCCGTCGCTCACCGCGGCCGAGCCGCCAACGTGGCTCGCCCAGATGCCTCGGCCGTTCGTGTACGCGACGATGGGGACGGTGTTCAACTCGCCCGCGACGTTCGCGCCGCTGCTCGAGGCTCTCGGGGACGGCGACGTCGGCGCGCTCGTGACCGTCGGCCACAACGTCGACCCGGCCGCGCTCGAGCCCGTGCCTGCGAACGTTCGCGTCGAGCGGTTCGTGCCGCAGGACCACGTGCTGCCCGCCTGCGCCGCCGTGGTCACGCACGGCGGCTCCGGCACCGTCCTCGGGGCGCTCACGGCAGGCGTGCCGATGGTGGTGCTCCCGCAGGGCGCGAACCAGTTCGACAATGCGCTCCGCTGCGAGCGAGCGGGTGTGGCGCTGACGGTGCAGCCGGAGCACGCGACGGCGGACGCGATCGGAGCCGCGCTGCGGGCCGTGCTTGAGGACGCGTCGTATCGCTATGGCGCGCGCCGGATCCAGGACGAGATCGCGCAGATGCGGTCGGCGGACGAGGTCGCCACGGCGGTCGAGCAGCACGCAGCCCCTCGCTAGTGTGGCCGCGTGTCCGCACGCGCCCGCACTGCGCTGATCGTCGCCCTCCTGGCGGCGGCCGCCGCCGCGGTGGTTGCCGGCGCGGCAGTGCTCACGGCCGAGGAGGTGCCGTCGGACGCCGCCACCGAGACCGAGCCGACGCCGCGGAAGGGCTTCCCGCCGCTCGAGCTCAACCTCGGGATCCGGGCGGATGCCGAGGCCGCCGACCTGCGCGGCGCCGCGGCGCTCTACGAGGGGGGGAAGCGGCAGCAGGCGGCCGCGATCTTTGGCCGCTACGACTCGCTCGAAGCGAAGCTCGGCGCCGCCTTCGCGGTCTGGCCGGCGAGCGAGGACCGGATCGAGCAGCTCGGCGCCCTCTACCCGCGTAGCTCGCTCGCGCAGCTGCACGTCGGTCTCTCCCGCTTCTGGGCCGGCACCGCCGGCGCACTGAGCGCGTGGCGGGAGGCCCGCGACGTCGAGCCGGACACGCCGTACGCGGTGCGCGCGGACGACTTGCTCCACCCCGAGTTCGCGCCGGGCCTGCCCGGGTTCGTCGTCGGCTTCGACTACCGGATCGAGGGCAAGACACCCGCCGACCAGCTGCGGCGGCTCGCGGCCGACCGGACGCTGCGCGGCCGGCTGCTCCACGGAATCGCGCTCCAGGGGCTCGGCCGGCCCGTCTCGGCGCGTCGCGCGTTCGCGGAGGCGCTCGAGCTCGCGCCGAACGACGTCGACGCGCTCGTCGCCGACGCGGTCGGGCGCTACGACAAGGGAAATCCGTCGGCGGCGTTCTCCCGCCTCGGCCCGCTCAGCCGCCGTTTCCCGAACGCGGCGACGGTGCGCTTCCACCTCGGCCTGCTGCTCCTCTGGCAGAAGGACATCAAGGAGGCGACGCGCCAGCTGGAGCTGGCGCGCACCGCCGAGCCGGGCAGCAAGATCGCCGCCGAGGCCAAGCGCTTCCTCGATGCGGTTCGCAACGCGGGGACCTCCTGATCGAAAGATGGGCCGAACGGCCCATGGCGCTCGGCGGCAGTGTCTGGCAAGCTCACGCAGCTTTGTAAGGAGAGTGTTGCGGATTGCCAGAGTCGCGACTACTCTCAGAGCGCGATCGGAGGGGGAGCCGAAGTGAGCGCAGGGGGAAGCACCAGCACCGTCGAGCAGCAGGGATTCGACGTGCTCGCGAGCAGCGAGGCGAAAGCCCTGCTCGAAAGCGGCAAACAGGCCGGCAAGCTGATTGCCGAGGACATCGCGACCGCGCTCGACGAGCTCGATCTCGACGCGGCGCAGATGGACGAGTTCTACTCGACGCTCGAGGAGCTGAAGATCGAGGTCGTCGACCGCGACGAGCCCGAGGCCGAGATCGAAGAGGCGCGCGAGGTCTCGACCGACACGCTGCAGCTCTTCCTCAAGGACATCGGCAAGGTGCCGCTGCTGACCGCAGCCCAGGAAGTCGAGCTGGCGAAGCGGATCGAGCGCGGCGAGCACGCCGCTAAGCAGGCGATGGTGGAGGCGAACCTCCGCCTCGTCGTCTCGATCGCGAAGCGCTACCGCAACCAGGGCCTGCCGTTCCTCGACCTGATTCAGGAAGGGACGATCGGCCTCGTCCGCGCCGCCGAGAAGTTCGATTACCGCAAGGGCTTCAAGTTCTCGACCTACGCGACGTGGTGGATCCGCCAGGCGGTCGCTCGCGCGCTCGCCGACAAGGCGCGGACGATCAGGATGCCCGTGCACGTCGTCGAGAAGCTGAACAAGATCGTGCGCACAGAGCGCGCTCTGCGCGCCAAGCTCGGCCGCGAGCCCAGCGCGATTGAGATCGGGATGGAGCTCGACCTGCACCCGGAGGAGATCGACCAGATCCGGCGTAGCGCGCAGACCCCGATCTCGCTCGAGAAGCCGGTCGGCGACGAGGACGAGTCCGAGTTCGGGCACTTCCTCACCGACGAGACGATGCCGCTGCCGGACGAGCAGGCGGAGGAGACGCTGCGCAACGAGGCGCTCCGCTCGATCCTGAAGTCGCTCTCGCACCGTGAGCGGCGCGTGCTCGAGCTCCGGTACGGGCTCGACGGCGAGCAGCCGCGGACGCTCGACGAGGTCGGGAAGGCGTTCAACGTTACCCGCGAGCGGATCCGGCAGATCGAGAACCAGGGTCTGAAGAAGCTGCGGGCGCTCGCACTCGCAGCCCAGCTTCGCGACGTCGCCTAGCCCGCCGGTTCAGCCGCGAAGGGCGGCGGCGCAGTCGACGGTGCCGCTGCGAACTTCGGCGATCGCCGCCCTGTAGGCCTCGAACGCGGGCTTGCGGCGCCAGTCGGCCCAGAGCAGGCCCGACTGCCAGCCGCCGAGCACGGACTCGTCGACGAGCAGGAAGTTGAAGTACGCGGCGACGCGAGGCTGGCAGCTGGCGAGCCGGAGCGCCGCGGCGACCTGGGCTGCCTGCGCTGCCGGCTCCAGCGTCTGGGCGACGCTCTCGCGGCCGGAGTAGTGCGCGCGGCGCCGTTTCCCGGCCGTCGTCGTCTGGAAGCCGTTCTCGAGGTACCAGATCGGCGTCGGCGGCTGCGCCGTCCCGGCGAATGACTCGTCGAGGACGGCGACGAGGCGGTCGTAGTCACCCTGGCCGACGTAGACCTCGTGGCGCGCGCTCGGGGGCTCGCCGGAAAAGAGCGGATAGGGGTTGTGTCCCGCGGCGTCGAAGAGCGGCCGGTGCCGGCCGCTCGCACGGTAGGCGGCCCCGACGCCGCGAATGAACGCGGCCGGATCGTGACTCGCGGCAGTCGTCGTCAGGACGTTCACGCCGGAGACGGATCGATGCAAGACGTCCCAGCAGCGGGCGAGGAGCGCGGCGTAGTCCTCGGCGGCGCCCTCCCGCGGCTGCCAGAACGTGTCCGAGTTCGCCTCGTTCCAGATCACGACGTCCCTGACCTCGCCGTACCGGAGGAGGACGTTGCGGACGAAGCGGCAGTAGTCCTCACGTGCCGCAGGCCCGCGCGGTGCGTCGGTCGCCCGGCCGTAGACGCCGAGGACGATGCGCACATCGCCTGCGTGAGCGGCGACCGCGCGGCGCAGCGCGTTGTGGTCCGGCATCGTCAGGTGCCGCTTGCCGCGGCGCCACTCCAGGGTCACGCGCATTCCTCCGAGACCGAGCGCCTTCATCGCGCCGAGGATCGGCGCCGGTCGCTCGGTCCACTTGATCCGGTCGTCGTGCACGCCGATCACCAGGTCCGAGCCGGCGCGCGCAGGCTCCGGCCCGACGAGCAGGGCCAGGAGCAAGAGGGAGAGCGCCGCAGAAACTCTCATCTGCTCTCATCGTCTGCGGCGCCGCGGCACCCGCAATCGCCCGAAAGGACGGTCCTGGACCGCCGCTCCCCGCGGTTTGCCTAGACTCGCGACCGTGAGCTCCCTCGACCAGGCCTGGCACGACGAGCTCGGCGAGCTGCTGCGGATCCCGTCCGTGAGCGCCGACCCGGCGCACAAGGGCGACGTCGTCCAGGCCGCCGAGTGGGTGGCGGACAAGGTGCGCCGAAGCGGCGGCGACGCGGAGCTCGTGCCCTACGGCGAGCGCCCGATGGTGATCGGCGAGATCCGCGCCTCGAACGGCGCCTCCGACGCGCCGACGATCCTCTGCTACGGCCACTTCGACGTGCAGCCGCCGGCGCCGCTCGAGCTCTGGGAGTCGGATCCGTTCGAGGCAACAGTCCGCGACGAGTGGCTCTACGCGCGCGGCGTCGCCGACGACAAGGGCCAGCTCTGGATGCTGCTCCACGCTGCCGGGCTGCTCGCGGCGGACGGGGCGCTCCCGATCAACATCCGCGTCGTCTCGGACGGCGAGGAGGAGGTCGGCGGCCAGTCGATCGTCGAGTTCCTCGAGCAGGACGAGCGCGGCGCCGACGCCTGCGTGATCTTCGACGGCGGCATGGAGGCGCGGAACCTGCCGGCGATCTCGGTCGCGACCCGCGGGCTCGCCGCCTTCAACCTGCGCGTGAAGACCGGTCAGCGCGACCTCCACTCCGGGATGTACGGCAACGCGGCGATGAATGCGATCCACGCGCTGCAGCAGACCCTCGCCGGAATCCTCCCGCGCGAGGGCCGGGTCCCGGACGCGCTGCGGATCGGCATCGCGCCGGTCACAGACGAGGAGCGCGCGGGCTGGGAGATGCAGCCGGCCGGCGCAGACGTGCTCCGCGAGGCCGGGGCGGTGCCGTACGACCCGAAGGCGGCGGAGGAGTTCTACCTCCGCACCACGGCCGAGACCTCGGTCGAGGTGAACGGGATCCTCGGCGGCAAGCCCGGGCTGAAGAACACGACCGTGATCAGCGACGCGCAGGCGAACTTCACCGTCCGGCTCGCGCCCGGGCAGACGCCGGCGGCGGTCGCGCCCGAGGTC
>DATMEO010000041.1:0-8292 GCA_035556515.1 Gaiellaceae bacterium
TGGCGACGAAGGCGATGCACACCGAGGCCGCGATCGCCGCAACCGCGCACGCGTTCGCCGACGGGGCCGTGGCCTCGGTCCAGAACGGGGTCGGCAACGAGGAGGGGATCGCGCCGCACGTCGCGCGCGTGATCCGGGGCACGACCTTCCCGGCCGGAAAGATCCTCGAGCCCGGGGTCGTGCAGTGGGACGTCAAGGGTGACACGACCTTCGGCCCGTTCGAGCCAAGCCCGGCGACGCGGGAGGAGATCGAGCGGCTCGCCGACGCCTGCACGCGCGGCGGGATGCCGACGAGCGCGGTCGGGGACGCGCGCGGCGCGCAGTGGCGCAAGGTGATCTTCAACGCGTCGACGAACCCGATCGGCGCCCTCACGGGGCTGACGCACGGCCGCGTCTGCGAGCGCCCTGACCTGCGCCGGCTCGTCAGCGGGCTCGTCGACGAGGGCAAGGCGGTCGCGGCCGCGCAGGGGATCACGCTCGACGCCGACCCGGAGGCGCTGATCGACCACGCCGCCAGCCCCGAGGTCGCCTACGGCCACAAGGCGTCGATGCTCCAGGACGTCGAAGCACGCCGGCCGACCGAGGTCGACTGGCTCAACGGCGGCATCGTCCGCTTCGGGCGCGAGCACGGCGTCCCGACCCCGCTCAACGAGGCCGTCGTGGCCCTGATCAAAGGAGTTGAAGCCTCGTGGACACAGAGCTAGAGCGCAGGTACCGGAACGTCCGCGACGCGATGGCGGAGCACGAGCTCGATGCGCTGATCGTCTCCGGCAGCGAGTACTCGGGCTTCGAGGGCTCGGTCACCTACCTCTCCGGCTTCCAGATCGTCCACCGCTACGCCTACGTGGTCGTTCCCGCCGAGGGCGAGCCGCAGATCGTCTTCCCGACCGAGGCCCGCTACGTCGGCGAGCACGGGACGGCGCAGCTCGAGCAGGTCTTCCACGACCGGCCCGGGGAGCACATCGCGGCTTCCGCCCGCGACCGGGGCTGGAAACGGGTCGGCGTCTACGGGCTCGACTACATCATGACCGTGCGCGACTTCCGCGCCCTGGAGGGTCTCGACCTCGTCCCCTTCGACGCCGAGTTCGACCTGGCGCGGGCGGTCAAGAGCGAGGCCGAGCTCGAGTCGGTGCGCGAGAGCGTCCGGATCAACGAGGACGGCTTCGAGGCATTTCTCGCCGCGTACGAGCCGGGCAGGACGGCCGCCGAGGTGATGGCTCCAGCCGAGGAGCTCTTCGTCGAGCGGGGCTGCGGACGCCTGACGATGAACATGGTCCTGATCGGGCCGGAGTTCGGGATCGCGAAGAAGGAGACCGTGCTCGGCGACTTCGTGCTCCCGTCGCTCGAGATCGCCGGGCCGGGGATGCACTGGGTCGAGGTCTCACGCGCAATCGGCGCAGTCCCGGCGGAGGTCGAGCCGATGGTCGAGGCTTACGGCGAGTACCACGGCGCCGCCCGCGAGGCGATGCGCGACGGCGCCACCGCCCACGACGTCCACCGCGCCGTCTCGAAGGGCTTCACCCACCGCGGCTACCACCTCGGTCACGTCACCGGCCACTCGATCGGGATGACGATGATCGAGCACCCGCGCGTGGGCGAGGGGCTCGAGACGGTGCTGCGCTCGGGGATGGTGCTCTCGATGCACCCACACTCGATCGCCGCCGACGGGAAGGTGTGCCTCTACATGCAGGACACGTGGCTCGTCACCGAGGCCGGCGGCGAGCCGCTCTCACGTCTGCCGATGATGGTCTACTGAGCGCGGCTGCAGGAGCAGATCGCGCCGCCGAGCTCGCGCCGCTCGAAGAGGCGGCCGCAGCGCGGGCACTCGGCCGGGATCACCCGGGCGCGGATGAACAACGCCTTCATCAACACGACCCAGAGCACGGCGTAGCCGACGATCATCTGTGCGTTCATGCTCATACTTCGGATATCGGCACCGAGGTGGATGACTGATGACGCAGACGGGTGATTTGGCCCGCCGACTGGCGGTGGCGCGCGGCGACGAGCCCGCCGACCTCGTCGTTCGCGACGGCCGCGTCCTCAGCGTCTTCACGCGCGAATGGCTCGAAGCCGACGTTGCGATCTGCGACGGCGTCGTCGCCGGGCTCGGCTCCTACGAGGGCGCCGAGAGCCTGGACGCGGACGGCGCCTATGTCGTCCCCGGCTTCATCGACGCGCACGTTCACCTCGAGACCTCGAAGCTGCTCCCGTCCGAGTTCGCGCGTCTCGTGCTGCCGCTCGGGACGACCGCGGTCGTCGCCGACCCGCACGAGATCGCCAACGTGCTCGGCACCGACGGCGTCCACTGGCTCGTCGACGTCTGCGAGAACCTGCCGCTCGACGTCTTCTTCACGGCCTCCTCCTGCGTGCCGGCGTCGCAGTTCGAGTCGCCGCGCCGCCCCTTCACGCCGGGCGATCTCGAGAGCCTGCTGCGGCGGCGGCGCGTGATCGGGCTTGCGGAGATGATGAACTTCCCCGGCGTGATCGCCGGCGCCGAGAGCGAGCTGGCGAAGCTCGCCGTCGCGCGCGGCCACCACATCGACGGCCATGCCCCTGGCGTGCTGGGGCGCGACCTGCAGGCCTACGCGGCCGCCGGGATCCGCTCCGACCACGAGGCGTTCACGGCCGAGGAGGGCCGGGAGCGGCTCCGCGCCGGGATGTGGCTGCTGATCCGGGAGGCCTCCGCGGCGAGGAACCTGCGCGCGCTGGCGCCGCTCGTCGCCGAGTTCGGCCCGACGCGAATGGCGTTCTGCACCGACGACCGCGAGCCGGAGCACATCGCCGAGGACGGCCACATCAACGCAATCGTTCGCGACGCGGTGTCGTATGGGATTGCGCCCGAGGACGCGCTCGTGATGGCCTCGCACCATCCGGCGCTCTGGCACGGGCTGGGAACACTCGGCGCGATCGCCCCCGGCTACCAGGCCGACCTGCTGCTCCTGCCCGACCTCGAGCGCTTCGTCCCCGAGATCGTGCTCAAGCGCGGTCGCGCGGTCGACGAGATCGCAGCGACGCCTGTGCCCGAGTGGGTGACCCAGAGCGTCCGCGTGCGGCCGGTCTCCGCGGACGACTTTGCCGTCGCGTGGGAGGGAGGGCCCGCGCGCGTGATCGGCCTCGTCCCCGGCCAGATCGTGACCGAGTCGCTGGTCGAGGAGCTCTCCGACGGTGTCGCCGATCCCGAGCGCGACCTCGCGAAGATCGCCGTGATCGAACGGCATCTCGGCACCGGCAGGATCGGCCTCGGCTTCGTGCGCGGGTTCGGGCTCGTGCGCGGCGCCTTCGCGTCCACCTTCTCGCACGACGCCCACAACGTCGTCGTCGTCGGCATGAGCGACGGTGAGATGGCGCTCGCGACGAAGCGACTCATCGAGCTGGGAGGCGGCCTCGTCGTCGTCGACGGAGACGCGGTCACGGCCGAACTGCCGCTCCCGGTCGCCGGCCTCGTCTCGGACCGTCCCCTCGCCGAGGTGATCGAGTCCAGCGAGACGACCGTCGCAGCCGTGCACGCGCTCGGCTCGAAGATCGAGTCGCCGTTCCAGTCGCTCGCGTTCCTCGCGCTCTCGGTGATTCCGAGCCTGAAGATCACCGACCGCGGGCTGGTCGACGTCGATCGCTTCGAGCTCGTCCCGCTCGCGCTGTCCGTGCGCGGTCGCGCGACCGCGGTTTAGGCAGCCCCCCGGCGCGGGGAGGAGAGGTGCGACCGCAACGACCGAGGAGGGGTTTCATGCCAGAGCTCAACGATCCGAAGAAACTGTTCGTCCACAAGCTGGGCGAAGCGCTGAACATGGAGCGCACCGTCCTGACGATGCTGAAGACGAACGAGCAGACGGTGCAGGACCCGGAGCTGAAGCGGCTGTTCGGCCATCACCGGGACGAGACCGAGGGGCAGGTGAAGAATCTCGAGCAGGCGTTCTCGTCGCTCGGCGTCGATGCCTCGGGTCACATCTGCCACGGCATGGACGGGATGAAGAAGGAAGCCCAGGACATGATCGAGAAGGTCGCGCCCGAGTTGCTCGACGGCACGCTCGCGGGTGGGGCCACGCACGTCGAGCACTACGAGATCGCGACCTACAAGGGGCTGATCACCGACGCGGAGTCATTGGGGCACGAGGATGTCGTCGCGCTGCTCCAGGAGAACCTCGAACAGGAGCAGCACACGCTCACCGAGGTCGAGCAGTCGGCGCAGCGGCTGGCGCAGCGCGCGGCCACGACCGCCGGGCGCTAGCGCACCGTGATCTGCTGCACCATCTTCGCGGGGTGCAGCGAGCAGAACAGGCGGTACGTGCCGGACTTCGTGAAGCGGTGGCTGAAGCGTCCGGTCAGGGTCCACGGGGCTGAAAAGCCCTGTGGACCCCCGACGACCGTCACGTCGTGCTGCACCGAGCCGCGGAAGTTCCACGTGAAGGTCGTGCCGCGCCGTAGGAGGATCCGCTCCGCGCCGTAGCGGAAGTCGCCGACCCAGGTCGACGCCGCCCGCGAGACCTTCCCTTTCGGCGCGCGCGGCAGCGGCATCGAGAACGCCGGCGGGGCGGAGGGGCGGCCGAGATCGATGTCCAGCGCCGGCGTCGCGCCGCAGCCGCGGACCGCGTCCGGCGCCAGGAAAAGCAGCATGATCCCCATCGCCCGCGTGTGCGGGGCCGAGTTGTCGTAGACCGCCGCGAGCCGAAGCCTGTCGCCCTTCGCGACCGGGATTCCCGCTGTCGAGCGGAACGAGGACATCTTGGTCGGCCCCGGCTCGTGCAGGAGCGGCTTCGGCTTCGGGCCGCCCCACGTCGGACGGGATTGAAACGGAACAGTGCCGCAGGTCGCGTTCCGTAGCTCGAGCCGGACGCCGCCGCCGTGCAGGTGGCCGCCGCCCGAGACGAGCCGCCCGCTCTCCGGCATCGTGAAGTCGGCGGTCTTCGTGAACGTGGAGAAGGTCCGGCCGCCGCCGGGGACGTCGAAGACGGGGTCCGGGCCGGTGCAGTTGCGGACGTCGAGCCAGATCGGCTTCACCGGCGTCAGCGCCTCGCCGGTGACGTAGCGCACCGTGTAGCGAATGAAGCCGTTCAGCCGCTGCGGCTTGTGGTTCATCAGCATGTAGAGGAGTCCCCAGCGGTCGGTCGCCTTGTTCGCGTACCCGTAGCCGCGCGGCAGCGAGAGCGCGAGCCGCTCCTCGCCCTCGGCGAAGAAGCGCTCCGCGGCGCCACCGCAGGTGTAGTCGGGGACGCCGACCTTCGCGAAGACGATGTGGTGGAGCATCACCTTGTCGCGCCCCTGAACCCGCCCCTGCGCGTCCACGACCTCCGCCTCCATCCCGACGACGTAGCCGTCGATCTTCGGCGACTCGGCGAGCATCGGCTGCTGCGCGACGCCGTAGCCCTCGACCGAGATCGCAGGCGTCGTGAACGTCAGCGTCCGCTCTTCGGCGTGTGCGAGCGCGGGCAACGCGAGCGTGGCGGCCGCGGCGGCGAGCAGGAGGCGCAGAATCCGGGCCACGCGGCAACTGTAGCTCTGGAACCGCCGGGGTACACTGCGAGTGTGAGCTGGCCCTGGATCGTGCTGCTGGTTCTCGCGGCGGCGGTGCTGATCGGCGCCGAATGGTCGCGCGTGGGCATGTTCGTGGGCGCGGACGCACGCAGGCAGCGCGAGCGAAAGAAGCGGAAGGCGAGCTTCAAGGTGATCCGCTCCGAGGAGGAGGAGTTCGCCGAGAGCGTCCAGCGCGACCTCGCCGAGTTACCGACGATCGAGGAAAAGGACCGCAGGAACTAGCGGACTAGCGGACGACGAACGTCGTCTGCAGGATCCGTGTGTTC
This sequence comes from Gaiellaceae bacterium, assembly GCA_035556515.1. GTDB lineage: Bacteria > Actinomycetota > Thermoleophilia > Gaiellales > Gaiellaceae > Gaiellasilicea. Next base: position 5,796 of record DATMEO010000041.1, read on the forward strand.
GGCAGGATCCGGCCGACGTTCTCCATGTTCCGCGACTCCTGGTAGTCCGAGACCTGCACGCGCAGCGCGCGGCGTCCCTTGCGAAGGCCTGTGGTGGAGACGCGAAGCACGCCCTTGGAGAACTGGCCGGCGTGCTCGTCGCCGTCGATCCGGACGACGAAGGAAGCCGGATCGACACCCGAGCCGCGGTCGGACACACCCACGAGGATCTGGCCGCCGCTCCGCACCGTCCGCGTTCGCAGCGCCGCAGTCGGCGGCGTCGCGTCGTTGACCCAGTAGCGGTACGTGAAGGCGCCCGCGCGTGCCGCGGACGGGCTGTCGAAGACGATGTCGTACGCGCCTGCTGCCGGCAGGATCGTGCCCGACGCGAGCACGAGCTCTCCGAACGTGCGTAGGTACGGGTTCAGGTTGAACGGCAGCGCCGCGTAGCCGGTCAGGCGCCGCTCGTCGCCGGCGCGGACGATCCGAGGCTCGACGCGCACGCCGGGCGCCCGGCTCGTGATGACGACGCCGAAGTTCGTCGCCGGGCGGGCGAGCGTGACCCGGAAGACGCGCTCGGGGCCGGGCAGCGCGGCGCTGAAGCCGAATCCAGCCGGGCTCTCCGGATAGCGGTAGCGGGCGATGCGGGTCGTGCCGCCTCTCGTCGAGGACTTGTAGTTGCCCGGCTTCCGCAGCGCTGCAGGCTTTGCCGCGGCGAGGGCCGGCGCGCCGGTGCCGAACCAGTACGGGATCCGGAGCCGCTCGGTGCCGCGCGTCAGCACGACGTACCCGGTCGCCTCGGCGTCGGTCGCCTGCGTCGTCCGAACCGTCACGTCGAGCCGGCCCGGCACGGTTACGGCGGCCGGCGCGACGACGACGGCGCCGGGCGGCCGATTCTGCGCCTCGACGGTCACGGCCCACGGGCCGCTGCCGCCCAGGCCGGAGTCCGTCAGCTGGACGGAGCGAGTCTGCGACGCGTTCGACCCGATCAGCCCAAAGGCGAAAGCGACCGGGCTCGCGAAGATCGGCGTCGCATCCGCGCGAGGCAGATCGACGACGCCGCCGCCTCCGCGGAGCGTCGACGTCTCCTCGGCCTTCTGCTCGTTCGTGTAGGCGGGGTCGCCGGTGAGCGCGAGCGCCGACTTGACCTGCGCAGGCGTCCAGGTGGGATGGCGCTGGAGCAGCAGCGCGACGGCTCCGGCAACGTGCGGCGCGGCCATGCTCGTGCCCGAGAGCGTCGCGTACGCGTTGCGCGGCGCGGCTGAGATGATGCCCGCGCCCGGCGCGGTGACCTCCGGCTTGAGCCGGAGCGAAAGCGGTGTCGGCCCGCTCGAGGAAAACGACGCGATCACGTCGGGCGCGCCTCCGCGCGATGTCGTCACCGCCCCGACGGTGATCGCGCTCGGCGTGGCGGCGGGCGAGCCGACCGAGCCGCGGCCGAACTGGTCGAAGTCGTTCCCCGCGGAGACGACCGGGACGACGCCCGCGCGCGCCGCGGCCTCGAGCGCCTTGACGACGATGTCGCGGGACGGCTCGATCTCCGGCTCCCCAAGCGACATGTTGATCACGTCCATGCCGTCCGCGACCGCCGCCTCGATCGCCGCCACGAGCTCCGGCGAGTTACCGTCGAGGCCGACGTCGGCATCGGTCGGGATCGTCAGGGCCTTGTAGTTGCCGAGGTATGCGCGGGGCGCGACGCCGGAGATGCGCACGCCCTCGGCGAGCGTGTTCGCGTTACCGGCCGCGATGCCGGCGACGTGCGTCCCGTGCGACGAGAGCTCGGGGTCGAACGGCTTCGACGCGTGCTTCCACGTCGGGCTCGCGGGCGGGAAGGCGCGCGCGACGATCACCTTCGCGGTCGTATAGGCCGTCTGCCCCTTGGGGTAGCCGGCGGGCATCGTGTATCCGGCCGGAGCGAAGAACGGATGCGTCTGGTCGATCCCCTCGTCGATGATCGCGATCTTCATCCCCTGGCCGGCGCTCGCGAGCCCTGGGCCCCAGAGCGCTGCGGCGCCGATCTGCTGTGTGCTGCGGTCGAGCTGGGGGCGGTAGCGCACGCTCGGATAGACGGTCTCGATGCCCGGGAGCGACGCCAGCCGGTCGAGCTGGGAGCGGGGGACGACGACGGCCATCCCGTTGGCGACGAGCCGGTAGCGCCAGCGGATCCGGGCGTCGGGGACCGCGGCCTCGATGCGCCGGCCGAGGCCCGCCTGCGCGTTCGCCAGCGTCCGCGTCTGCAATTGCCGCCCGGCGCGCCATTTCGTGGTGGCGAGAGGCTTCTGCGACAGCGAGACGACGACCTCGACGAGGTCACCCGAGGCCTTCGGACGCTCTCCCTGGGCCGACGCAACCGGCAGCGCGAGCAGGCAGAGCAGGCTGATGAGGAGACCCCGGCGCACGGTCGTCATGCTAGGTGAGACGTCTTAACGCAGTGTTACGGCCGTCAGTCCCACATCGACGTGCGAAAGAGAATCACTCTCCGCACGAAGCGCTTCAGCAATCGCCAGGCATTCATGGA
>DATMEO010000042.1:0-11121 GCA_035556515.1 Gaiellaceae bacterium
CCCGAGCGCCTCAAGCAGTTCCACGAGACCGGCGACCTCGACATCGCCTACACCGCCGACGAGCTGCCGCGCTTCCGCGTCAACGTGTACCGGCAGCGCGGCGCGATCTCGTTTGCCTTTCGCGTGATCCCGCGGGATGTCCCGAGCTTCGAGCAGCTCGGCCTGCCGCCGGGCGTCCGCCGGCTCGCCAACGAGCACCGCGGCCTGATCCTCGTCACGGGCGCGACCGGCTCCGGTAAGACGACGAGCCTCGCGGCGATGATCGACCACATCAACCGCACGCGCCACGAGCACATCGTGACGATCGAAGATCCGATCGAGATCCTCCATCCCGATCGCCACTGCATCGTGAACCAGCGCGAGGTCGGGCTCGACACCGCCGACTTCGCCCAGGCGCTCCGCCGCGTGCTCCGCCAGGATCCCGACACGATCCTGATCGGCGAGCTGCGGGACGCGGAGACTGCGCAGACCGCGCTCCAGGCCGCCGAATCCGGCCACCTCGTCTTCTCGACGCTGCACACCGTCGACGCCGCCGAGACCGTCGGGCGGATGATCGAGTTCTTCCCACCGGCCAAGCAGCAGCAGGTCCGCTCGGTGCTCGCGGGCGTGCTCCGCGGCGTGATCAGCCAGCGGCTGCTCCCGCGCGTCGGCGGGGGGCGCGTCGCCGCGGTCGAGGTGATGGTGATGAACTCGCGGATCTCGGATCTGATCAGGGAACAGCGCACCGAGGAGATCGGCGACGCGGTCGCCGAGGGCGGCTTCTTCGACATGCAGACCTTCGAGCAGGCGCTGATCGAGCTCGTCCTCTCGGGCCGGGTCGAGCGCGAGCTCGCCGCCAACGCCGCCACGAACGTGCACGACTTCCAGGTCGCGCTCGACCACGCGCTCAAGCGGCAGACGGTCGAGGTCGCGAACGAGCAGGCGACCGCCGAGGCCGCCGCCGAGACGGAGGACGAAGTTCCCGCCCTCCGCGTCATCCGCCACGCGGAGGCGTGATGCGGCGGTTCGCCGCCGCGGCAGCGCTGCTCGCCCTCGCGCTGGGCGCCGGGACCGCGTCCGCGGACACGTTCGCCGTCGTCCCCGAGAGCTTCGTCGCCGTTCCCGCCGGGCCGGTCGTGCTGCCGAGCGCGGAAGTGCCGAACGCAGCCGGGTCGATCCTGCTCCCGCCCGGGGCCTGGGAGTCCGCCTTCCTGCCTGTCCGCGAGCTTTCGTACGAGGAGCTGCAGGCACTCTGGGTCCACGCCGCCGCCGCCTACGGGGTCCCGTGGCAGGTGCTCGCCGCGATCAACAAGATCGAGTCGAACTTCGGCCGCAACATGGGGCCGAGCTCGGCTGGCGCGGTCGGCTGGATGCAGTTCATGCCCGACACCTGGCTGCGCTGGGGCACGGACGGGAACGGCGACGGCCTCGCCGACCCCTGGAACCCGGAGGACGCGATCCCCTCCGCGGCCCGCTACCTCGCTGCCGCGAACGGCCGCACCGACATCTCCCGCGCGATCTTCGCCTACAACCACGCGCAGTGGTACGTCGACGACGTCCTACAGCTGGCCGCCATGTTCGGCGGCGACCTCGCGGGCGCCGACGCCGTCTTCTCGCTCGACCGGATGGCGCTGGCGCTCGAGGAGGCACAGGAGCAGGTGGCGTCCCTCGCCGAGCAGCTCGCGGCCGCCGAGGCGCTCGAGTCGGAGTCGGCCGCGAAGTCTGAGCGGCTCACGGCCGCCGCCGACGACCTCGAGCAGCTCCTCTCCGACCGCGTGCTCGCGGAGAAAGACGCGTTCCAAGCCGGGCAGGAGCGTGCCGCGACCACGGCAGAGGCCGATCGGCTGCGCAGCGAGCTGGAGCAGGCGCAGACCGCGCTCGAAGCCGCCCGGAGCGGCGCCGAGTCGGCAGCGTTCGCGCCCGCCGCTGCCGGAGTCCTGCGGATGCCGACGAGAGCCGACGGCTACGTCTTCCCGGTCGGCGGCGGTCCCGGCGTGGTCTCCGTCGGCCATCAGCACCACGACTACCCCGCCGCCGACATCGCGGCGCCGCTGGGCGCGCCGCTGTACGCGCTCGCGGACGGGGTCGTGCTCTCGGTCGTCGACGACGGCCGCTGCGGCACCGGCCTCGTCCTTCGGACTCTCGACGGGCTCGAGTGGGTCTACTGCCATCTCTCCTACCGCGACCCCGGCCTTGAGCAGGGCTCGCTCCTGAGCGCCGGCCAGTGGGTCGGCCTCGTCGGCTCCACCGGCCATTCGACCGGCCCGCACCTCCACCTCGGCCTGCGGCCCGCGCGCTATCCGCAGGAGATGCCGTGGTTCCAGGAGTTCGCCGGGATCGCGTTCATGTGGCAGGACGGGCCGGCTGAGACGGACGTCAGGACGACGCCGGTCTTCGCGCTCGTCCCGCCGGAGGAGCCGGCCGGTGACGTTGTCGAATTCACGCTCTCGGGGGGTTGAGTTCGTGCCTCCATCTGCCGAAAGACGCGGTATGACTGCGGGAGTCATCGGCCGTTTGCCGCGCGTTGGCGTGATCGTGTGCGCGCTTGGCCTCGTCACGGGCACGCTCGCGTTCGCGGCGACGTCGACGCTCTCGACGTCCGCATCCCCGGCGGTGGCCCCCGTCGCCGCCGAGCCCGAGCCGCTCCTCGTTCCCGACGTCCGCAAGCAGGCCTACGTCTTCGCGAAGGGCTCGCTCGAGCAGGGCGGCTTCGCCTGGCGCGTCGAGGGCTCCGTGCCCGGCTACGCCGCCAACGTCGTCGTCTCGCAGTCGCCCGCGCCCGGTGCGCGCGTGATCGCCGACGGCGCCCCGATCGTCGTCCTCCGCCTGAGCCGGAACGGCTCGTACAAGCAGGAGGGCGTTCCCGACAGCGTCTCGCCGTACGCCGGCAAGCCCGCCCGGCTGGTCGGCGCGGTGCAGCCGAAGCCGAAGCCCGCGCGGACGACGGCGGCCGTCGCCCCGGCCGCGCCGAAGCCGGCGAAGGTCGAGCCGAAGCCGAAGCCTGCCGCAGCCGCTGCGTCGCGCAAGCCCGCCTTCACGCTCGCCGGTGCTCCGGCCGAGCCGCTCGACGAGATCCTGCTCAACGTCCGCGCGAAGCAGCTCGCGGCGTGGGTCGAGAAGCATCCTCGGCGTTCGCGCGCCGGCGTCGACCACTGGCTCTACCAGCACAACTGGATCGTCACCGGCGCAGGCTTCGGCTGGGCGAACGGCGCCCAGGCGCTGCGCACCCTGATCGCCGTCGACGAGCGCGTCCAGCGGCTCTGGGGAGTCGGCGCCCAGAGCGAGCGGATCGCCCGTCGCACCCTCGCCGAGGTCGAGGCGAGGTCGAATTGAGGCGTCTGCTCGTCCGGCTCCTCCGCGAGCAGCGCGGTTACAGCCTGATGGAGCTACTCGTCTCGATGGGCATTCTCGCGAGCGTCATGACCTCAGTCAGCGTTCTCCTCGTCAGCGCGACCAACTCGGAGGTCGACATGAACCGCCGTTTCCAGGCACAGACGCAGGCCCGGCTCGGCCTCGATCTGATGCGTCGCGAGGTGCACTGCGCGATGTCCGTCGCTCCGGTCGGCGCCGCCGCGTCGGTGACGCTGACGATCCCGGCGACCTGCCCGACCGCGGGCGGCAACACGTCGATCACCTGGTGCACGGTCGCGAACGGGACGAACCGCTGGGGCCTCTGGCGCTTTCCCGGCTCGTCGTGCAGCGGCACCGGCAAGCGCTACGCCGACTACGTGACCGCGTCGTCGATCTTCATCTACACGGCGCAGACCGTGGACAAGCTCGCCTTCCTCAACGTCCGGCTGCCGGTCAACATCAAGCCGAGCGAGCCGCGCTTCCTCTACAACCTGGAAGACGACATCGTGCTGCGGAACAGCACCCGCTCATGAGCCGGCTTCGGCTCAGGGAGGAGGCGGGCTTCAGCCTCGTCTTCACGATGCTGACGATGCTGGTCACGACCGTGACCCTCACGGCCGCGATCCAGTACACGACCTCGAATTCGCGCGGCGCGGTCCGCTCGAAGGCAGACCAGATCGCGTACTCGCTGGCCGAGGCCGGCCTCGCCAACGGCGCCGCCGTGCTCTCGAAGCCGTCGAACAATGCGCTCGACCCGGCCGTGCTCCCGAGCAGCGAGCCCGACTCGTCGAACCCCGCACACGCGAACTACATCTCCCAGTACGAGGGCGGCACGGTGAAGTGGTGGGGCGTCCTCACCGGCCACCAGTGGATCATGCACGGCGTCGGCTACGTCACCGACCCGACCGGCAGGACCCAGGTCGTGCGCCGCGAGGCGACGTCGACGATCAAGATCCAGCCCTCGCTGACGCAGGAGCTGAACTCGAACGCCTGGAACTTCATGTTCGCGAAGAACACGGGCAGCGCCTGCGACGTCACGTTCGAGAACAGCGTCAGCGTCGACACCTCGCTCTACATCCTCGGCGACCTCTGCTTCTCCAACTCCGCTTCCGTCGTCAAGGCCGCTGCGCCGGACATCACGAACCTCTATGTCGGCGAGCACATCCAGTTCGGCGGCACCGGCAGCGTCGGCACCGCCGCGAACAAGATCAACCAGGCCCAGGTCGGCCTCGGCTGCCGCATCGGCACGAGCGGCGCCTGGACGACCCCGTGCAGCTCCGCGACGCGCGTCAACGCCACCACGATCCTGAGCGGCACGATCCCCGGCACCGGCCCGACCGCCGACTTCGCCTTCTGGTACACGAACGCGAAGCCGGGCCCGAACGAGGCCTGCACGACGACGACCGGGACGCCGCCCCCGTTCGAGGGCTCTCCCGCCGGTGGGATGAACAACAACGCCGGCTCGGTCAACCTGACCCCCGCCTCGAGCTACAGCTGCAAGTACTACGACATCCCGCCGAACCAGACCGACCTGCTCGGCGAGCTCTCCTGGAACAACACGACCAAGAAGCTGACCGTCCGCGGCGCGATCTACATCGACGGCTCCGCATACATCTCGAACAACACCGTCAACGACTACGACGGTCTGGCGACGCTCTACCTGTCGGGCACGTTCCGAATCGACGGGAACGCGCAGCTCTGCGGCGGCGTCGCTGCGAGCAACTGCGACTTCACGGCCTGGGATCCGAACGTCGACAACCTCGGGATCATCGCCAACGGCAACGACGGCTCCGGCTACAGCGTGCTGCTGCAGAACTCGGCCCGTCTTCAGGGCAGCATCTACGCCACCAACGCCGTCCTGCTCGAGAACTCGACCCAGTACGACGGGCCGATGGTCGCTGGCACGTTCAAGCTCGAGAACAACATCGTCACGCACGAGTTCCCGACGATCACCTCGGTGCCGGTCGGCTGGCCCGGCAACCCGACGGTCTACGCCGAGCCGCAGCCGCCGCAGAACTATTCGGGGTAGGGCCGATTCACCCGCCGGGGGGATTCACGGCCGGGGGCGATCGCTTTACTGAGGGAGAACGCTTCAGCTGCTGCGGCTGTCGGACGATGACGAGGAGAGGTCGCAGTGGAACGAGGGCACGCACTATCCGTTCGTAGGCTCCGTGCGCGCATCGGCGCGGAAGCAGGCTTCGCGCTCCCGCTGGCACTGATGACGATGCTCGTCACCGGCTCGCTGGCCTCGAGCGCGATCGCGTACTCGAGCTGGAACTACGGCTCGACGAAGCGCAGCGACGCAGACTCCCAGGCGCGGGCGCTGGCCGAGGCAGGGCTCAACTACGCCTTTTCGACGCTCTACAACTCGGGCACACCGACGATGGCGAATGCCGTCCCGTCGCGGACGATCACGCTCGATACCGGTGACGCGAGCTACTACGGCACGCTCACGGGCAGCAGCTGGAAGCTCGTCGGCGTCGGGACCGTCCGCAATCCGACCGGGCCGGGGTCGGAGCCCGTCGTGCGAACCGTGAGCGGCCGCGCCAACCTCGGCTCCGCACAGCGGGGCACCGCCAACAACGCCGTCTGGAACTACGTCTACGTCGATGATCCGACCGTGACGACCACGCTCGGCAACTCGGTCGACGTCAACATCCCGCTCTACGTCCGGGGCAACCTCGTGCTCTCGAACTCGGCGCAGGTGTCCGGGTACGCGCTCCAGGTCGGGGGCACACTCGAGTTTCAGAACACGGCTCACGTCGGAACGTCGGCGGCCCCGATCCACGAGGCGCACGTCGGCGGCGGCTGCCGGGTCGGCTCTTCCGGGGGGTTCGTCAAACCCTGCGGCCCCGGCCAACGCGTCTACGCCACGATCAGCGACGCGACGCCGACGACGTTCACGAAGCCGCCCGTCGACCCGAACTGGTATTTCAACGCGAAGCCCGGTCCGCGGCATCCCTGTACGGTCGGCAGCTTTCCGGGCGGCTTCGACAACGACGCGTCGCCGAACAACAGCCGCGGCGTCGTCAACCTGACGCCGAGCACGCCCTACGACTGTCGCGTCTACGACGCCGACGGGAACCTCGAGGGACAGCTGACCTGGGTGCCGGGCAGCCCCGGAACACTGACGATGGCCGGGACGATCTACTTCGACGGACCGATCGAGTTTCGGCAGTACAACAACGCCGTCTACCAGGGTCGCGCGACAATTCACGCGGCGGGCGACATCGTCTTCGCGAACCAGTCCACCCTGTGCGGCGACCCCGAGTGCGATGCGGACTGGGACCCGCAACAGAACCTGCTCGCGTTCGTGTCCGGTGGCAACGTGCGCGTCGGCCAGCAGTCCAACTTCCAGGGCGCGATCTACGCGACGCTCGACTACACGGAGCAGAACAACTCGACGTTCTGGGGGCCGATCATCGCGCGGCGGATCTCGCTGGCGAACTCAACAGTGAACCACTACGTGCCGATAGGGACTCTGATGCCCGGCATGCCCGCCACCTACGAGGACGTCGTCACGATCACGAACGAGCCCGGGAGCTGGGGCTAGATGGACTTTGCCCTCTCCGCCGTCGCGTTCGTCCCCGGCCTCGCGATCGGAAGCTTCCTGAACGTGGTCGCCGCGCGCGTGCCGCGCAGGCGCTCGATCGTCAGCCCGGGCTCGGCCTGCATGAGCTGCGGGCACGAGCTCGCCTGGTACGAGAACGTCCCCGTCCTCTCCTGGCTCGCGCTCCGCGGCAAGTGCAGGGGCTGCGGCGAGCGGATCGGCATCGTCTACCCGGCCGTCGAGCTGCTGACCGCGCTGCTGATCGCGGCGTCGTTCTTCGCCTTCGGCTGGTCGGGGACGGCGTTCGTCGCCGCCTTCTTCTGCGCGACGCTCGTCACCGTCTCCGCCACCGACCTCTCGCACCGGATCGTCCCCAACGTCGTCGTCCTGCCGGCGACCGTCGTCGTGCTCGTCGCGATGACGGCGCTGCATCCGAGCGCGGAGTGGGCGCTCGGCGCGTTCGGCGCCTCGCTCTTCCTCTTCCTGGCCGCGCTCGCCTACCCGAAGGGGATGGGCATGGGCGACGTCAAGCTGGCGCTCCTGCTCGGCGCGATGCTCGGCCGCACGGTGCCCGTGGCACTGATGATCGGGATGCTCGCCGCGCTCGTGCCGTCAGCCGTCCTCTTCGCCCGCCACGGCAGCGCAGCGCGGAAGATGGGGATCCCGTTCGCCCCGTTTCTCGCGCTCGGCGGCGTCGTCACCCTCTTCTTCGGCGACGAGCTGCTGGACGCGTATCTGAGCTTGTTCTAGCCCTCGCCGCTCCCGTGAGCGGTCAAGGGATGCCGCGCCGCTGCCGATAACTCGAACGAGGGATATGGCCAGCGAACGCCCACCGAAGCTCCGCACGCCCGGCTCCGCCGGGGAAACCGGCACGTCCGGCGCGGAGCCGCTCAGCTCGGGGATGGGCGTGAACGCGATGGCCGAGCTGGTCGTCGATCTGCTCTCGGCCACCGGCCTCGTCCCGGAGGACAAGCTCGCGATGGTCCGCGGGCGTGCCGGCCAGGGCTCGCTGGCGCAGGCGATCGTCGACGAAGGCGTCGCGCCGCCTGAGGGAATCGCACGCACGCTCGCCGTCCGCTATCAGGTCGCCCTCGTCGACCTCGCTCTCACGGGTGTCGAGAAGGATGCGGCCGACCAGATTCCACTCCACGTCCTCGAGCGCGTGGTCGCGATCCCGTACGCGCTCGAGAACGGGACGCTGCGGATCGCCGTCGCCGACCCCGGCAACCTGCACGGGATCGACGAGCTCCGGCTCGCGACCCGCTACCCGCTCGACCTCGGCGTCGCCTCGAGCGAGGACATTCTCCTCGAGCTGCGCCGGATGGCGCGTGCTTCGGAGGCGTTCGGCGCCCGCGCCGTCCTCGAGGAGGCCGACGAGGAGCTGCGGATCGCAGAGGAAGAGGAGGCCGACGACCTCGAGGTCGAGGACGGCGTCTCCGACGCGCCGCTCGTCCGGCTCGTCAACTCGGTGATCTTCCAGGCCGCCGAGGACGGCGCCTCAGACGTCCACTTCGAGCCGCAGGAGGATGCGCTCGCGGTGCGGTTCCGCATCGACGGCGTGCTCCAGGAGGTGCAGCGGATCCCGAAGCGGATGACGCCGGGCGTGACGACGCGCCTGAAGGTGCTCGCGAAGCTCGACATCGCCGAGCGGCGGAAGCCGCAGGACGGCCGCATCTCGCTCAACGCAGCCGCCGCCGGCCGCATGCTCGACATCCGCGTCGCGACCCTGCCGACCGTCGAGGGCGAGAAAGTCGTGATGCGCCTCCTCGACAAGTCGCGCCGCGCCCCGACGCTCGAGGAGCTCGGCCTCTCCGACGACATGCGCGCCCGGCTCGCCGAGATCATCGCGCGGCCGACCGGCGCCCTGCTCGTGACGGGGCCGACCGGCTCCGGTAAGTCGACGACGCTCTACGCCGGCCTGACGACGATCAACCGGCCGGAGATCAACATCATCACCGTCGAGGACCCGGTCGAGTACCGGCTCTCGGGCGTGAACCAGGTGCAGATCAACAACCGCGCCGGGCTGACGTTCGCCTCGGCGCTGCGCTCGATCCTCCGCTCCGACCCGGACGTGGTGATGGTGGGTGAGATCCGGGACGGCGAGACCGCCAAGATCTCGATCGAGGCCGCTCTGACCGGTCACTTCGTGCTCTCGACGCTGCACACGAACGACGCGCCGAGCGCGATCACGCGCCTGAACGAGATGGGCGTCGAGCCGTTCCTGACCGGCGCAGCCGTCACCGGGGTGCTCGCTCAGCGGCTGGCGCGGAAGCTCTGCACCCACTGCTGCGAGATGTATCAGCCCTCGGTCGACGAGCTGCTTCAGTCGCGCGTCGCCCCCGACGTCGCGCTCGCCTCGGACGGGATGGCCTTCTATCGCAAGCGCGGCTGCCCCCGCTGCAACCAGACCGGCTACAAGGGCCGGGTCGGCGTCTACCAGCTGCTGACGATGAACGAGACGATCGCCCAGCTCGCCGTCGCCCGTGCGAGCCGCGAGGACGTCGAGCGGGCCGCGATGGAGGCCGGCATGCGCTCGCTCTGGGACGACGGCCTCTCGAAGGTCGCCGCCGGCCTGACGTCGGTGGAAGAGCTCGCCCGCGTGCTCGTCTAGCTCGGGACGGCAGCGGTGGACGAGGGCTTGTGTACCTGTAACACAAGCTTTCATCGCCCGCCACGGATTCGGCACAAATCATTCCGCTGCTGCCGGCACGCTCTCTGCATGCGGTGTGCGATCTCTCCCAACGACCCTCGCGTCGCCGTTCTCGTCGCCGAGCTCGACTCGCCCGACGCACCGATGGCCCAGACCTGGCGCGACGTCGCGGCGGCCGCGGAACGGCTCGGAATGCGGCGACCGAGCTACCAGCACGTCCGCCGGCTCGTCCGGATCGAGAGGCGGCGGCGTCAGCTCGAGGCGGCCGGCCGTGAGGTGTTCGGCCGCGCCGCGACGACGCTGGCGGCCGGCCGGGTGCCGAGCGCGGTGCTCGTGCTCGAGCGGCTGCGCGAGCTTCAGCGGGCGGAAGAGCTTGTGTTACAGGAACACGAGGCGTTTCGGCGCGGCTAGTTAGCCGCACGCCGATGCATCGGCGACGAGCCTCGGCTCGGACGAGCGCAGGCCGACGCGGGTGCCGTGGACGAAGCCGACGCTGCCGCTCGTGTAGCCGGCGCTCCAGACGCCCCGGCCGCAGACGGGGATCCGGACGAGCTTCGGCGTCCGCGGCGGAATCGTCAGCTCGAGCGAGCGGCCACCTGGAAGCTCGACGCGGAACGGAATCGGCGTCGTGCCGGCTCCGGCGAGCTCGAGCTCGAGCCAGCCGGCGAGCTTGCTTCCCTGCTCGCTGGGCCAGATACGGAAGCCGCCGTCTGACGCCATCAACCCGCTGAAATAGCGACCCGCGGCGAGGAGCTGCAGCTGTGGCTTGCCGGCCGGACGCCAGAGCGTCTTCGTCGGACCGGAGGCGATGCGCTCGGCGTCGCGGAGGAGAATCGTCGTCCCGTGCATGTCGGTGAGCACGGGGCCGGCGGGCAGGTCGAGGCGGCCGGCGCCGTCGACCGCAGGCTCGAGCACGGCGAACGCATCAGGACGGTCGGCGCCGTCGAGGAGCGCGAGGTTCTGCACCGAGCGGTTCCAGAAGAGCGTGCTGAGCAGGTCGGCCCGCGTCGAGCGTGGCCCGACCAGGAGCGTCACGGGCTCAGCGCCCCTCGCGTCGATCCAGGACGGGTCGGCGGGGAGGAAGGTCGTCCGCAGCAGGGTCCGGGCGTCGTGCTGGTAGGCAAACGCAGCTCCGGTCGTGGCCAGCGCTACGACCACGGTCAGGGCAAGAGCGACCGGCGTGGCGAGCCGTCGCTGCGAGAACGCCACGAGGAGCACCACCGCGGACAGCGCCGCCGATCCCGCAGCGACGGCGAGCGAGGCGAGGCCGACGTCGTCGAGCCGTCCCTCGAGCCCACGCAGAGCTGCGAGCACCACTGACTGGCCGGAGCCGCCGGCGGCATAACCTGCGAGCGGGACCGCGGCGGCGGCCGTCGCAGCCACGGCCGCGAGCAGCACGTTCGCGCGCAGGTGCGGCCAGCCGCGGCTCGCGTAGAGCGCGAACGCGACGACGAGCAGCGGCAGCGCGTACATCGCGTAGCGCTCCTGCACGCGGCCGGCGTCGCCGACCACCGAGGCCTCGATGAGGAGAAGGAGGAGCTCCGCGACAGCGAAGACGGCGAAGCCGAGCTCCGCGCGGCTGCGCGGTCGA
>DATMEO010000043.1:0-24723 GCA_035556515.1 Gaiellaceae bacterium
TCATCCGCCGGCATCGCGCTTCGGCTGGCTCTCTCCGAAGCGCCTGGTCGAGAGGGCGGCGACGCTGATCGACGAGTTCGACGTCCGCGGCGGCGGCCCGCAGACGGTGGCCGCCGGCCTCTCCGGCGGCAACCAGCAGAAAGTGATCCTCGCGCGCGAGATCGACCGCAACCCGAAGGTGCTGATCGCCGCGCAGCCGACGCGCGGGCTCGACGTCGGCGCGATCGAGTTCGTCCACCGCCGGCTCGTCGAGGAGCGCGACGAGGGCAGGGCGATCCTGCTCGTCTCACTCGAGCTGGAGGAGATCCTCTCGCTCTCCGACCGGATCCTCGTCATGTTCGAGGGCGAGATCGTGGGCGAGTTCCCGCCCAGCGTCACCGAGGAGGAGCTCGGCGTCGCGATGACCGGCGGCGGTCGGAAGGCGGCGGCTTGAGCGAGCCGAAGGCGAGGGAGGCGGCGTGAGCGGCCCGGATCCGTCCCCGCTCGGTCCGCCCCCGCAGCTGGGGACGAGCGAGCCGCCGGAGGGCGGCGAGAATGCCAGCTTCGCGACGCGCTACGCGCTGGCGCAGAAGGCCGGCGGCATCATCGTCCCGCTGCTGACCGTCGTCCTGGCCTTCCTGATCGGCGGCGTCGTCGTCCTCGCGACGACCGGCAGCAACCCGCTCGACACGTACAAGGCCATCTTCGAGGGCGCCGGTCTGAACTGGTTCATCGAGGTCGGCTCGTACGAGATCCGCCTACCGTTCACCGACACGCACGTCTGGTTCCCCTGGAACATCGACGACATCGAGTCGACTGCGGCGTTCAACCTGCAGCAGACGCTGATCAACTTCGTCCCGCTCGTGCTCACGGGCCTCGCGGTCGGCTTCGCCTTCCGCTGCGGCATGTTCAACATCGGCGGCCAGGGCCAGTATCTCGGCGGCGCGATCATTGCGGTCTGGATCGGCTCCGAGCTGCCCGGCCTCCCGGGCGTCGTGCACATCCTCTTCGCGGTGATCGGGGGAGCGCTCGCCGGCGCGGTCTGGGCCGGGATCGCCGGCTTCCTGAAGGCGACGGTGGGGACGCACGAGGTGATCTCGACGATCATGCTCAACTGGATCGCGATCTGGATCGGAGTCTTCCTCTTCGGGCTCGGCGGGCCGCTCCAGAACGACACGCAGCCGTTCGTGCCGGTCTCGAACGACATCCTCGAGGAGTCGAAGCTGCCGATCTTCTGGGGCGACCCGTTCCTGCAGGCGCTCCACGTCGGCTTCTTCGTCGCGCTGGCCGCCCTCGTCGTCTACTGGATCACGCTCAACCGGACGACGCTCGGCTACGAGGTGCGGGCGGTCGGCTACAACCCGGAAGCGGCCAGGTACGGCGGCATCTCGGTGGCCCGCAACTACTTCCTCGCGATGGCGATCTCCGGCCTCTTCGCGGGCCTGGCAGGCGCGATCGACACCGTCGGCTGGGCGTACCGGATCAACACGAACGACGTGATGATCTCGTCGCAGATCGCATTCGTCGGGATCGCGGTTGCGCTGCTCGGGCGCAACAAGGCGATCGGGATCGGGTTGGCCGCGATGCTGTTCGCGTCGCTCGTGACCGGGACCTCGACCAGGAACCTCGACCCGGAGATCTTCAAGCCCGAGCTGGCGGGCAACCTGACGGTGATGATCCAGGGACTCGTCGTGCTCTTCGTCGGCGCCGACGTGCTGATCCTCTCGGTGCTCGGCCTGCGCAGACGCCGGCGGCGGCAGGCGGAGGAGGCGACGGAATGATCGATCGCCTGCTCTCCTGGCGCCCGAGTGGGACGCCGACGCTCGCCTGGCTCGGGATCCTCCTCGGCCTGCTCGCCTTCTGGGTCGCGCTGCCGCCGCTGAAGGTGCGCGAGCCGGCCGTCCCGGTCGTGATCGGCCTCTTCGCCATCGCCCTCGGGATCTCCGTGCTCTCGCGCGGCGGTGCGCGCCGCCTCGGCTGGGGCGCGATCGTGATCGGCATGCTCGGGATCGGGCTCGGGTATCTCGCCACGCGCTCGAGCGAAGGTCATCTCGACCAGGTGATCGTCTGGTCGGCGCTGATGGCGGCGATGCTCCGCTACGCGACGCCGCTCGCCTTCGCGGCGATGGGCGGCATCTTCTCCGAGCGCAGCGGCGTCGTGAACATCGGCCTCGAGGGGATGATGCTCTCGGGCGCGTTCTTCGGGATCCTCGGCGCCGACAAGTTCGACTCGTGGCCACTCGGCCTGCTCTGCGCGGCGCTCTCGGGCGGGGCTTTCGCGCTGATCCACGCCTTCTTCGCAATCCACCTCCGCGCCGACCAGATCGTCGGCGGCACCGCGATCAACTTCCTGGCGCTGGGGGTCACCGGCTACCTCTTCATCGACATCTACGGCGGCGAAGGGACGCCGCCGGACATCCCCGGGATTCCGAACGTGCACCTGGACTTCCTCGACGACTGGTACTTCATCGGGCCGTTGCTCGGCCAGCTGAACCTGATGATCTGGCTGGCGTTCCTGACGATCGTGGCGACGTGGATCGTGCTCTTCAAGACGCCGATCGGCCTCCGCATCCGCGCCGTCGGCGAGCATCCGCGTGCGGCCGACACGGTCGGGATCTCGGTCTACAAGACGCGCTACGCCGCGGTCGTCCTCTCGGGGATCCTCGCTGCGCTCGGGGGCGCGTACCTCTCGATCGGGTTCGTCAACTCGTTCAACCAGAACATGACCGTCGGCCGCGGCTTCATCGCGCTCGCCGCGGTCATCTTCGGCAACTGGCGTCCGTGGGGCGCGGCGGCGGCGGCGCTCCTGTTCGGCTTCTCGAGCGCGCTCGCGCAGCGCCTGCCCGCCTACTCGGAATCCGCGGCGGTGCTCTTCCAGGCGCTGCCGTACGTGCTGACGCTGATCGCGGTCGCCGGGGTGATCGGCCGCTCGATTCCGCCGGCTGCTGTTGGCCGTCCCTACAAGAAACAGTGAATTCGAACGGCGGGCCGCCGCGCCCGGGCAGTGCACGCGCATCGGTGTTCGTCGGCCTGCTCGCGGTCGCGACGATGCCCGCCGCGGTCGTCGCCACGCGCTGGTCACGGGAGTATGACCTTCTCCAGGCGGGTTTCGCGATCCCGCTTGCAGCCGGGCTCGGCCTGCTCGCGATCGCCCTCGCCCGCCGGGCGCGGTCGCGGCTGGCGCCGACCCTCGGCCACCCGAAGGGAACGAGGACCGCCCGGCTCGGGCGGCTGCTCGGGATGCTCGGCTTCCTGCTCGCTCTGACGGCGGCGGGGTCGCTCGTCGTCTACTGGATCCTCTCCGTCGTCGAAACCTGATTAGGCACGGCCGGATTCGGCGGCTACCATTGCCGTCGTGTTCGAGATCGGCAATAGCCTGCGCGAGGCCCGCCTCCGCCGCCACATCGAGTTCGTCGACGCCGAGCACGGCACCAAGATCCGGGGCAAGTACCTGCGCGCGCTCGAGGACGAGCGCTTCGAGTTGCTGCCCTCGCACACCTACATCAAGGGTTTCCTGCGCTCGTACGCCGACTATCTCGGCCTCGACGGCCAGCTCTACGTCGACGAGTACAACTCGCGCTTCGTGATCGGCGAGGAGGACGCGCCCGTGCGCGCCCGCCGGGTGCCGGCGGCCAAGGCGAGGCGCTCCGACCGGCGCGAGTCGAGCATCGTCGTCTTCGCGCTGACCGCGATCACGCTCGTGACCGCGCTCGTGATCGTGGCGTGGCGCTTCGGCAGCCCCGAGGACGAGCCCGTGCACGGCCTGAAGACGTCCACGACTACGCAACGACCGGCCGCGCAGGTGCCGCAGGCGGACGGGACGGCACGGCTGGAGCTGCGCGCCACGCGCGGCAACTCCTACCTGCTCGTCAAGCAGGGCAGCGCGCTCGGCGAGATTCTGTACCAGGGGACACTGGAGCGCAGGCAGACGCAGCGGTTCGACGGCCAGGTGCTGTGGGTCCAGCTCGAGTCGCCGCAGAACGTCCTCGTGCGCCGCAATGGCAACCGCGTTCGGCTGCCGGCCGCCGTCAAGGCGCAGGGCGTCTTCGTGACGGCGAAGAAGATCTTCGCGGCCGACCCGGCTTGACGGCCGCGAACGGCGCGCGTCCGCGTGCGGTCATCGTCGTCACGGGCAGCGAGCTCGTACGCGGCGAACGCACCGACCTGAACGGCCCGTTCCTGGCACGCTCGCTGCTCGCACTCGGGATCGAGCCGATCCGGATTCACGTCGTCGGCGACGATCCGGCCGAGCTCGAGGCTGCGGTCGCCGAGGCGGTCGCCACGGCGGATCTCGTCGCCACCTCGGGCGGGCTCGGCCCGACGCACGACGACCGCACGGTCAGAATCGTGGCGAAGGTCGCCGGTCTGGCCGTACGGGTCGACGCGGAGCTGGAAGAGCAGATCGAAGCCGTCTCCCGGATGGTCGCGGAGCGGATGAAGCGTCCCTACGCGGACTTCTCAGACGGGGTCACGAAGCAGGCGACGGTGCCGGAGCCCTCGACGGTCCTCGGCCTCGCCGGCACCGCGCCCGGGCTCGTGGTCGACGCGAACGGGACGCCCGTGATCGTCCTGCCCGGGCCGCCGGCCGAGCTGCAGCGGCTCTGGCCGCGCGCACTCGAGACACCGGAGATCCGCCGCCTGCTCGACCGGGGGACACCGCCGCTGCGGCGCACGCTGCGCTTCTTCGGTCCCGGTGAGTCGCAGGTCGCGCAGGCCTTCCAGGAAGCCGGCGGCGATGGGGACGGGCTCGAGGTGACGATCTGCGCCCGCAGCTTCGAGATCCACGTCGATCTCGTCGCGGAGCCGAGCGCCGAGCACCGGCTGCTCGAGCTCGAGACCGCGCTCTCGAAGCGGCTCGGGCGGTTCCTCTACTCGACCGACGGGCGGGGCGTGGAGGAGATCGTGCTCGACCGGTGCCGCGAGCTCGGCTGGTCGCTCGCGACCGCCGAGTCGTGCACGGGCGGGCTCGTCGCCGCAGGCTTGACGGCGATTCCGGGCTCGACCGACGTCGTCACAGGCGGCATCGTCGCCTACGCGAACGAGGTCAAGATCGGCGAGCTGGGTATCCCAGCCGAGCTGATCGAGCAGCACGGCGCCGTCTCCGCCGAGGTCGCCGCGGCGATGGCGCGGGGGGCCCGCGAGCGTCTCGGGGTCGACGCTGCTGTCTCGGTGACGGGCATCGCGGGCCCGGGCGGCGGCACGGAGGAGAAGCCCGTCGGGCTCGTCTACTTCCACGCCGAGACGCCCGACACGAGCAAGGGGGGCTTCTTCAGCTTCCCCGGCGACCGCGACTCGATCCGCCGGCGCTCGGTCGTCGCGTCGCTGCACCTGTTGCGGCGCCTTTTGGAACAGAATCGAGACAAAGCCGCATAGGAATGGCCGGTAGCGTGAGCGGCGATGAACGCCTTCGCCTCTTCCTCGCCCTCCGGCTGCCCGCAGCCGCCCTCGACGCGCTCGCCGACTGGCAGGCGCGCGAGCTCGAGAGTGGGGAGCGGACCCCGCGGATCGTCCCCCGCGAGAACCTGCACGTCACGCTCGCCTTTCTCGGCTCGCGGCCCGCAGCCGAGCTGCCGGCGATCCTCGACGTGCTCGGCCGGGCGGCGAGCGCGACGGAGCCACTGCGTTTCGACGTCACCGGCTATCGGGAGACACGCTCGGTCGGGATGCTCACGCTCGGCGGCGAGGTGGGTGCTGCGGCGACGCTCGCCGACCGCCTGCACGCCGAGCTGGCCGGGCTCGGCGTCTACCGCCCCGAGGCACGACCGTGGCTGCCGCACGTGACCGTGTTGCGCTTCCGCGAGCGGCCGCGTCTGCGACCCGAGGTGGCGCCGCTCGGCTGGGTGTCGTCCGACGCGGCTGCTTTCCTTTCACGTCTGCACCCGTCCGGGGCGCGGTACGAGGTGCACGACTCATTTCCGCTAGGAGGCTGATCAGATGAACCGCGAGGAAGCTCTCGACGTCGCCCTCGGGCAGATCGAGCGACAGTTCGGAAAAGGCTCGGTCATGAAGATGAGCGACCAGGCCCAGGTGCAGATCGGAGCGATCTCGACGGGGTCGCTCGTGCTCGACGTCGCGCTCGGCATCGGCGGTCTGCCGCGCGGCCGCGTCGTCGAGGTCTTCGGCCCGGAGAGCTCGGGCAAGACGACGCTCGTCTACCACGTGATCGCCGAGGCCCAGCGCCGCGGCGGCATCTGCGCCTTCATCGACGCCGAGCACGCGATGGACCCGCAGTACGCGCGCAAGATCGGCGTCAACGTCGACGATCTGCTCGTCTCGCAGCCCGACACGGGCGAGCAGGCACTCGAGATCACCGAGCTGCTCGTGCGCTCGGGTGCGCTCGACGTCGTCGCGGTCGACTCGGTCGCGGCTCTGACGCCGAAGGCGGAGATCGAGGGCGAGATGGGCGACAGCCACGTCGGCCTGCAGGCCCGGCTGATGAGCCAGGCGCTGCGCAAGCTCGCCGGCACGCTCAACCGCACCGACACGATCTGCCTGTTCACGAACCAGCTGCGCGAGAAGATCGGCGTCATGTTCGGCAGCCCCGAGACGACGCCGGGCGGCCGGGCGCTCAAGTTCTATTCGTCGGTCCGCCTCGACATCCGCCGGATCGAGACGCTGAAGGACGGGGCGGAGGCCTACGGCAACCGCGTCCGCGTCAAGGTGGTCAAGAACAAGGTCGCGCCGCCGTTCAAGCAGGCCGAGTTCGACATCATCTACGGCTCCGGCATCTCCTGGGAGAGCACGGTGCTCGACGTCGGGATCGAGCGGAAGATCGTCGCCAAGTCGGGCTCGTACTTCAGCTTCGGCGACGAACGGCTCGGCCAGGGACGCCAGAACGCGGCCTCGTTCCTGAAGGAGCACCCGGACGTCGTCCAGCAGATCCTGCAGCAGATCCAGGCCCAGGCGGGGCCTGAGCAGGCGATCTCGGCGCGGCTGCTGCCGACCGTCGCCGGTGCGGAGGAGGTCACCCCGGTGCTCGACGAGGTCGAGGAAGTCGAGGAGGAGCAGGAGGAAGCCGCCTCCGCCGCGTAGCGCAGGCAGGGAAGCCGTTGTGCCGGAGCAGCCGGACGCCGTCGAGCAGGCGCTGCGGGCGCTCCGCTTCCGCGACCGCTCGGCCGCGGAGGTCGAACTGCGCCTCGAGCAGCGCGGCGTCGCAGCGGCAGAGCGAGAGCAGGCGCTCGAGACGCTCGAGCGGATCGGTTACGTGGACGACGAGCGCTTTGCCCGCACGCGGGCGGAGCAGCTTGCCGCCCGCGGCTCCGGCGACGCGTTGATCCGCTACGACCTCGAAGGACGTGGGATCGCTGCGGGGCACGTCGAGATCGCGCTCGAGGCGCTCGAGCCCGAGCGGAAACGCGCGGCCCGGATCGCAGAGCAGCGCGGCCGGAGCGTCAAGACCGCTCGGTACCTGGCCTCGAAGGGATTCGGTGCGGACGCGCTGGAGGGGATCGTTGCACAGGAGGACTGAGAAGCGATAGGATCGGCGGTGCTTCCATTCGACGTTTTTCCTGCACAAGCGCATTTTTCCGAAGCTTCTGAAACCTTGGCTCTCTTGACCACTTCAACCTTCAATCCAGCGGACGCCCGGGAGGACTCTCCGGCTCGACCGTGATCTGACGCGCCAAGACCGGAACGCGGCCGTGCGGGCCGGCGCCGGATGTGAGCACCCGCGACGCTCGTCGCGGAATCCACCTTCTCCCTCTGGAGGCAGGACGGCATGCTCACTGCGGTTATGACGCTGGTTGGACTCTCGATCGGCGCTGCCGTGGCGACGGGACTGCTGATGCTGCGCAGCGGCTCGCGCGTGCACGTGGCCGAGCGGGAGGCCGAGACGATCCGCCGGGAAGCTCAGATCGAGGCACGCGAGCTGGCGGTGAAGCTGCGCGCGGAGATCGAGACCGAGGTGCGGGACCGGCGCGCGGAGGCCGCCCGGATCGAGGAGCAGATCACGGCCGCCGAGCACGAGCTCGGGCGACAGCAGACGGAGGTCGAGCGTCGCGAGCAGGGGCTGAACGACCGCGAGGTGCACGTCAAGCAGCTCCAGGAGGACTTGAAGGCGGCGAAGGACGAGGCGCTCGGCGAGCTCGAGCGGGTCGGGGGCCTGACGGTGGCGGAGGCGAAGAGCCACCTGCTCGAGCGCTCCCAGGACCTGATCCGGCACGAGCTCGCGAGAAGCGTCCGCCAGCAGGAGGAGGAAGCGCGGACCGAGTCCCGGCGGCGCGCCCGCGCGCTGATCGCCGACGCGCTCCAGCGCGTCGCCGCCAGTCATACGGCCGAGACGACCGTGACGGTGGTCGAGCTTCCCTCCGACGACATGAAGGGCCGGATCATCGGCCGCGAGGGCCGCAACATTCGGGCGCTCGAGCACCTCACCGGCGTCGACTTCATCATCGACGACACGCCGCAGGCCGTCGTCCTCTCCTCGTTCGACGGTCTCCGCCGCGAGGTCGCGCGCACGACGCTGGAGAAGCTGATCGAGGACGGCCGCATCCACCCGGCCCGGATCGAGGAGATGTACTACCTCTCGAAGGCCGAGCTGGAGGACCACGTCCGCCAGGCCGGCGAGCAAGCGGTCTTCGAGGCCAAGTGCGGCGAGTTCCACGAAGAGCTCGTGAAGGTGCTGGGCCGGCTCCGCTACCGGACGAGCTACGGCCAGCACGTGCTCAAGCACACACTCGAGGTCGTGCACCTGACCGGGATCATGGCGAGCGAGCTCGGCGCGAGCGTCAAGACCGCCAAGCGCGCTGCATTGCTCCACGACATCGGCAAGGCGATGACCCACGAGGTCGAGGGGTCGCACGCGATCATCTCCGCGCAGCTGGCCAAGCGCTACGGCGAGAGCCAGGGCGTCGTGCACGCGATCGAGGCCCACCACTACGAGGTGCAGCCGCAGACGGTCGAGGCGGTGCTCCTGATCGCCGCAGACGCGATTTCTGCCTCGAGGCCGGGCGCGCGTGGCGAGAGTCTCGAGCACTACATCAAGCGGCTGGGCGCGCTCGAGGAGATCGCGACCGCGAAGCCCGGTGTCGCGAAGGCGTACGCGCTCCAGGCCGGCCGCGAGATCCGCGTCATGGTCGAGCCGACCGAGGTCGACGACGATGGCGCCGTCCTCCTCTCGCACGAGATCGCCCGCGAGATCGAGGACCAGCTCGAGTACCCGGGCCAGGTGAAGGTGACCGTGATCCGGGAGTCGCGCGCGACCGAGATCGCCAAGTAACAGTCTGTTACTTGGCACCGGGCTAGACTGAGCGGCCGATGAAGCGGTACCACGTCACCACCTTCGGCTGCCAGATGAACGCCCACGATTCCGAGCGGATCAAGGGCATGCTCGAGTCGCTCGGGCTCGGTGAGGCGACCGCTCAGGAGGACGCCGACGTGCTCGTCTTCAACACCTGCACGATCCGCGAGAAGCCGGACACGAAGCTGGCCGCCTACCTCGGCGACGCGGGTGCGCGGAAGCGGCAGAACCCGGAGCTCGTCGTCGCGGTTGGCGGCTGCTACGCCGAGGCGCAGCGGGAGCGGATCTTCGAGCTCTACCCGCAGGTCGACGTCGCGTTCGGCCCCGGCTCGATCCCGCATCTCGGCGAGTGGATCGGCGCCGGCGGACACGCGCCGCGCGGGCGCTTCGGCACGCACGAGCACTTCGCCGGCGACCTGCCGATGCACCGCGAGCGCATCTTCAGCGCCTGGGTGCAGGTCTCGATGGGCTGCAACTCCAAGTGCGCGTACTGCATCGTCCCCGCCGTGCGCGGGCGCGAGCAGAGCCGCCGGCCCGGCGAGATCGTCGCCGAGGTGACGCGGCTCGCAGCCGACGGGGTCAAGGAGATCACCCTCCTAGGCCAGAACGTCAACTCCTGGGGCCGTGACCTGCGCCCCGACCTGGAGACCGAGTTCGGGGAGCTGCTGCGCGCCTGCGACGCCGTCGACGGGATCGAGCGGATCCGCTTCACGAGCCCTCATCCGAAGGACTTCCGCGACCCGGTGATCGCCGCGATGGCGGAGTGCGAGGCCGTCTGCGAGCAGGTCCACCTGCCGCTCCAGTCGGGCTCGAGCCGGATCCTGAAGGCGATGCGCCGCACCTACGACCGCGACCGCTACCTGACGCTCGTCGCGAAGCTGCGCGACGCGATCCCGGGGCTCGCGCTCGGCACCGACGTGATCGTCGGCTTCCCGGGGGAGACGGACGCGGACTTCGACGAGACCCTCGCGGTCGTCGAGAACGTGCGCTACGACAGCGCCTTCACCTTCATCTACTCGCCGCGGCAGGGCACCGAGGCGGCGGCGATGCCGGATCAGGTGCCGGAGGAGGTCAAGCATGAGCGCCTCGAGCGACTCGTCGACGTCGTCCAGCGGATCGCGGCCGAGAAGAACGCCGCCCGTGTCGGCACGGTCGAGGAGGTGCTCGTCGAAGGGACGAGCCGCACCGATGCAACCCTCGTGCGCGGCCGCACGCGCGGGAACGTCACCGTCAATTTCGCCGGTGGCGCCGAGCCGGGCGCGCTCGTCGACGTCCTGATCGAGAGCGCGACCTCGACGACCCTCCGCGGTGCCCAGCGGACGGCGGTGGCGGCATGAAAGTCCTGCTCACCGGCTCGTCCGGGCAGATCGGCACCAACCTGGCGCTCCGGCTCCTTGCTGACGGCCACGAGGTCTTCGGCGTCGACCAACGCGTGAACACCTGGACGGACGAGTTCCGCTACCTGATCCAGGACCTCTCCGGCCAGTACCCGGCCTTCCCTGACGGGATCGGCGGCGTCCCCTATCCCGAGACGGACGTCGTCGTCCACCTGGCTGCCCACGCGAAGGTGCACCAGCTCGTCGCGCATCCGCACCGCGCGCTCGAGAACACGATGATGACCTTCAACGTGCTCGAGTACTGCCGGCAGCGCCAGCTGCCGCTCGTCTTCTCCTCGACACGCGAGGTGTACGGCGACGTCCACCGCTTCGAGGGCTACGGCGAGGACACGGCCGACTTCGCGTTCACGGAGAGCCCCTACTCGGCCTCGAAGATCGCGAGCGAGGCTTTCATCTACGCCTACGCGCGCTGCTACGGGCTCAGGTACCTCGCCTTCCGTTTCTCGAACGTCTACGGACGTTACGACAACGACCTGCACCGGATGTCCCGCGTGCTGCCGCTGTTCATCCACGCGATGTCCCGAGACGAGCCGATCACCGTCTTCGGCGGCGCCGACAAGGTGCTCGACTTCACCTACGTCGACGACTGCGTCGACGGGATCACGCGCGGAATCGAGGCGCTTGTCGACGGCCGCGTCACGAACGAGACGATCAACTTGGCGTTCGGCGAGGGCAATACGCTCGTCCGCGCTGCCGAGCTGATCGCGGCCGAGCTGGACGTCGAGCCGACGATGACGATCGCGCCGTCACTTCTCGGTGAGGTGACGCGCTACGTGGCCGACATCCGCAAAGCGCGCGACCTGCTCGGCTGGGAGCCGCAGGTTCCGCTCGACGAGGGGATTCCGCGCGCGGTCGCCTGGTTCCAGGAGCACCGCGCCGCCAACCCGGACGAGAACCGTCCGGTCGTGAACGAGGGCGACTCGGTTGGCTGGAAGGCTGTTGCCGGCGGCGCAGGATGAGCGTCCGCAGGAGCGGACGCCCATCGCGCAAAGACCCCTGAAGGGGGCCGCGAGCGGCCCCGGCGTCGCCGTCATCGGCGTCTTTGGGCCGACCGCGTCGGGCAAGACGGCCGTGGCCGAGGCGATCGCGGAGCGAATCCCGGCCGAGCTCGTCTCCGCCGATTCGATGCAGATCTACCGGGGGTTGCCGATCCTGACGAACCAGGACGCCAGCGCGCGGCTCGTGGGGATCTGGCCCCTCGACCGCCAGGGAACCGTCGGCGAGTACCAGCGGCTCGCGCACGCCGCGATCGACGAGATCGCCGCCGCCGGCAAGACGCCCGTGGTCGTCGGCGGCTCGGGGCTCTGGTTCCAGGCGGCGCTGACGGACGTCCGTCTGCCTGCCGATGCCCCGCCGGATGCACGAGTGCGCTGGGAGCGGCTTTACGACCGCCGCGGGCCGGCGACGGCGCACGCAGTGCTGGAGCGGCGAGACCCACGCGCGGCAGCGCGCATCCACCCAAACGACCGCAAGCGCGTCGTGCGGGCGCTCGAGCTGTGGCAGGCGGGCGGCACGCTCGTGCCCGAGCAGCCACGCCTCTGGGCCGCGGCGCTCAGGCTGCCGACGCTCGTGGTCGGCCTCGACGCTACGGGCGAGACGCTGACCGCGCGGATTCGCGGTCGCGCTCGGGCGATGTTCGATCAGGGCGTGGAAGCCGAGGTGCGCGCCGCGGGAGAGGTGACGCCGCAAGTGCTCGGCTTGGATGCGGTGCGGACGCTTCCCCGCGAGGACGCGATCGCCGAGCTCGAGCGTGCGACGTTGCGCTTCGCCGCCTACCAGCGCAAATGGATGCGCCGGATCCCGGGCATCGTCATGATCGACGCGGAACGGACTGCGGGAGAGGTGGCGGATGCGATTCTGGAAGTGGCACGCGCTCGGTAACAGCTACCTCGTCGTCGAGGAGGCGATGGCGCCCGAGCTGGCACGACGACTCTGCGACATCCGCTACGGCGTCGGTTCCGACGGCATCGTCGAGGTGGTAGCGGCGAACGGTGCCCGGGCCGAGATCGTGATCTGGAACCCCGACGGATCGGTCGCCGAGTTCTCCGGCAACGGCAGCCGCATCGCCGCCGCCTGGCTGGGTGCCCGGGCCGGGACGCCGCAGGTGACGGTCGCCGTCGACGGTCGCGCCTACCCGGCGGCGATCCGGCAGGACGGCACCGTCGCGATGGGGATGGGCGACGTCGAGGTGGGTGAGACCGAGACGATCGAGCTCGGCAACGAGCGGATCGAGCTGACCGCGGTCTCGGTCGGCAACCCGCACGCCGTGGTACGCCACGCCTCCGACCGCGAGGAGCTGCTCCGGCTCGGCCCGCTGATCGAGCGGCACGTGCGCTTCCCCGCACGGACGAACGTCCAGCTCGTCCGTGTCGACGGCCAGAACGAGCTGAACGTGCTCATCTGGGAGCGGGGGGTCGGCGAGACGAGCGCCTCCGGCTCGAGCGCGGTCGCCGCCGCCGCCGCGGCCGTCGCGAACGGCTGGTGCGAGAGCCCCGTAACGGTCCGCATGCCCGGCGGCGAGCTTCGGGTCGAGCTGGACGATGAGGCGCGGATCACGCTCGTCGGCCCGGCGGAGGAGATCTGCGAGGGCGAGCTGCGCCGCTAGACAGCGAGCTCGAATTCGCGCAGCGTCTCGTTCAGGCTCAGCCGCTCGTCGTGCGACTCCTTGCGCCAGCCGATGATCAGCGCGCAGTCGAGCTGGTAGGTGCCGGCTGGAAACTCCTTCGGCCGCGTGCCCGGGACGACGACTGCACGCGGCGGGACTGAGCCGCGATGCTCGACGGGCTCGTCACCGGTAACGTCGATGACCGGCACGCTCGCCGTCAACGAGACGTTTGCCGAGAGGACGGCGCCGGCTCCGATGCGCACGCCCTCGGTGACGATGCAGCGCGAGCCGAGAAACGCGCCGTCCTCGACGATCACCGGCGTCGCGTTGGGCGGCTCGAGCACGCCGCCGATGCCGACGCCGCCGGCGAGGTGGACGTCGGCGCCGATCTGCGCGCACGAGCCGACCGTCGCCCACGTGTCGACCATCGTTCGCGGCCCGACCCAGGCGCCGATGTTGACGAAGCCCGGCATCAGCACGACCCCCTCCGAGAGGAAGGAGCCGTAGCGGGCGACGCCGGGCGGCACGATCCGAACGCCGTTCGGTGGCACCTTCAGCGGGATCTTGTCCTGGAAGGAGAAGGGGCCGACCGTCATCGGCTCGACCTTGCGCAGGCGGAAGTACTCGAGGATCGCCTCCTTCGCCTCGACGTCGACGACCCAGTTGTCGCCCTGCTTGGAGGCGATCCGCCGCTCGCCCTTGTCGAGCGCCTCGACGATCTCGAGCGCGAGCTCGGGGGTCACAGCACGCGCTCCAGGATCTCGACCGCGTGGGCGCACTCCTCCTCGGAGGGGACGAGCGCGACGCGGAAGTAGCCCTCGCCGGCGGCGCCGAGGTAGGAGCCGGGTGCGACGAGGACCCCCTGCTCGAGCAATCGATCTGCGAACGATTCCGACGTCTCGCCCTCCGGAACCCGGACCCAGATGTACATCGTCGCCTCACTGCCGGCGACGCGAAGGCCCTTGCGCTCGAAGAGGTCGAGGAAGAGCGCGCGCTTACGGCCGTAGCGCGCGCGTGTCTCCGCGACGTGCTCCTCGTCGCTCCAGGCGACGATCGACGCACGCTGGACGAACTCCTGCGGCGCCGTGCCGACGGTGGGCCGGAACGCCTTCAGCGCCGAGATCAGAGCCGGATCTCCGGCCGCGAAGCCGCTGCGATAGCCGGTCATCGAGCTGCGCTTCGAGAGCGTGTTGAAAACGACGACGTTCGTCCGGTCGGCCAGTTGCAGGGCCGACGCCGGCGGCTCGTCGAACCAGAGCTCCGTGTAAGCCTCGTCGGAGGCGACGACGAAGCCGTGCTCCCGCGCGAGCGCCGCGAGTCGCTCGTAGAACGCGAGCGGCGCGGTCGCTGCGGTCGGGTTGTTCGGATAGTTGACCCAGAAGACCGCCAGCCGAGCCCAGGTCTCGTCGTCGATCGCATCGAGGTCGGGCAGGAAGCCGTGCTCTTCGCGCAGCGGCAGCGGCAACGGCTGCGCGTGCGCAAAGAGGGCGCCGCGCTCGTAGACCGGGTAGCCGGGATCGGTGTAGGCGACCGTGTCGCGCGCACCGTCAGCGTCGACGACCGCGAGTGCGAACGTGAAGATCGCCTCCTTGCTCCCGAGCGTCGGGATGATCTCCGTCTCAGGATCGAGCGTCGTCTCGAAGCGGCGCTTCGCCCAGGCCGCGATCGCCTCGCGCAGCTCCGGCAGCCCCACTGCCGCCGGGTAGCCCATCCGGTCGCGGAGCCCGTCGATCAGCGCCTGGCGGATCTTCGGGTCGGTCGGTTCGCGCGGGTCGCCCATGCCGAAGTCGATCACGTCGATCCCGCGTTCCCGTACCCGCCGCGCAGCCTCGTTCAGGCGCACGAACGGGTAGGTCGTCTGGCGCTCGAGGATGGGGGAGACGGGCACGGCTAGACGCTACCCGTGACGAAGCGCCAGAGCGCCGTGAAGGCCCGCTCGAGCGCCGCGATCTCGATCTGCTCGTCCCGCCGGTGTGCGTACCGCGTCGCACCGGGTCCGAAGTTGACGGCGTCGATGCCGCGGGACGTGAAGTCGGCCACGTTCGTCCACGCCTGCTTCGGCTCCAATGCGAGGTCGCCGGAAGCGCGCAGGCGCTGCACCAGCGGCGAGTCGGTGACGACCCGTGCCGGCGGTGAGTCGCCCGCGTGCTCGTAGGTCGCTCCCTCGGGGACGAGGCTGCGGAGATAGGCGTCCGCACTCGCGGGCGAGCGGTCGGGCGCATAGCGGAAGTTGACGTTCGCCTCGACGCGGTCCGGGATCACGTTCGTCGCGATCCCGCCCTCGATCCGCGTGATGCTGGCGACCTCGGTGAAGGTGAGCCCGCCGATCTCGACCGGCCGTGGCTCGATCGACGCGTACGCGCGCAACCCATCCAGCGCCTTCTCGATCGCGTTCTCGGCCGTCCACGGCCGCGCCGAGTGGCCGCTGACGCCGCGAAAGATGAGTCGTGCGTTCAGGTTGCCGAGGCAGCCGGCCTGGATCGTGGTGTCGGTCGGCTCGAGCAGGATCGCGAGCTCAGCGTCGTGCACGACGCGCGAGTTGTCGAACAGGTGCGGGAGCGGGCTGAACTCGGCGGGCAGCTCCTCCTTGCCGAACGCGAGCAGGGCGAGGTCGACCTCTGTCTCCACGCCTTCGAGCTCCCGTGCCAGCTCGAGCATCACCGCGAGCCCGCCTTTCATATCGCTCGCGCCCAGCCCGACGACGGCGCCGTTCTCGATCCGTCCGGGAACGTTCTCCTGGGCAGGGACGGTGTCGTAGTGGCCCGCGAGCACGACCAGGGGCCTGCCCTCGCGCCGCGGCCGTGCCCAGACGAACGCATCCTCGGCCTCGTACTCGGCCTCGAACGAGGCCGGGACGAGCGAGCGGACATGGTCGGCGATCTCCGCTTCGTGCCGGCTCTCGGAGGGAATGTTGACGAGCTCGAGCGTGCGCTCGGCCAGCCGGTTCGCGAGATCGAGCATCTGACGCAAGCGTGGCACAATCCCCCAGGTGACGACGCGCCAGAAACCAAGCCCGGGCGTCGAGCCCGAGCGCGGGCTCGTCCTCGCTGTCCTCCCACGCTCCGCCGACTCCGAGGAGGAGCTCGGCGAGCTGCGTGAGCTCGCGCGTACCGCAGGTGTCGAGCCGATCGCCGAGCTGGTGCAGCAGCGCGCGAATCCCGACCCGCGCACGTACGTCGGCAAGGGGAAGCTCGAGGAGCTGAAGCAGGCCTACGAGAGCGCCCGCGCCGAGGTGCTGATCGTCGACGACGAGCTCGAGCCCGCGCAGCAGAAGGCGCTCGAGAACGCCCTGACCGCCCGAGTCGTCGACCGCACCCAGCTGATCCTGGACATCTTCGCCCAGCACGCGACGAGCGCTGAGGGAAAGCTCCAGGTCGAGCTGGCGCAGCTCGAGTACAACCTGCCACGGATGCGCGGCATGTGGCAGCACCTCGAGCGCCTCGGCGGCGGCACCGGCGCGCTCGGGGCCGGCGTCGGCACGCGCGGCCCCGGCGAATCGCAGCTCGAGACCGACCGCCGGATCGCCCGGCGGAAGATCTCGCTCCTGCGGCGGCGGCTGAAGGAGGTCGGCAAGCACCGCGCGACGCGGCGGAAGGAGCGCGCCGGCAGCGGCACGCCCACCGTCGCGCTGGCCGGCTACACGAACGTCGGCAAGTCGACGCTCCTGAACGCGCTCACCGGGGCGGAGGTGAGCGTCGAGAACCGGCTCTTCGAGACGCTCGACCCGACCACGCGGGGATTCGAGCACGGGGGGAAGCGCTACCTCGTCACGGACACGGTCGGCTTCATCCGCCGCCTGCCGACGCAGCTCGTCGAGGGCTTCGCGTCGACGCTCGAGGAAACGCTCGTCGCCGACCTCGTCCTGCACGTCGTCGACGCCTCCGAGGACGACGACCGGCTCGAGGAGATGATCGGCGCGGTCGACTCGGTCCTGCACGAGATCGGCGCCGACGACGTCCCCGTCGAGCTCGTGCTGAACAAGATCGACCAAGTCGACCCGCTCGGGCGGCGGCGCCTCTCGAACCGGTTCCCCGGCTCGCTCCAGATCTCGGCGACGACGGGGGAAGGCCTGGACGCGCTGCGCGAGCGGATCGCGAGTCTCTTCGCCGACCGCTACGAGGACGTCCGGCTGCTGCTGCCGTACGAGGAGGGCGGGAAGCTCGCCGAGCTGTACGCGCTGGGCGCTCCGATCGACGAGCGCGAGGACTCGGAGGAGGGCGTGCTCGTGCGCGCGCGGCTGCCGCAGCGCGAGGTACGGCGTTTCGCCCGCTATCTCGTCGCCGACGCTGGTGAGAGCTCGGCGGCGGAGCGCGTGTGACGGAGTTGCCCGTCGCGCGGCTGCGCGACGATGCGATCCTCCCCGCACAGGCCTACGACGGTGACGCGGGACTCGATCTCGCCGCCTGCGAGCGCGCGGAGCTCGCGCCGGGTGAACGGGCCGTCGTCGGCACCGGCGTCGCCGTCGCGATTCCCGATGGCCATGCAGGCTTGGTGCTGCCACGCTCCGGCCTCGCCGCCCGGCATGGACTAACGATTGTCAACGCACCGGGGCTGATCGACAGCGGTTACCGCGGCGAGGTGAAGGTGGTCCTGCTCAACACCGACGCGCGCCAGTCGTTCGTTGTCGAGCCCGGGATGCGGATCGCGCAGCTCGTGCTCGTCGAGGCGGCGTCCGTCCGGCTGGTGGAGGTCGACGAGCTGCCCGAGAGCGAGCGCGGCGCCGCCGGCTTCGGCTCGTCGGGAGTGGGGTCGAGCACGACATGATGCGGGCGGAGCCGCGGATCCGGGTCTCGGCGCTTCTGCGCTGGGGCGGGGGCGTCCTGCTCTGCAGGCACGAGAAGAAGGGCAAGGCTGTCTGGTTGCTCCCGGGCGGCGGCGTCCACTCCGGCGAGACGCTGATGGACGCGCTCGAGCGCGAGATCCGGGAGGAGGTGGGGATCGAGCCGCCGCGATTCGAGGGGCCGATCGCGCTCGTCGACTCGATCGCGCCGAAGGGTGCGCTCGTGACGAAGCACGTCGTCCACATCATCTTCGCCGGCGACGTCGACGGCTCGCTCGAGTCGGTCGCATCGCAGGACGAAGCCGTTCGCGGCCACCGGCTCTTCGCGCTCGACGAGCTGACCGGAGTCGTGTTGCACCCGCCGATCCAGCGCTTCCTGGAGCGCTGGCAGTCCGGTGATCCGGCGGTCTATCTTGGGGCACTGTGGACCCCGTGAAGGATCTGCTCGACCTCACCGCCGACTACGCGGCCACATTCCATCAGACTCTCGGCGACAGACCGGTGCGCGCCGAAGCCACCTACGACGAGCTCGTCGACGCACTCGGCGGCCGGCTGCCCGAAGCGGGAAGCGAGGATGTCCAGGTCATCTCGGAGCTGATCGCGGCCGCCGAGCCCGGCGTGGTCGGGACGCAGACCGGCCGTTACTTCGGCTTCGTGATCGGCAGCGCGCTTCCGGCGGCCGTCGCGGCGGACTGGGTTGCGACGGCGTGGGATCAGAACGCCTTCTCCGTCGTCCTTTCGCCCGCGGCCGCCGCGGCGGAGACGGTGGCCGCCGGGTGGCTCGGCGACCTGTTGGGGCTGCCGGCGGGAGTCGCGAGTGGTTTCGTCACCGGCGCACAGGGCGCGAATACGACCGCGCTCGCGGCCGCCAGGCAGCGGGTGCTGGCGCAGGCGGGCTGGGATGTCGCACGTGACGGTCTCCACGGGGCTCCCCCGATCCGCGTGGTCGGCGGCGGGGAGCGCCACGTGACCATCGACCGCTCGCTGCGCCTGCTCGGCCTCGGCACTGCGGCGCTCGAGCTTGTCCCGGCGGACGGGCAGGGCCGGATGCGGGCCGACGCGCTGCGGGAGTCACTCGCGAGCTCGGAGCGACCGACCATCGTCTGCGCCCAGGCGGGGAATGTGAACACGGGGGCGTTCGACCCGATGTCCGAGATCGCGGACGCGTGTGAGGCCGCCGGCGCGTGGCTTCACGTGGACGGGGCGTTCGGCCTCTGGGCGGCCGCGAGCCCGCGCTACCGGCACCTGACCGAGGGCTGCGAGCGCGCCGACTCGTGGGCGACCGACGCCCACAAGTGGCTGAACGTCCCGTACGACTCCGGTGTCGTCTTCTGCCGGCACCCCGAGCCGCATGGCGAGGCGATGGCCGTGGCCGCCAGCTACCTCCAGCGCGCGGACGGGCGCAGCCCCTCCGACTGGGTTCCGGAGTCGTCCCGCCGCGCGCGGGGCTTCGCGGTGTGGGCGGCGCTGCGCTCGCTTGGGCGGCAGGGCGTTGCCGAACTCGTCGATCGCTGTTGCGACCACGCGGCGACTTTTGCGGCGATCCTCGGAGAGCAGCCCGACGTCGAGATCCTCAACGAGGTCGTCCTCAACCAAGTGCTCGTCCGTTTCGGCGACGACGACGAGATGACACGGGAAGTCGTTCGCCGCGTCCAGGCCGACGGGACCTGCTGGCTTGGGGCGACCGACTGGCAAGGCCGCGCCGCGATGCGAATCTCCGTCTCGAGCTTCCGCACGACGAGCGACGATGTCGAGCGCTCGGCCGATGCGATCCTGGCAGCGGCTGCGACCGCAGGTGCGACGCGGTGAAGGATCTGCTCGGGCTCACGGCCGACTATTCGAGCGCGTTCCTCGAGGGACTCGACGAGCGCCGGATCCGGCCGCAAGCCTCGATCGAGGAGCTTCGCGCGGCGCTCGGTGGTCCGCTGCCCCAGACCGGGACCGACGCCACGCAGGTGGTCGCCGAGCTGATCGAGGCGGCGGAGCCGGGGATCATGGCGATGCCCTCCGGCCGCTTCTTCGGCTTCGTCATCGGCGGCGCGCTGCCGTCTGCGCTCGCCGCGGACTGGCTCACGGCCACGTGGGATCAGAACGCGGGCCTGATCGGTCCCGCGCCGAGCGCAGGCGTCGCCGAGGAAGTCGCCGTCGAGTGGCTGCGAGAGCTGCTCGGGTTGCCGGTCGGTGTCTCCGCAGGCGTCGTGACCGGCTGCCAGATGGCACACACGACCGCTCTGGCGGCCGCGCGTTACCACGTGCTTGCGGCTGCAGGGTGGGACCTGCCCCGCGACGGACTGCAGGCTGCGCCACGGATCAGAGTGCTCGTCGGAGAGCAGCGCCACGTGACCGTCGACCGGGCGTTGCGCTATCTCGGGATCGGATCGGCCCAGATCGAAGCGATCGAGCCCGACGCAAAGGGGCGGATGCGCGTCGAAGGGCTGCGTCGGGCGCTGGCGGCCGGCTCCGGTCCTACGATCGTCTGCGCCGAAGCCGGCAACGTCAACACGGGCGCGTTCGACCCGCTCGACGAGATCGCCGACGCGGTCGCCGGCACGGACGCGTGGCTCCATGTCGACGGCGCCTTCGGGCTCTGGGCCGCGGTGTCGCCTCGGTTTCGCGAGCTCGTCGCCGGCGCCGAGCGGGCGGACTCCTGGGCGACGGACGCGCACAAGTGGCTGAACGTGCCTTACGACTGCGGCATCGCCTTCTGCGCCCATCCCGCCTCGCACCGGGCGGCGATGGCGGTGCGCGCGAGCTACCTCGAGCAGGCGGACGACGACGCCCGCGACCAGATGGACTGGAACCCCGAGTTCTCGCGGCGCGCCCGCGGCTTTCCGCTCTATGCGGCGATCCGCGAGCTTGGACGGGACGGTGTCCGCGACCTCGTCGAGCGCTGCTGCGACCATGCTGCGCGCTTCGGGGAGATCCTGGGCGCGGAGCCGAACGTCGAGATCCTCAACGACGTCGTCCTCAACCAGGTCCTCGTCCGCTTCGGTGACGACGACGAGCTCACGCGGTCGACGGTCGAGCGCGTGCAGGAGGACGGAACGTGTTGGCTGTCCGGGACGGAGTGGGGCGGGCGGGCGGCGATGCGGATCTCCGTCTGCAACTGGCGCACGACCGACGCCGACGTCGAGCGCTCGGCCGGGGCGATCCTGGAGGCGGCCGCCGCGGTCTCGGTCGAAGCCTGAGCGTGGAGGAGGCTGAGCAACTGGTTCAGGGGCAGAGCGGAAGACTGCGCGGAGTGACCTCGCTGATCGCGGGGCCGGTTGCGCCTGGGCATGCGAAGAGCACGCGGACATCGACGGGCAGCCGGGGGTCGTAGCAGGGTGCGCCGGTAGAGGACCCTGAAAGCTCGATTGCCTGCACATCGACTCGATACCCGATCGGCAGCTGTCCAGGCTCGTACCGGCCGCAGTAGTTCGTGTACGTCCACGTCACGTGGGCACGACTGCGTGCTCTAAGTGTTCCGGCCAGCGTCAGACGAGACACCCTGGGCGATACGACGAGTCGTGAATGCCGACCCGACAACGTGAGAGTCACAGGCAACCGAAGGCGACACGTCCCACCGGTGTTGTGAACCGATAGCCCGACCGCGCTGTGCTGATGTGGCGCTGGGGTATCCGGAAGCGCGAACGCCAGCTGGTGACCGTCGCACGAGCTGCGCCGCTCTGCAGTTGACGCCGCGCCGGTCTGGGCGAGGATGGTCAGACAGCCAAGCGCAGACGCAACTGCGAATCGAGACCCCACGGCTACCGAGGATGCCACCAGCGTCAGAAGCTTGCCGGCCGGAGCGTCGGAATGTCCCCGACGGACTCTGAAGCTACCTGCTGGCTAGTAGAGGAAAAACCGAGTGTTGCTGTTCGCGGCCAGCTGAGCCAATGCTTCGATCACATCTTCAGGTGCGTCCTCTTCGATTCCGAGGTCGAGCCGGGCGAGCGCCCACTGCGCGGCCTCGTCCGCTGAGAGCGTTCCGGCAGCTACTTTTGCCGCTACCTGGTCGACTTCCGCCAGCGTCGGTCGTGGCGGCGGCTGCCACCACCCACCCTCCGGCGGGCCTGCGGGTGGCCACGCAGGCAGCGGGCCGTCGTCGTCGTACTCCACGGGCGTGTCACCGGCAGAGAAGAACGTGCCGTGGTGGTGCCCGAGCCGAATGATGACCGTCTCCGCACGTGCGCGACCCCAGAGAACTGCTGGTTCTGCACCAACGAGCTCGATCTCCTCTAGCACGCCGTCCTCCACGACGCCGTCACCTTGCCAGCTGGCCATGAACCGACCGATCTGTGGATCGATCATTGAGCCCGCCGGCACCGATGCGACAGGAGCAATGTGAACCTCGCCTCGCAGCACTGCCGAAAGCTACCGCTGGGACAGCTTGAACCGCTGCCTGGGTCAGCGTCCGGGAATGTCCGCTGAGCCGTGCCGTTACGACCCGGGCGCTAGCTGTTCAGGCAGGAGCCGCTCCGGACCCTTGTACCGGTGCGCTTCGATGAACGTGGAGAAGGCATCCTCGTCGAACGCCGTGCAGCGAGCGAGCCAGCCGCGTCCGCGATCGGCGGTCCCGGTTTCGGCGTCGGGTGCCGTCCACGCGCTGAGCGTGATCTTGTCGCCATTCGAGGGCAGTGCCGCGACGAGGAGGCCGTTCGGATCGTCGCCGTAGAACGCCCGGAGCTGCTCCACTTCCGATTGCGGCACCTGCGGCCCGTAGTGGATTACGACGCCGCCGTGCTCGAGGTTGTGCACGCTCTTCACGAGCGGCACCTCCTCGTCGTAGAAGTCCCACACGACCCACTCCCCGTAGTGCGGTCCACTCGTCGGCGGGTTCGAGTTCCACTGTGGCCTCGTCGTCAGTGTCGGCACGTCAGAGTGGTCGGGCTGGTTGGGCACCGCAGGGAAGCTTTCGAGCGTACAGCCCGCGCTCTCGACCGCCGCCCGCTCGTTCTCGTCGCCGCCGGTGAGGAAGACGACCGCGAGCACGACTGCGAGCGCTGCGATCCCGATCGCGGCGCTCAGGTAGAGGATTCGGCGCTGCCGATCGGCATCACCAGATCCCGGGGTGGAGTGCCGCTGCGGACCCTCAGGCGGGTTGGGAGTTCGGTCTTTCCTGGCCATGGGCGAACGCACACGATAGTCCGCCGTCCCTTGGGCCAGCGTTCGGGACCCCTGACTACTAGCCCGGCGACGGCTTGCGCCAGAGCTTGAGCAGACGCTTCCAAGAGTCGCGCTCTGGCGACTCAGCCCAGTGCGACCGCCCCAAGATGCGAAGCACGCTCAACAGAAAAGCTGGTCGATCGCATCCGAGCGGCGCGGTGTGGGCGTGGGCCAGCGTTCGGGAATGTCCCCCCGAGGCGAGTTGAATCGGGGAGATGCAGAACAGGCCAGCCATTAGCGCTGCCACACACCACCTTTGTGGCGCCACCGCTCAAGCGAATGGTGACGCGGCCGATACTCGACGTGAGGCTGCTCCGCCCCGCGCTCGGCTGAAGGTGTCATTGGAGCGTTGGAGTCAGATGTAGCGTCGCACGCCGACTATCAATCGAGAACAACCGAGAGAGGAATCAGTGACTCTCATCGCAAGCACCGCCGCCACAGCCGGCGGCATTCTCTTCGTCGTGACCCTGCTCTTGGCGGTGGGGGCGAGCATCGTCATCTGTGCAATGAAAGGCAAGTGGGGAATGGTCTTTGGCGGCGTCGTTCTTCATCTCCTCTGGTATGTCGGAGCCATCAGGCTCGCCAAGCCGAACTCTTGGTGGGCCCGGCGCTTCTACGACGCGAGCAAGCTCGCGACCGCTCAGAGCCGCCACAGCTGAGGAACCGGAGCCGCGCAGGCTCAGCTTGATCCGGGAAGCCATCTTCGCTTGCGCCAGTGTTCGGGAATGACGCCTGACGCAAGCGATCAGGGGCAGGTAGCTCCGGCGGCGAGCGCTTCGCACGTCCGTCCCGTTTCTTGACCGCGTACGAGTACCCGCGACAGGGTGATGGCGGGCGAGTTAACTCGGAGGATTACCGTTTTTCCATCCGTGCTCGTGTCGAGGTGAATGTCGAGGCCACCGGCGTTCATCACGATGTCTGTTCCGAAGCGGGTAGTGGCGAACAGATCCGCGAGACGTTCGGAGTAGCGCCCTCGCTCTGCGTAGTAGCTAGCTTCCGCTTTCTGGAGAGCGTCGATCTCATCCACGGCGGGCTTTGCAGAGAGCGAACTCTCTGCGGCCTCGCCACTTGAAGTGTTGTCCAGCACCAGAACGGCCCCGATGGCAACGGCGAGGACGATGAGCGACACAGCTGCGATACGCATAGACCCCCTGTCGGCTGTGAGCGAAGGATAGTCGGTCGGGCGCTCTCGTCTGGGCCAGCGTTCGGGAATGTCACCCGAGCGCCGCGGTCGTTACCACTTCGCGAGTAGGTCAGCCTCTGAAAGAGCCTTGACGGTGTACCCGACGATGTAATCCCGGTGCGTTTGCTCAACGAGGTCTTGGTTTTCGACCAGATCGGAGATGACCTTGTCGACGACCGCCCATGCGGGCGAGCGTTCGAACTCGGCATACACGGTCGGCTTGAAATCTGGGTTGGACCACCAGGCTCCGTCGCGCAACTCGGCGATCACAACCCCGTTGTCGTCGACCTCGGCGACTTTCGGATCGGTTGCGCCCTTCTTCCTCGGTTTGCCCTTCTTGCCCACGCAGAGGAGCCTAGCGACACAGAGACACACCAGTCTCGCCTGGGCCAG
>DATMEO010000044.1:0-10307 GCA_035556515.1 Gaiellaceae bacterium
AGCGGCTCGTGGCCGAGGTAGCCGAGCGCGCCGCGGCCGGCGTCGACGTCCAGCTCGCCGCCGGTGGGGGCGGCAAGACCGGCGACGAGACGGAGCAGCGTCGTCTTGCCGGAGCCGTTCGCGCCCGTGACGACGAGAAAGCCGCCGCGCTCGAGCCGGAGGTCGAGCGGCCGCAGCGCGCGCCGCCGGCCGTAGCGCTTCTCGACCGCGCGCGCGTGGATCACAAGAGCACGTCGGCGAGGACGAAGCAGAGGAAGACGATGCTGATGACACCGTTGACGGTGAAGAAGGCCGCATCGAGTCGCCGCAGGTCGCCGGGGCGCACGAGTGAATGCTCGTACGCGAGCAGCAGTGCCACCGCTGCGACGCCGAGCCAGTAGAGCAGGCCGACGTCGAGCCCAAGCCCGGCGAGAGCCAGCAATGCGACCGTCCCGACGTGAAAGAGGCGGGCGCCGGCGAAGACGCCGGGCTCGCCGAAGCGGGTCGCCCATGAGTGCAGCCCCTGCTCGCGGTCGTGCGTGAGATCGAAGAGCGAGTAGAAGAGGTCGAAGCCCGCGACCCAGAGCGCCACCGCTCCTCCGAGCGTCCACGCCTGCCACGGCAGCTCGCCGGTGACGGCAGCCCACGCCCCGACCGGCGCCAGGCCGAGCGAGGCGCCCAGCCAGAGATGGCAGAGCCAGGTGACCTGCTTCAAGTAGGGGTAGACGACGAAGAGGACGACCGGGATCGGCCAGAGCCAACGTACGAGCGGGTCGAGCTGGAAGACGGCGACGAGGAAGAGTGCGAGCGCGGCGCCGCAGAGGCCGAGCACCTGCGCGCGCGAGAGCGTCCCGGCCGGAAGCTCGCGGCTCGCAGTGCGCGGATTGCGGGCGTCGACCTCGGCGTCGATCAGGCGATTCAGCCCCATCGCGAGCGTCCGGGCGCCGACCATCGCCAGCGTCACCCAGAGCCAGTCGGCCGCGGAGGGCGACTCGCCGAGCGCGAGCAGCATCCCGACGTACGCGAACGGAAGCGCGAAGACGGTGTGCTCGAGCTTCACGAGCGATGCGAAGCGCCGCGGCAGCGAGACGGCGGTCGTGCTCATGTCTGCTTGTGCACCGTCTCGGCCTCGGCGAGCAGTCCGAGTGCATGTGCAAGTGCGGGCTGCAGCACCGCGTAGCCGTCGCGGCAGCCGCCCGGCGAGCCCGGGAGGTTGACGACGAGTGTCCGAGCGTGGACCCCGGCAACCCCGCGCGAGAGCAGCGCGTGCGGTGTCTTCGCGAGCGAGTCGGCGCGGATCGCCTCCGCGATCCCCGGGGCTTCGCGATCGATCACGGAGCGCGTCGCCTCGGGGGTGACGTCGCGGGGGGCGACACCGGTGCCGCCCGTCGTGAGCACGACGGCGGCGGCCTCGGCGAGCTCGGTGATCGCGGCGGCGATCTCGCCGGCCTCGTCCGGCACGATCCGGCGCTCGACCTCGTAGCCATCGGCCGCGAGCAGCTCGGTGAGGATGTCGCCGCTCTTGTCCTCGCGTGTCCCGGCGACGACCCCGTCCGAGACCGTCAGCACCGCGGCCCTCACACGACCGCCTTCGTCTTCTCGACGAGCATCACCTCGGCGATCACCATCTCCTTGTCGATCGCCTTCGCCATGTCGTAGACGGTCAGCGCGGCGACCGAGGCCGCCGTCAGAGCCTCCATCTCGACCCCGGTCTGCGCGGTCGTCTCTGCCGCGGCCGTGATCTCGACGCCGTCGGCGACGACGTCGAGCGAGACCTCGACGAGCGAGAGCGGCAGCGGATGGCAGAGCGGAATCAGGTCGCTCGTCCGCTTCGCGGCCATGATCCCCGCGAGCTGGGCAGTCGTCAGCGCGTCGCCTTTCGGCAGTGCGCCGAGCCGCTGGGCGGTTGCGGGAGCCATCCGCACCGACGCGCGCGCGACAGCGCGACGCCGCGAGAGCGGCTTGCCGCCGACGTCGACCATGCGGACCGCGCCGGCGTCATCGACATGGGAGAGGTCGCTCATGGCTGGCGAATGCTACTCGCGGCGTCGAGGTCGGCCAGCTGCGCCGCGATCCACTCCTCGAGATCGTGCTCGCGGACATGAGCTGTGATCGCCTGCTGGAAGGCGCGGCGCTCGTCCTCACCGAGCGCGAGCGCCTGCTCGAGCGCGTCCGCGGTGGCGGAGACGTCGAGCGGCTCGACCGGGACGACCCAGGCGCTCAGCTCCTCGAACGCGCCTGCGTTGACAGATAAGACAACGATTCCTGCACGCTCGTTCACAACCGGCGCCTCCTTCGCGACCAGGTTGAGCCCGTCCATGACCGCGTTGACGAGCAGGACGTCGAACTGCTTGTACGACGCGATCGACGCCGGAAAGTCGTCGGCGATCCGAAGCGTCAGCGCGCCCGGAAAGCTCGCCTCGACCTCGGCGGCCGCGTCCTCGATCCGGCGGCGCTCCTCGATGTACTCGGGGATCTCCTGCCGGGACGCGTCGAGCAGCGCGAGCATGCGGACGCGGCCGCGCAGGTCGGGCCGGCGCGCGAGCAGGACGCGGAAGGCCTCGAGCCCCCGTGGCACGTTCTTCGATGGATCGGTGCGATCGACCCGCACGATCAGCCGCTCCGGCCGCTCGGCCTGAAGCTCGCGCTCGCGGGCCAGCACCTGCTCGCTGCGCGCGAGGACGTCGAACTCGTCCGGGTCGATGGAGATCGGATGCGCGGTCACGCGCTGCTCATCCGGCTCGAGCCCGAGGCTGCGGCAGCACTCGAGGAACGCGCGACGCCAGCGCTGAGTGTGGAAGCCGGCGACGTCGCACGCGAGCAGCCCTTCATGGATCTCACGGACGATCGGCTCCGGCAGCACCGACCACCCGTCCGAGCCGACCCAGGGGATGTGCGTGAAGTGCGCCAGCGCGGCCTCCGACTCTTGCTCACGCACGAATCCCGGCGCGACGTAAAGGTGGTAGTCGTGGAAGAGGACGGCCGCGTCCGGCTCGCGCCCGAGCTCGTCCACGACGGCATCAGCGAACGCCCTGTTGACCGGCACGTAGCCGTCGTCCCAGGCGCGACGCAGATCCTGGCCGGGGTCGTGCTTCAGCTCCCAGAGGTCGTGCTGGACGAACCAGAGCGCCGGGTTCGCGATCACGTTGTAGTAGAGGTCGTACGCAGAGGGGCGGTGCGCCACGAGCCGGAGCCGGTAGCGCGAGCCGTCGCGCGCGGTCTCGTCGACCGGGCCTGACGCCGCGACGGCGCGATCCTCGTCCGAGATCGCGCTCGCAATCCAGGTGACGTCGTGATGGGAGACGAGCGGCGCCAGCGCCGTCACGAGGCCGCCCGCACCACGCTTCGTGATCCGCCCGCCGCCCTCGCGGCCGTACGAGATCGGACCGCGGTTGGAGACGACGATCAGCTTCCGCCGTTCTGTCATCGGACGCGGAGACTAGAGCAGCTTGACGAAGCGGAGGCGCGAGCCCTTGCCGCTCGGACCGTCGCCGATCTCGACCTCGTCGGCGATCGAGCGGATGATCGCGATTCCAAGGCCTCCCTCGGTCAGCACCTCGTCGTCGCTCTTCGCGCCATCGGCGGGCTCGAAGCCGGTGCCGTCGTCGGCGACCTCGACGATCAGGCGGTCGTCGCGCAGCTCGAAGCTGATGTCGACGTGACCCTCGCCGTCCCCGTAGGCATGGCGAACGGAGTTGGAGCAGGCCTCGGTGAGGGCTAGCTTCAGGTCGGCGAGCGTCTCGTCGGGGAACGCGCGAACCCGCGAGAGCCCGGCCAGGGCGAGCCGGGACAGCGTGATGTACTCCGGCTTGGCCGGAATCGTCAACCGCACGGTCCGGCCGAGGTCGCCGTCCATGGTGACCGCCTGCTCGCTCATGCGCCCCGATCCGTCGATTGTCCTACCGAAAGCTCCCGAACTCTCACAACTCCTACTTACCCACAACCGATGCGGTCTAAACCGCGTCTAGCGGGGTGGATTGAGCGGGCGCTCGGTCAGGCGGACGCGGACGGTCTCGCGCTTGCCCTTGCCGCGCCGGAGCACGGTCACGGCGACGGTCTGTCCGGGGCGCAGGCTGTCGGTGACGATGCGGGCGATGTCGGCGGCCCGCTCGACCTTGCGGCCGGCGAATGCGACGATCAGATCGCCGCCGATGTTGATCGGGACGCCGTTGAACACCTCCTGGTTCGCGGAGCCGTGCAGGCCCGCGCGCGCGGCCGGCGCGTCCGCAACGACCCCCTGGATCAGCGCCCCGCGCGGCGCACCGAGCCCGTAGCGGCGCGAGATCGCCGGCGTCACGTCCTGCGTGGTGACGCCGACGTAGGCGTAAGCGACCTTGCCGGTCGAGATCAACTGCTCCATCGAGCGGCGCGCCGAGTTGATCGGAATCGCGAAGCCGACGCCCTCGGCGTTGCCCGAGTCGGAGCGGATCTGGGCGTTGATCCCGATCACGCGGCCGCGGGCGTCGAGCAGTGGCCCGCCGGAGTTGCCGTGGTTGATCGGCGCATCGATCTGGATCGCGTCGGAGACGTCGTAGACGGACGTGAGCGAGTCGATCGAGCGCTCGGTCGCGGAGACGACGCCGACGGCGAGGGAGCTCTCCTGCCCGAACGGGCTGCCGATTGCGGCGACGGGCTCGCCGACGACGACGCGGCTCGAGTCGCCGAGCGGGACCGGTGCGACGGCGTGATCCTCCGGGTCGACCTTGACCAGCCCGGTGTCGTTGAAGAGATCCCAGCCGACGATCGAGCCGGAGATCCGGTCGCCGTCCTGGAAGGCGACGTAGATCCGCTCGGCGCCCCTCACCGCCGCCCCTTCGGAGCCCGAAGTCGTGACGACGTGCGAGTTCGTCAGGATGTGGCCCTCCTCGGAGACGATGAAGCCCGAGCCCTGCGAGCGCTGGCCGTTCGGAAAGTAGGAGTAGATCGTGACGACCCCTCCCGAGCGGTTCGCGTAGATCCGCGCCGGGTCGAAGCCGTTACCGAGCAGCGGTGCCGTCGTCGGCGAGGCGCCACCGGACTCCGTCTGCACCGTCGGGACGACGACCGTGCGGACGCCGCTGTCGCCACCGACCCAGCCGGCGGCCGAGCCGACCACGAGCACGACGGCGGCGCCGAGGCAGGCGGCCACGATCGACACTGCTGCGAGGGCACCGGCGCGCATCGGGGTCACTGTAGCGGCGCGGTCGCCGTTTTCACGTGAAAACGGACTCGGCCGGCTCGGCCGTGACCGACGTCGGCGCCGCGCCGAGCACGACGCGCACGACCGTCCGCCCGGCGCGCGAGTCAAGCGCGACCTCGCCGCCCATCATCTGCACCAACTCCCGCGCGATCGCGAGCCCGAGGCCGCTGCCTGACGCGATCGTGCCCTCACCGCGATAGAAGCGGTCGAAGACATGGGGAGCGTGCTCGGGCGCGATTCCCGGCCCGTCGTCCTCGACCTCGATCGAGGCGTGCTCGCGGTCGGCCCAGGCGCGCAGCGTCACGCGTGTTCCTTCCGGCGTGTGCGTGAGCGCGTTGTCGAGCAGTGCCCTGACGACCTGCAGCACACGCAGCTCGTCTGCGCGGGCGACCGGATGGCCCTGGACGACGGCCTCGACGGCGTGCCGCTTCCGCTCGGCCAGAACGCTGAACTCGGCACAGACGACGCGCGCCACCTCTCCGAGGTCGACGGGCTCGTGCTCGACGTGCATTCGTCCCGCGTCGAGCCGCGAGAGATCGAGCAGGTCGGTCGCCAGTTTCGCGAGGCGGTCGACCTGCTCGCGCATCGTCTCGAGGAACTCCTGCCGCGTCGCCTCGTCGACGTCCTCGTCCGCCATCAGCTCGAGGAAGCCGCCGAGGGAGAAGAGCGGCGTGCGGAGCTCGTGCGACGCGTTGGCGATGAACTCGCTGCGGGCGCGGTCGAGCTTGCCGAGGCGTCCGCGCATGCGCTCGAACGCGCTCGCGAGGTCGCCGAGCTCGTCGTTGCCCGTGTCGACGACCGGCTCGTCGAAGCGGCCACCCGCGATCCGCTCCGCCGCGCGCTCGAGCCGCCGGATCCGCTTCGCGTGGAACGACGCGGCCACGTAGCCGACGATGGCCGCGAAGAGAAGGGCGATCAGGCCGGCAAAGAGGAGCCGCCGCTCGATCAGCTTCAGGCTCGAGAGCGGGTCGGCCAGCGAATCGCTGAGCAGGATCACGACCCCCTCGTTCTCGAGCGGAACCGCGACCTCGGCGAACTGACGCCCTTCGCGCTCGACGGTGCCGCGCTCGAGCACGCGGCTACGTGTCGCCTCCAGCGCAACCGGATCGCGCGCGACGTCGAGTGACGC
Source organism: Gaiellaceae bacterium (assembly GCA_035556515.1). Taxonomy (GTDB): domain Bacteria; phylum Actinomycetota; class Thermoleophilia; order Gaiellales; family Gaiellaceae; genus Gaiellasilicea. The sequence continues at coordinate 6,288 of DATMEO010000044.1, forward strand.
CGCCGTGTTCGAGTCGCCGAAGACGAACGGCTGATTCTGGAGGATCGAATAGACGACGACGCGGGCCTGGAACACCGACGCCGCCCGCTCCGAGAACTCCTGCTCGCTGCCGACCTGGGTCGCATAGTTGCGCGCTACCGTCCGGGCGTCCTCCTCGAGCTGATCGAGCTTGGCGTTGACGAGCTCCGCCTCGAGCGAGGGGACGACGATCAGGTAGACGACGCCGAGCGAGCCGGTGACGACGGCGACGAGCGCGAGCGCCAGACGGAGGCGGATCCCGCGGAGCGTGGGCCGGCGCACGCCGCTCAGCGCTCCCGGAAGCGGTAGCCGACCCCACGCACGGTCAGGATCAGCTTCGGCTCGTGCGGATCCTGCTCGATCTTCTCTCGCAGGTGGCGTACGTGGACGTCGATGGTGCGCGGTTCGCGGTAGTCGGCGCCGCCGCGCAAGCGCTCGAGCAGCTGGCGCCGCGAGAAGACTCGGCCCGGAGAGGCAGCGAGAACCCGGAGCAGTTCGAACTCGACGAACGTGAGCTGTGCCTCCGCGCCACGCACCTCGACCGTTCGCCGCGGCACGTCGATCCTCAGCTCGCCCGCTTCGATCACCTCGTCGTCGCGGCGCTCGCCGGGTCGGGGCGCGGCCGCCCGGCGCAGCAGCGCGCGCACGCGGCTGCGGAACTCCCGGATCGAGAACGGCTTCGTGATGTAGTCGTCGGCGCCGAGCTCGAGCCCCAGAACCTTGTCGAGCTCGTCGTCGCGGGCCGTCAGCATGATGATCGGGACGGTGCTCTCGGCACGCAGGCGCTTGCAGACCTCGAGGCCGTCGAGCTTCGGCAGCATCAGGTCGAGGACGACGAGGTCGACGTCCTCCTCGGCGAAGCGAGCGAGCGCCTCCTCGCCGTCGCGCGCGTGCACGACCTTGAAGCCGTCCCGCTCGAGCGGGTACGTCAGCAGCTTCTGGACGGAGTCCTCGTCGTCGACGAGCAGGATGGTCGACGTCTCCGCCATGGCCCGAATGCTAGATACGGCCGCGGCCTTCCCTACACTGGCCGGTGCAATGGCGCCGCCCAGACGAGCGCTCCCGACGCGCGGGCGCCCCCGCCGCGGCTCGGTCGAGCGGCCGGTGAACGCGCGGCTCGTGCGTGGAACCTGGCTGCTCGTCGCTCTGCCGCTCCTGCTGGCCGCGTTCAGCGTCGCCCGCCCGCAACCACTGCCGGCGCCGACCCTACCGCCGACCTTCGACGCCGCGATCGCCGAGCAGCTCGCCCGCGAGCTGGCGCGCGACTATCCGGATCGGTCCCCGGGCTCATCCGGCGGACTCGGGGCCGCCGGCTGGGTCTCCGACCAGTTCGAGCTGTACGGCTTCGAGCCGCCCCGGGTGGAGCGCTTCAAGGCGCAGATCCCTGGCCGTGGCGAGGTCGAGCTGCAGAACCTCGTCACGGTCGTGGACGGTTCCTCGCAGCGCGCGATCGTGATCACCGCGCATCGCGACAACAGCGGCGAGGGGCGGGGCGCGAACGACAACGCCTCCGGCACCGGCGCGCTGATCGAGCTCGCACGCTCGTTCGCGCCGGTCGGCGGCTCGACGCTCGTCCAGGCGCAGCCGACGCACACGCTGGTCTTCGTCTCGACGGACGGCGGCGCTTTCGGCGCGGTCGGCGCGGCCCACTTCGCGGAGAGCTCGCCCTACCGTGAGAACGCCCTCGCGGTGATCAGCCTCGACGCGATCGCCGGTGCGGGCAGGCCACGGCTGTTGATTGCCGGCGACACGGCCCGTTCCCCCTCGGCGTCGCTCGTGCGCACGGCCGCGCTCCGCATGCTCGAGCAGTCCGGCGAGGAGCCGGTGCGGTCCCCGGCGCTGCGCCAGCTGCTCGACCTCGGCTTCCCGTTCACGCTCGGCGAGCAGGGGCCGTTCGTTGCGCGCGGGATTCCGGCGGTGACGCTGACGACGCTGCCCGACGGCGCTCCGCCAGGGCCGGACGACACCGCTTTCGAGGACACCGTCCTCGACGTCCAGCGGTTCGCAGAGCTCGGCCGCGCGGCGCAGAACCTGATCGGCTCACTCGACGCCGGCCTCGAGCTGGCACAGGGCACCACGAGCTACGTCTACTTCGGCACCCGGATCGTCCGCGGCTGGGCGATCGAGCTCGTCCTGCTGACGGCGCTGCTGCCGTTCCTGATCGGCGTGATCGACCTCTTCGCGCACTGTCGCCGCCGCCGGATCCCGCTCGCGCCCGCAGCCCGCAGCCTCCGCGGCCGGCTCTATTTCTGGGGCTATGCAGTGGCGCTCGTCTTCGTCGCGTCGCTGCTCGGCGCGTTCCCCCAAGGCGAGGCGCGGCCGTTGCCGCCGGACTCGGCCCTGTACGAGCCCTCGCCGGTGGCGCTCGGCGTGCTCGGGGTGCTTCTGTTCGTGGGCTGGCTCGTCTCGCGCGAGCGGCTGCTCCCCCGCCGCCCGGCCCGGGCGGAGGAGACGCTCGCGGGGCACACCGTCGCATTGCTCGGGCTCGGCCTGATCGCGCTGCTCGTCGTCGCGACGAATCCGTTCTCGCTCGTCTACCTCCTGCCGTCGCTGTACGCCTGGCTCTGGCTGCCGCAGGCCCAGGCCTCCGGCCCGCTCGCCCGGGCAGGCCTGCTGACACTCGGCTTCGCCGGCCCGCTGATCCTGCTGCTGTCGTTCTCGACGCGGCTCGCACTCGGGCTGGAGACGCCGTGGTACCTGCTCTCGCTCGTCTCCGTCGGCTACGTCCCGTGGATCATGGTCGCGCTCTCCTTCGCGTGGCTCGCCGTCGCGGCTCAGCTGACTGCGCTGGCCGTCGGCAGATACGCCCCCTACGAGAGCTCCCGGACCCGGCGGCCCGGCCGCCACCTCCGCCTGCTCGGCGGTCGCGGAACCGGCGGCGAGCGCGACGCGTTGGAAGGCTGAATGAGACGGCTCGCCCGCATCCTCGGGACGCTGATGATCGTCGCCGGCGTCGGGGCGCTCGCGTGGGCCCTGACCGTCTGGCAATGGCAGGACCCGTTCACCGCTGCCCTGAACGAGCTCGAGCAGCGCGAGCTCGCACAGGACTTCGACCGCCGCGTCGAGGAGGGCAGGGCGATCCTCGTCGACAACTCCGCCGAGCAGCTGCGCGAGTCGCTCCCGCGCGCAGCAGCCGCCTGGCGCACGAGCTCGAAGCGCGGCGATGCCGTCGCTCGCCTGCGCATCCCCGCCCTCGGCGTCGGCGAGATCGTCGTCAACGGCACCGATCACGGCTCGCTCAAGCGCGGTCCCGGCCGCTACCTCGGCTCGGCCATGCCCGGAGAAGGCAAGCTCGTCTACATCGCGGGGCACCGCACGACCTACGGCGCCCCGTTCTCCCGGATCGATCGCCTGCGCAAGGGCGACCGCGTTCTGCTCGAGCTGCCCTACGCGACGATCGAGTACACGATCACCGGCAGCCGGATCGTACTGGCGTCGCAGACCTCGGTATTGAAGTCGAAGGGTTACGAGCAGCTCGTGCTCCAGGCCTGCCACCCGCGGTTCTTCGCCTCGCACCGCTATCTCGCCTACGCGAAGCCAACGCGCGTCACCCCCCGCGGCAGCGACCACGCGACGCCGTACGAGGCCCTCGGTTATTAGCTGAGACGGAGGTAGCGCACCTGTTCGCCGGCCGCGAGCTCTCCCTCGCCCGACGGCACGAGCACGAGCGCGTCGGCGCCGGCTGCGCGGGCGATCATGTGCGACTCCTGGCCGGTCAGCGGCTCGAGCAGCGTCCCGTCGTCGTCGCGCCGGCTGCGGGCGCGCGCGAGCTCGTCCCGGGCCGGATTCCTGCGCAGCGGTGACGCGAGCCGGGCGGTCTCGTACCCCGGCCCCGGATCGTTCGCACCCTGGAGCGCAAGCAGCGCCGGGCGCACGAACAGCTCCACGCCGACGAGCGCGGACACCGGGTTGCCGGGGAGCCCGAAGACGAGTGTCCCGCCCCGGGCGCCGAACGCGACCGGCTTCCCCGGACGCACGGCGACGCCCCAGAAGTCCTCCTCG
>DATMEO010000045.1:0-3061 GCA_035556515.1 Gaiellaceae bacterium
GCGCGCGTCACCGTCGACGGCAAGGAGTTCGCGCCGCCGGAGATCAGCGCGATGATCCTGCAGAAGCTGAAGGCCGACGCCGAGGCGTATCTCGGCCAGCCGGTCACCGACGCGGTGATCACGGTCCCGGCCTACTTCAACAACGCGCAGCGCGAGGCGACGAAGGATGCCGGCAAGATCGCCGGCCTGAACGTGCTCCGGATCGTGAACGAGCCGACCGCGGCCGCGCTCGCCTACGGGCTCGACAAGGAGGGCGGCGACCAGACCATCCTCGTCTTCGACCTCGGCGGCGGCACGTTCGACGTCTCCGTGCTCGAGCTCGGCGACGGCGTCTTCGAGGTCAAGTCGACGAACGGCGACAACCACCTCGGCGGCGACAACTTCGACAAGGCGATCGTCGACTGGATGGTCGCCGAGTTCAAGAAGGATCAGGGGATCGACCTCTCCGCCGACAAGATGGCGCTGCAGCGGCTCTACGAGGCCGCCGAGAAGGCGAAGATCGAGCTCTCCTCGACGATGACGACGCAGATCAACCTGCCCTTCGTCACCGCCACCCAGGAGGGCCCGAAGCACCTCGACCTGCAGCTGACGCGGGCGAAGCTCGGCGAGATCACCGCCGATCTGGTCGAGCGCACCGTCGGCCCCACGAAGGCGGCGCTTGCCGACGCCGGCCTCGACGCATCGAAGATCGAGCACGTCGTCCTCGTCGGCGGCATGACGCGCATGCCCGCCGTGCAGGAGCAGGTCAAGGAGCTGCTCGGCAAGGACCCGCACAAGGGCGTCAACCCGGACGAGGTCGTCGCCGTTGGCGCCGCCATCCAGGCCGGCGTCCTCAAGGGCGAGGTCAAGGACGTGCTCCTGCTCGACGTGACGCCGCTGAGCCTCGGGATCGAGACCAAGGGCGGCGTCTTCACGAAGCTGATCGACCGGAACACGACGATCCCGACCCGCAAGGCGGAGACGTTCTCGACCGCCGAGGACAACCAGCCGTCGGTCGAGATCCACGTGCTCCAGGGCGAGTCGGAGATGGCGACCTACAACAAGACGCTGGGCAAGTTCCAGCTCGTCGGGATCCCGCCGGCGCCCAGGGGCATGCCGCAGGTCGAGGTCGGCTTCGACATCGACGCGAACGGGATCATCCACGTCACCGCGAAGGATCTCGGCACCGGCAACGAGCAGCAGATCCGGATCGAGGGCGGCTCCGGCCTCTCCGAGGACGAGGTGCAGCGGATGGTCTCCGAGGCCGAGGCGCATGCCGACGAGGCGCACAAGCTGCGCGAGCTCGCGGACGCGCGCAACACGGCCGAGCAGCTCGCCTACCAGACCGAGAACACGCTCAAGGAGCACCGCGACAAGCTCGACGAGTCGGAGGCTTCGACGATCGAGGGCCGGATCATGGAGCTCCGCAGCTCGCTCGAGTCCACGGACGCGAACGAGATCCGGCAGAAGACCGACGCGCTCAACGAGGCGTCACGGAAGCTGGCGGACGTGCTCTATGCGCAGGCCAGCGCCCAGGCACAGTCGCAGGCGCCGGGTAACGGCGACGCGCCCGTCGAGGACGAGGTCGTCGAGGACGCCGACTACGAGGTGATCGACGAGGAAGAGGCGAAGACGTCGTGACCGACCAGCCTCTCGAGCCGCGCATAGAGGATGAGGAGGAGATCGTCGAGGAGCCGGCGCAGGAGGCTCTGCCTTCCGAAGAGGGCGCCCCGGCTCCAGACGACTCGTACCTGCGCCTCGCGGCCGACTTCGACAACTACCGCAAGCGTGTCGCGCGCGAGCAGGTCGAGCTGACCCGCCGTGCGAACGAGCGGATCCTGAACGAGCTGCTGCCGGTGCTCGACGACCTCGAGCGCGCGCTCGAGGCAGCAGCGGAGCATGAGGAGGCGAAGCTGGAGGAAGGCGTTCGGCTCGTCCACCGCTCCCTGCTCGGCCTCGTCGAGCGGCACGGCCTCTCGGAGATCGCGACCGAGGGCGCGTTCGACCCCCACGTCCACGAGGCGCTGCTCGCCCAACCCGGCGAGGGGGCCGAGGAGGGCGCGGTGCTGCAAGTGCTCCAGAAGGGCTACCGGCTCGGCGACAAGGTGCTGCGGCCGGCGCGCGTCATCGTCGCGGAGTAGGCATGGCGACGCTGTACGAGACCCTCGGCATTCCCAAGAACGCGTCGGCCGACGAGATCAAGAAGGCGTACCGCAAGCTCGCGCGCGAGCACCATCCCGACGCGAGCGGCGGCGACGAGACGCGCTTCAAGGAGATCCAGGGTGCCTACGACGTGCTCTCCGATCCCGAGAAACGTCAGCAGTACGACGCCTTCGGCTCGGCGAACGGGCGCATGGGCGGCCCGGGATTCGGCAGCGCGGGCGGCGGGCCACAGTTCGCCGACTTCGACCTCTCCGATCTCTTCGGCGGCATCTTCGGCGGCCCCGCGCGACAGCGTGGGCCGGTGCCGGAGCGCGGCGCCGACGTCGAGGCGCACACGACGCTCTCGTTCGACGACGCTCTGCGCGGGGCCGAGGTGCGCGTGCCGGTCGAGCTCGAGACGGCGTGCCGAACCTGCGGCGGCACCGGCGCCGAGCCGGGAACCGCGCCGACGGTCTGTCCCCAGTGCGGCGGCCGCGGCATCGTCTCCGACTCGCAGGGGCTGTTCTCGCTCTCGCACCCCTGCCCGCGCTGCCGCGGCAACGGCACGATCGTCGAGCACCCCTGCACGACGTGCCGCGGTTCCGGCCGCGAGCGGACGACGAAGAACTTCAACGTCAAGATCCGGCCCGGGATCAAGGACCGCGCCCGCATCCGCGTGGCCGGCAAGGGCGAGGCGGGGCGGAACGGCGGCCCGGCCGGCGACCTCTTCGTCGTTGTCCACGTGCCGCCGTCCCCGGTCTACACGCGCCGGGGCGACGACCTGATCGTCGAGGTTCCCGTCGGCTACGCCGACGCGGCGCTCGGCGCGTCGATCGACGTCCCCACCCCTGACGGCCCGATCTCGCTGAAGGTTCCGGCCGGCTCGCAGCCCGGGAAGCTGCTCAAGGTCAAGGGCCGTGGCGCGCCGAAGCCGAGCGGC
>DATMEO010000046.1:0-11589 GCA_035556515.1 Gaiellaceae bacterium
CGTTGTGGCTCATGGCCGCGGCCGTCGCGGGCGAGAGCCCGGCGGAGACGGCGTCGAGCAGCTCGGCCGGCGTCGCCGCGGGTGAGGTCTCGACGTAGTGCTCCGGCAGGTAGAGCGTGAAGGTGCTGCCCGCGCCGAGCGCCGACTCGACGTGGATCTCGCCGCCGAGCAGGCGCGCGATCTCGCGGCTGATCGAGAGGCCGAGGCCGGTGCCGCCGTAGCGCCGGCTCGTCGTCCCGTCCGCCTGCTGGAACGCCTCGAAGATCAGGCGCAGCTTGTCCTGCGGGATGCCGACGCCCGTGTCGACGACCGAGAAGCCGATCACGCGCTCGGCCTTCGAGAGCACTTCGCCGGCGAACTGCCGGCCCACGGCCTGGCCGACGCGGAGGACGACGCCTCCGGTATCGGTGAACTTGAACGCATTCGAGAGCAGGTTCTTCAGTACCTGCTGCAGCCGCTGTTGGTCGGTGACGATCGTCGGCAGCGCGTTCTCGGCGAAGTCGAGCTCGAAGGAGAGCCCCTTCTCGGCCGCGACGGGCATGAACGAGCGCTCGAGCACGGCCAGCTCCTCCGCAACCGAGACCTGGGCGACGTTGACGTCCATTTTCCCGGCCTCGACCTTGGAGAGGTCGAGGATGTCGTTGATCAGGCCGAGCAGCTCCGCGCCGGCGTTGTGGATCGTCGTCGCGAACTCGATCTGCTTCTCGGTCAGGTTGCCGTCCGGGTTGTCGCCGAGCAGCTTCGCGAGGATCAGCAGCGAGTTGAGCGGCGTCCGCAGCTCGTGCGACATGTTCGCGAGGAACTCGGACTTGTACTTCGAGGAGAGCGCGAGCTGCTCCGCCTTCTCCTCGAGCGCGCTGCGGGCCTCCTCGATCTCGGCGTTCTTGATCTCGATCCGCCGGTTCTGCTCCTCGAGCTGCTGCGAGCGCTCCTCCAGCTCCTCGTTCGTCTGCTGTAGCTCCTCCTGCTGGGTCTGGAGCAGCTCCTCCGACGCCCGCAGGGTCGCGGTCTGCGCCTCGAGCTCGGCGTTCGAGCGCTTCAACTCGTCCTGCTGCGCCTGCAGCTCCTCGGACTGGCTCTGCAGGTCCTGGGTCAGCTGCTGCGACTGGAGCAGCAGCTCCTCGGTGCGCATGTTCGCGAGGATCGTGTTCAGGACGACGCCGATCGACTCGGAGAGCTGGTCGAGGAAGTTCTGCTGGTTCTCGGTGAACGGCGTGAACGACGCCAGCTCCATCACCGCCATCACGTTCTCCTCGAAGAGGACGGGGAGGACGATGATGCTCGTCGGCGCCGACTCGCCGAGCCCCGAGGCGATCTTGATGTAGTCCTCGGGCGCCTCCGTGATCACGATCGCCGTCTTCTCGAGCGCCGCCTGGCCGACGATCGCCTCGCCGATCTTGAAGCGGTTGGAGATCGTCTTCCGCTCCTTGTAACCGTATGTCGCGATCAGGCGGAGCTCCTGCTCCTCGTCCTCGCCCGTGTCCTCTGCGACGTAGAAGGCGCCGTGGTGGGCTTCGACGAGCGGCGTCACCTCGCTCATGAGCAGCTTTGCGACCGTCTTCTGGTCGCGTAGCCCCTGCAGCATCCCGGAGAAGCGGGCGAGGTTCGAGTTGAGCCAGTCCTGGGCGGCGTTCCGCTCGGTCGTCTCGCGGAGGTTGCCGATCATCTGGTTGATGTTGTCCTTGAGATCGGAGAGCTCGCCGGCCGCCTCGACGTCGATCGAGCGGGACAGGTCGCCGGAGGTGACCGCGGTCGACACGTCTGCGATCGCTCGCAGCTGCAGCGTCACGGCATAGGAAAGCTGGTTGACCGTGTCGGTGAGGTCCTTCCAGGTGCCGGAGACGCCCGCGACGGTCGCCTGGCCGCCGAGCTTGCCCTCCGTGCCGACCTCGCGCGCCACACGGGTGACCTCCGCCGCGAAGGTGGAGAGCTGGTCGACCATCGTGTTGATCGTGCCCGCGAGCTGGGCGACCTCGCCCCTCGCGTCGATGGTGATCTTCTGGGAGAGGTCGCCCAGGGCGACCGCGGTGGTGACGTCGGCGATCGCGCGCACCTGTCCGGTGAGGTTGTTCGCGAGCAGGTTGACGTTGTCGGTCAGGTCCTTCCAGGTGCCTGAGACGCCGGCGACCTCGGCCTGGCCGCCGAGCGTGCCCTCGGTGCCGACCTCGCGGGCGACGCGGGTGACCTCGGCAGCGAACGCCGAGAGCTGGTCGACCATCACGTTGATCGTGTCCTTCAGCTCCAGCACTTCGCCCCTGACGTCGACCGTCACCTTCTTCGAGAGGTCGCCGTTCGCGACCGCGGTCGTGACGGTGGCGATGTTGCGCACCTGTTCGGTCAGCGACGAGGCCATGAAGTTGACGTTGTCGGTCAAATCGCGCCACGTGCCGGAGACACCTTCGACCCGCGCCTGGCCGCCGAGGCGGCCCTCCGTACCGACCTCGCGCGCCACACGCGTCACCTCGGAGGCGAAGGCGCGGAGCTGGTCGACCATCGTGTTGATCGTGTCCTTGAGCTCGAAGACCTCGCCCTTCACGTCGACCGTGATCTTCTTCGAGAGGTCGCCGTTGGCGACCGCGGTCGTGACGGTGGCGATGTTGCGCACCTGCTCGGTCAGCGAGGAGGCCATGAAGTTGACGTTGTCGGTCAGGTCGCGCCAGGTGCCGGAGACGCCCTTCACCTGCGCCTGGCCGCCGAGCTTGCCCTCGGTGCCGACCTCGCGGGCGACGCGGGTGACCTCGGCGGCGAAGCTCGAGAGCTGGTCGACCATCGTGTTGATCGTCGACGCAAGCTGCGCCACCTCGCCCTTGGCCTCGACGGCGATCTTCTGCGAGAGGTCGCCTTTCGCCACGGCCGTAGTGACGTCGGCGATCGCGCGCACCTGGTCGGTGAGGTTGTTCGCGAGCTGGTTGACGTTCTCGGTCAGGTCCTTCCAGGTGCCGGAGACGCCGACCACCTCGGCCTGGCCGCCGAGCTTGCCCTCGGTGCCGACCTCCTTGGCGACGCGGGTGACCTCGGCGGCGAAGCTCGAGAGCTGGTCGACCATCGTGTTGATCGTCGACTTCAGCTCGGCGATCTCGCCCTTGACGTCGACGGTGACCTTCTTCGAGAGGTCGCCGTTCGCGACGGCGGTCGTCACCTCGGCGATGTTGCGCACCTGTGCGGTGAGCGAGCTCGCCATTGTGTTCACGTTCTGGGTCAGGTCGCGCCAGACGCCGGAGACGTCCTCGACCTCCGCCTCGACGCCGAGCTTCCCCTCGGTGCCGACCTCGCGGGCGACGCGTGTGACCTCGCCGGCGAACGCCGAGAGCTGGTCGACCATCGTGTTGATCGTCCCCTTCAGCTCGGCGATCTCGCCCTTCGCGTCGACGGTGATCTTCTGGGAGAGGTCGCCCTGGGCGACCGCGGTGGTGACGTCGGCGATTGCGCGCACCTGTCCGGTGAGGTTGTTCGCGAGCAGGTTGACGTTGTCCGTCAGTCCCCGCCAGGTGCCGGAGACGCCTTCGACCGTGGCCTGGCCGCCGAGCTTGCCCTCGGTGCCGACCTCGCGGGCGACGCGGGTGACCTCGGCGGCGAAGCTCGAGAGCTGGTCGACCATCGTGTTGATCGTCGACGCGAGCTGGGCGATCTCGCCCTTCGTCTCGATCGTGATCTTCTGCGTCAGGTCGCCCTTGGCGACCGCGGTCGTCACCTCGGCGATCGAGCGCACCTGGGCCGTGAGGTTGTCGGCCATCAGGTTCACGTTCTCGGTCAGCCCGCGCCAGGTGCCGGAGACGCCCTCGACCTGCGCCTGGCCGCCGAGCTTGCCCTCCGTGCCGACCTCCTTGGCGACGCGGGTGACCTCGGCGGCGAAGCTCGAGAGCTGGTCGACCATCGTGTTGATCGTGCTCTTGAGCTGCAGCACCTCGCCGCGCGCGTCGACGGTGATCTTCTTCGAGAGGTCGCCCTGGGCGACGGCGGTCGTCACGTCGGCGATGTTGCGGACCTGGTCGGTGAGGTTGTTCGCGAGCGTGTTCACGTTCTCGGTCAGCCCTCGCCAGGTGCCGGAGACCCCTTCGACCTGGGCCTGGCCGCCGAGCTTGCCTTCGGTGCCGACCTCGCGGGCGACGCGGGTGACCTCGGCGGCGAAGCTCGAGAGCTGGTCGACCATCGTGTTGATCGTGTCCTTGAGCTCGAGCACCTCGCCCGCGACGTCGACGGTGATCTTCTTCGAGAGGTCGCCGTTCGCGACCGCGGTCGTGACCGCGGCGATGTTCCGCACCTGCGAGGTGAGGTTGCCGGCGAGCGTGTTGACGTTGTCGGTCAGGTCCTCCCAGACGCCGGAGACGCCTTCGACCTGCGCCTGGCCACCGAGCCGGCCCTCGGTGCCGACCTCGCGGGCGACGCGGGTGACCTCCGCCGCGAACGAGCGCAGCTGGTCGACCATCGTGTTGACGGTCTCCTTCACCTCGAGCACCTCGCCCCGGACCTCGACTGTGATCTTCTTCGAGAGGTCACCGTTCGCGACGGCGGTCGTCACGTCGGCGATGTTGCGGACCTGGTCGGTGAGGTTGTCGGCGAGCGTGTTGACGTTCTCGGTCAGGTCCTTCCAGACGCCGGAGACGCCCTCGACCTGCGCCTGGCCGCCGAGCTTGCCCTCGGTGCCGACCTCCTTCGCGACGCGCGTCACCTCGGCCGAAAACGAGCGCAGCTGGTCGACCATCGTGTTGATGGTCTCCTTCAGCTCCAGCACCTCGCCCTTGACGTCGACGGTGATCTTCTTCGAAAGGTCGCCGTTCGCGACCGCGGTCGTGACGGCGGCGATGTTCCGCACCTGCGAGGTGAGGTTGCCGGCGAGCGTGTTCACGTTCTCGGTCAGGTCCTTCCAGACGCCCGAGACACCCTTGACCTGGGCCTGGCCGCCGAGGTTCCCGTCCGTGCCGACCTCGCGCGCGACGCGCGTGACCTCGTCCGCGAAGCTCGAGAGCTGGTCGACCATCGTGTTGACGGTGTTCTTGAGCTCGAGCACTTCCCCCTTGACATCCACTGTCACCTTCTTGGACAGGTCGCCGTTCGCGACCGCCGTCGTCACGTCGGCGATGTTCCGCACCTGCCCCGTCAAGTTGGAGGCCATCTGGTTGACCGAGTCGGTCAGGTCCTTCCAAGTGCCGGAGACGCCCTTGACGCGGGCCTGGCCGCCGAGCTTGCCCTCGGTGCCGACCTCGCGCGCGACGCGCGTGACCTCGGCGGCGAAGCTCGAGAGCTGATCGACCATCGCGTTCACGGTCGTGCCGATCCGGCGGAACTCGCCGCGTACCGGCTGGCCGTCGATCTCGAGCTGGATCCGCTGCCTCAGGTCGCCGTCGGCGACCGCGTCGATCACGCGCGCGACCTCGATCGTCGGCCGCGCCAGGTTGTCGATCAGCTCGTTGACAGCGCCGACCTTGTCCGCCCACGAGCCCGGCGCCCCCGCGACGCCCGCCCGCTCGGTGATCCGGCCCTCGCGACCCACGACCTTGCTCACCCGCACCAGCTCGCGGGTCACCTGCTGGTTCCGCTCGACGAGCGTGTTGAACGCCGCCGCCACGTCCGCCAGCGGACCATCGGCTCGCAGGCGTACCGAGAAGTCGCCGTCACGGGCAGCCTCGAGCGCGGTGACGAGCCGGCCGAGCTGGGTCTGGTTCAGCCCGTCGGCGCCGTTCTCGGAACCGGAGCGGGCAGTGGTCTTGCGGGTCGGCTTCGCGCGAGCACCGCGGGTCGGCACTGGGGGCACGGGTGACTCCTTTGTCGAGCAGCGGGGGTTGTGACTCGGGAGCTCCTCTAGCTCCTGGACGCGTCTATGCCCATTCGCGGGCGATGTTGAACGACCTTTCGGCAGGAAACGCCGATTTGCTACCCCTGTGCGAGCGCTTGTTCGAGGTCTGCCCAGAGCGCGTCGACGGGCTCCAGCCCGACCGACAGCCGCAGCAGGCCCTCGGGCACGCGCGCGCCCTCCCAGCGGTGGCGCGACTCCATCGTCGAGGTGACGCCCCCGAGGCTGGTGGCGTTGACGATCACCCGTGTCGCCGTCTCGACGCGCTTCGCGGCTGCGCCGTCGGCGACGTCGAAGGAGAGGAGCGCGCCGAAGCCGGGATAGCGCACGTTCTCCGTCGCCGGATGGTGCTCGAGGCGGCCGACGAGCTCGGCCGCGGTAGAGCTCTGCTGCCGGACGCGCACCTCGAGCGTCTGGAGGCCGCGCAGCAACAGCCAGGCGGGATCGGGGGCGGCGACGATGCCGGAGCGGGTCCGGAACTCGAGCAGCCGCGCGGCATGCTCGGCGCTCCTGGCCACGATCGCGCCGAGCAGCACGTCGTGGTGGCCGCCGAGGTACTTCGTCGCTGAGTGGAGGACGAGGTCGCAGCCCCGCTCGAGCGGGCGCAGGTGCACGGGCGTCGCCGCGGTTGCGTCGCAGACGACCAGGCCGGGGTGTGAGGCGGCAGCCGCGAAGTCCGGCATCGTCAGGAGTGGGTTCGACGGGGCCTCGATCCAGACGAGGTCGGCGCCCGGCGGAGGCGGCCCGGTCTGGTCGAAGAGGACATGGCGGAGCCCCCAGCGCTCGAGCTCGGTCAGCAGGACGCCCGTCCCGTAGTAGGCGTCCTGCGCGAGCGCGACCGTCCGGCCGGGCTCGAGTAGGGCGAGGACGAGCGCCGTCGTCGCGCCCATCCCAGACGGGAACAGGAGCGCCTGGCCGCCTTCGAGCTCGCCCAGCTGCCGCTCCACCTCGACCCCGACCGGATGTGCGTTCCGCGCGTAGTGGAACGGCCCCGCTTCGCCGTCGACGTAGGGCCAGGTAGTCGAGCGGTCGAGCGGAGGCTCCATGCCGCGAATCTACCGCGCCGCCGACGTGAGCTTGTGTTCCAGTCACACAAACGCCGCCAGCCCGCACGGTTCCGCGCCGTGCGAGGCTTGTGTGACAGGAACACAAAGTCCGGAGCGCGTTAGGCTCCCGCGATGGCCGAGACGCACGACACGACCGCAGCCAAGCTCGCCTGGCTGCAGGAGCTCTCCGACAAGGCGGCGCATGCCGGCAACGAGAAGGCGGTCGCACGGCAGCGGGAGCGGGGCAAGCTGCTCGCCCGCGAGCGGGTCGAGAAGCTGCTCGACCCCGGCTCGTTCGTCGAGCTCGACCGCTACGTCCGCCACCGCAACCCCGACTTCGACTCGATGGCGAACCGGCCCTACGGCGACGCCGTCGTCACCGGCTATGGCGAGATCTTCGGCCGCAAGGTCTTCGTCTTCTCGCAGGACTTCACCGTCTTCGGCGGCTCCCTCTCCGAGGTCTTCGCCGAGAAGATCTGCAAGGTGATGGACATGGCCCTGAAGTACGGGTGTCCGGTGATCGGGATCAACGACTCGGGCGGGGCGCGGATCCAGGAGGGAGTCGTCTCGCTCGCCGGCTACGCGGAGATCTTCTGGCGCAACGTTCAGGCCTCGGGCGTGATTCCGCAGCTCTCACTCGTGCTCGGCCCGACCGCCGGCGGCGCCGTCTACTCGCCCGCGATCACGGACTTCGTGCTGATGGCGGAGGCGAGCTCGTACATGTTCATCACCGGCCCCGACGTCGTGAAGACGGTCACGGGGGAGGAGGTCTCGTTCGAGGAGCTTGGTGGCGCCGAGACGCACGCGGCCAAGTCGGGCGTCGCGCACTTCACCGCGGCGGACGAGGAGGCGGTGCTCGAGGACGCGCGCTACCTGCTCTCGTTCCTGCCCCAGAACAACCTCGAGCGGCCGGCCCACACGCCGCCGACCGATCCGGTCGACCGGGAGGCGCCCGAGCTGGACACGTTCATCCCCGACGAGGCGACGAAGCCGTACGACATGAAGCAGGTGATCGCGAAGGTCGTCGACGACGGCGAGTTCATGGAGGTGCAGCCGCGCTTCGCCGCCAACATCGTCTGCGGCTTCGCGCGGCTCGGCGGCCATCCCGTCGGCGTCGTCGGCAACCAGCCCGCCGCCCTCGCGGGCGTGCTCGACATCGACGCCTCCGTGAAGGCGGCGCGCTTCGTCCGCACCTGCGACGCCTTCAACGTCCCGCTCGTCACCTTCGTCGACGTCCCCGGCTTCCTGCCCGGGACCGAGCAGGAGTGGGGCGGGATCATCCGTCACGGCGCGAAGCTGCTCTACGCCTTCGCCGAGGCGACCGTGCCGAAGCTGACCGTGATCACGCGCAAGGCGTACGGCGGCGCCTACGACGTCATGAGCTCGAAGCATATTCGTGCCGACTTCAACGTCGCCTGGCCGACCGCGGAGGTCGCCGTCATGGGGCCCGAAGGAGCGGTCAACATCGTCTTCCGCAAGGAGCTCGAGGAAGCGGCCGACCCCGAGGCGCGCCGGGCAGAGCTGATCGCCGACTACAAGGAGCGCTTCGCGAACCCCTACCACGCCGCCGAGCGCGGCTACGTGGACGAGGTGATCGAGCCGAGGCTGACCCGCCCGATCCTGATCTCGGCGCTCGAGGTCTCGAAGACGAAGCGCGAGCCGCGGCCGAAAAGGAAACACGGGAACATCCCGCTCTAGGTAGAGACGTTCCCGAACGCTGGGCTACGCGAGCCTCACTCGCTCAACCCAGCCTTGTGGAGCGCCGCGCGTCGACTCAGGGATTCCCGAACGCTCGCCCAGCGACCGAAGTTACGCCTGAGGATCCACCCGACAGACGTCGCCGTTCCGGACCTGTCCGGGGACAGTCCCCGGACAGGTCCTGCGCAGACGCTGGCCATTCTGGACGGAACTTGGCGTTGACGGCCTGTATGCGGCTTGGCTATCTTTGCATAGGCAATGCCTAAGCAGAACTACTCGGCCGCAGAAGCGGCCCGCGCGCTCGGGATCAGCGTCGACACGCTTCGACGCTGGGACCGCGACGGCAAGATCAGGGTCGAGCGTGACAGCGCGAACCGGCGTGTCGTCGCCGCTGAAGAGGTCGAGCGCCTGCGCGGACCGCACGGCGACGAGACGCTCTCGGCACGCAACCGCTTCCGCGGCATCGTCCGCTCGGTCGAGGTGGACGGCCTGCTGGCGAGGATCGAGATTGACATCACCGAGCCGTCGCGCGTCGTCGCGATCGTGACGCGCGAATCGGTGGACGAGCTCGGGCTGAAGGCCGGAATGAGTGCCGCCGGCGTCGTCAAGTCGACCTCGGTGATGGTGGAGCGTTGAGCCGCGGGCTCGTCTTCGGCGCAGCACTCGCTGTCGTAATCGCGCTCGTCGCCGGCTTCACCTCGGCTCGCTCCGAAGGGCCGGCGACGGTCTACGCGGCGGCCTCGCTCACCGACGTCCTGGCCAAGGTCTCGCCTTCGTCACGCTTCCAGTTCGCCGGCTCGAACCAGCTCGCGCTCCAGATCTCACGCGGCGCGCCTGCCGACGCATTCGCCTCGGCAAGCCCCGTCTACACGCAGGGGCTCTTCCGAGACGGCCTGGTCGAGAAGCCGCGGACGTTCGCCACGAACTCGCTCGTGCTCGCCGTCCCGCGCTCGAATCCGGCGAAGATCCGCTCGGTCTTCGACCTGGCCAAACGCCCGAAGCTGAAGCTCGTCGTGGCGGGCCAGAAGGTTCCGATCGGCCTCTACACCCGCGAAGTGCTGAAGCGGCTCGCGCTCCTGCGGGTGCTGCGCAAGGCTGTCAGCCAGGAGCCGGACGTGAAGGGGATCGTCGGCAAGCTCGCGCTCGGTGAGGCGGACGTGGGCTTCGTCTACGCGACCGACGTACGCACTGCCTCGTCGCGCCTGCTCGCAATCCCGCTGCCGAAGCGCTCGCAGCCGACCGTTCGCTACGAGGTCGCGGTCGTGAAGGGGTCGAAGAACCGGGAAGCCGCGCTCGAGCTCGTCGCCGACCTGCTCAGCACTGACGGCAGGCGCGAGCTCCGCAAGGCGGGCTTCGGGCTGCCGTGAGAAACCCTTTCGGGGTCGCGCTCGCGCTCGCGACGGCGCTCACGCTCTCCTTCCTGATCCTGCCGATCGTGGCCATCTTCGTCGACATCCCGCCGGGGCGGCTGCTGGACGGGATGAACGACCCTGCCGCGGTCGACGCGCTCGTGGTGACGCTGAAGACGACTCTGATCGCGAATGCGGTGATCCTCCTGATCGGGACGCCGGCGGCGTACCTGATCGCAACGCGCTCGTTCCGCACCAAGCCGCTGCTGGTCACCGCGGTCGAGCTCCCGCTCGTGCTGCCGCCGGCGGTGGCCGGGATCGGCCTGCTCGCGGCGTTCGGCCGCTTCGGCCTGCTCGGCGGGACGCTCGACGTGCTTGGGCTCTCGATCCCCTTCACCCAGCTGGCGGTCGTCTTCGCGGTCATGTTCGTCGCCAGCCCCTTCTACCTCCGCGCCGCGATCTCGGCCTTCGAATCCATCGACCCCGCGCTCACCGGCGCCGCACGCACGCTCGGCGCCGGCCCCGCGCGCACCTTCTTCCGCGTCGCGATCCCGCTCGCATCGGGCGGGCTCGGCGCCGGCTGGGCGCTCTGCTTCGCCCGCGGGATCGGCGAGTTCGGCGCCACGATCATGTTCGCCGGCTCGCTCCAGGGCGTCACGCAGACGCTCTCGCTGGCGGTCTATGAGCAGTTCGACGTCGACTTCGACGTCGCGCTCGCGATCGGCGCCGAGCTCGTCGTCATCAGCGCCTTCCTCCTCCTCGCCGTCAAGCTCGTGCCCACATGGACACGCTCGAGCTCACCCTCGACCACCCTCTTCGCTCCTTTCGGCTCTCGGTAGCGGCGACGCTCGGGCGCGAGACGCTCGCGCTCGTGGGGCCGTCCGGAGCCGGGAAGTCGAGCGTGCTGCGCGCGATCGCGGGCCTGCTGCGGCCGGAGCAGGGAAGGATCGCGCTCGGGGCGCGGCCCTGGCTCGACACCGAAGCGGGGATCGACCTGGCGCCCGAGCGCCGCTCCGTCGGGCTCGTCTTCCAGGAGTACGCGCTCTTTCCGCACCTCGACGTGCGCCGCAACGTGGCATTCGGCGGGCGGGAGCGCGTGGACGAGCTGCTCGAGCGCTTCCGGATCTCCCACCTCGCGGACGCGCGCCCGACCGATCTCTCCGGCGGTGAGCGGCAGCGCGTGGCGTTGGCCCGAGCGCTTGCCCGCGATCCGGCCGTGCTCCTACTCGACGAGCCGCTCTCCGCGCTCGACGCTCACACCCGTAACATCGTTCGCGGTGAGCTGGCCGAGCTGCTGGCCGAGCTGCGGCTGCCGACGCTGCTCGTCACCCATGACTTCGAGGACGCGGCGGCGTTGGCCGACCGCGTCGGCGTGATCGTCGAGGGCCGGATCCTCCAGCTCGGCCATGCTGCGGAGCTGCTCGCCGCCCCTACGGACGCGTTCGTCGCCAGCTTCACGGGCGCGAACCTCCTGCACGGAACGGCACGGCCCGGCGCCGACGGCTTGACCGAGGTCGTGCTCGACACGGGTGGCTCGATGTACTCGGCCGACGGGGGAGAGGGTCGCGTCGGCCTCGCCGTCTATCCGTGGGAGATTGCGCTGGCGCGGAGCCAGCCGGCCGACTCGGCGGTGAATCACCTGCGCGGCGCCGTCCGCTCGGTGGTCGTGCTCGGCAACCGGGTCCGCGTGCGCGTCGGCCCGTTG
>DATMEO010000047.1:0-12617 GCA_035556515.1 Gaiellaceae bacterium
GCTCGACGCCGCGCCGCTGCAGCCCCTCGACCGCCGGGTTGAGCGCGAGGGCGAGGAAGATCGCGACGAAGATCCAGATCAGGATTCCCTGCGCGGCCTGGACGATCTCGATCATCACGACGCCCGCGAGGATGATCCCGAGCACGACCAGGATCGCGCGCGGGCGGAAGCGGACGAGACGCTCCTCCATCCCGCGGAGCCTACGGAGCGCCGCGGACGGCGGTCAGCGAGTCTTGAAGACGAACGGGCCGCAGGCCCCGCCGGTTTCCTCCCGCACGATCGCGCCCGATGCGTCCTTCGGCGTCACAGTGATCGCGGTTCCGGTGACCTTCACTGCGGCGTAGCTGTAGACGTCCGCGCTCGCGCAGGCCATGCCGACGCCTCGGGGCGGGGCCGGCTTGTAGAACAGGGCGGTGATCGCAGAGCCCATCCCGGTGCGGCCGAGCGTCTCGTCGACCTCCTTGTTCTGCGTGTTCGTCGCCACCGGGCCCGTGACCACCTCCCAGATGCCCGTCCCGACCGGGCCGCCGGCGCCGAACGTGCTCAGGCGCACCTCGTTGACGAAGTTCGCGTGCGTGTCGGTGGCGAGGAAGAGCACGTTCTTGACGTTCGCCTGCAAGAAGCGGAGCAGCTTCTCACGCTCGGCCGGGTACCCCTCCCAGCGGTCGTAAGGGAGCGCGAAGAACTGCTGGATCGGCACCTCGTTGACGATCACCTTCCAGGTCGCGGTCGACGCTTTGATCGCCTTCGTGAACGCGGCGTACTGGCGCGCGCCGAGCATCGTCCGCGAGGGATCCGCCAGCGCGTCCAGACACGCCTGCGGCACCGGTGTCGCCAGCGAGGGAACGAGCGCCGCGAACGCGTCGCGCACCGGCTGCGGCGCCGTCGGAGCGAGGTCGCTGTTGCAGATCGCACGCACCTTGGCGGAGCGAAATGAGCGCTCGTCGAGGAAGAAGAGCTCGAGGTGCTTGCCCCAGCGGAAGCTCCGGTAGAGCCCGTTCCTGGCCGAGTAGGAGACCGGCGCGTAGTCCATGAACGCGATCGCGCCGGCGCGGTAGATCGGCTTGCGGTGCTCCGCCAGCGAGAAGTCGTTGATGAACTCGTGGTCGTCCCAGTGGCTGTAGAGGCCGGTGCCGCGGCGGAGGTTGCGCAGGTGCGCGAAGCCGAGGTTCTGCTTGTACTTCGCCCACTTGGCCGGAATCGTGAGCGCGGGCGGGACGCCGCCGACCTCGCTGTCGGAGTAGATCGTGTCGCCGAGGTTGATGTTGAAGTGGTTCCGCTCCGCGGCCATCCGGCCGTAGACCTGGAAGAGGTTGTAGGCGGGCTTGCCCGTTCTCGGATCGCGCGCTCCGTCCGCGTCGCCGCTGATCGCGAAGCGGACGGTCGTGCCGGTACGGGCCGCCGGCGCGGTCCAGAAGGTGCCGCCGGTCGCGATCTCGGTCTTCCGGAACGGCGTCGAGAAGAGATAGGTGTAGCGCGTCCCCGGCTTCAGGCCGTGGACGCGCCGCTGGATGACGCGGTCATGGCCGTTGGAGGGCTTCAACGTGATCTGGACGGGCGGCATCCCCTTGCGCGGTGCAGGCCAGACGTGGAGGCGGACCGACCCGAGCTCGTTCGAGCGCGTCCAGAGCAGGGCGCTCGTCGACGTCATCTCGCCGGCTGCGACGCCGTAGCGGAACCCCGGCGTCGCACCGGCGGCGGGCGCGAGCGCCAGCGCTGCGACACCGAGGATGATCCCGCGGCGCATCTCAGCCCGGTCGAGCGTGGTCCTGGAACGAGCGCAGGTCGGCGAACGCGACCTCGTACGCCTCCGTCTCCTGAACCTCGACATTGACCGTGGACGTGATCCGGTCGCGCAGTTGCAGCCGCGCGACCCGGCTCCGCTCGGCGACCTCGCTGCTCTCCCAGAACGAGATCACGTGCGTCGTGCCCGTCTCGTCGTTGCTGAGCATGAGCAATCCCTCGAACCCTTCGATGTCGCGGAGCCACTCGACCATCGTCTCGCCGGCCATCGTGGCGACCACGACCATGTCCTCGGCCGACCCCTTCGTCGTTGTCATCGATGCGTGCATCCGGAGGAGCGGGTGGAGGGAATCGAACCCTCATAACTAGCTTGGAAGGCTAGGGCTCTACCATTGAGCTACACCCGCGGGCGGTCACGTAGCGTAGCCGCGTGGATCCCTACGCGTGGTCGTGGAATCCCGAGGCGCTGCTCCTCGTCGCGGCCATGACGGTGGCCTACTTCTGGGCGCTGCGGCGCGTGCCTGCGCCCGGCTGGCGGATCGGCTGCTGGCTTGCGGCGATGGCGCTGCTGCTGGCGGTGACGATCACGCCGATCGAGACGATCTCGCTCAACTTCCTCCTCTCCGTGCACCTGATCCAGAACGTCGTCCTCGCAGAGTGGGCGCCGCTGCTGGTCGTGCTCGCGATCCCGCCCGCGCTCGCCGCGCGCGCCCCGCGAGTGCCGCCGTTGCCTGCGCTCGTGCTCTGGGCCGTCAACTACGGCATCTGGCACCTGCCCTGGATCTACGACGGGGCGCTCCGTCACCCCCACTCCCTCCTCCACCTCGAGCATGCCCTCTACTTCCTCACCGGCCTCGCCCTCTGGTGGCCGGTCGTCCACGGCGGGCTGACGTCCGGCGCCAAGGCCGCCTACGTCTTCGGCGCGTTCCTGCTCGCGAGCCCGATCGGGCTGATGATGGCGCTCGTGCCCGACCCGATCTACGACTTCTACGCCGACGCACCCAGGTTGTGGGGACTGTCCCCGATCCTCGACCAGCAGATTGCGGGCGTCTCGATGGCCGCGGCGGAGGCGGTTGTCTTCTTCGCGGTCTTCGCCTTCTTCTTCGCGCGCTTCTTCGCCGAGCAGGACGCGGCGGCCTGAGAACGAACGTCACGGGCATGAACGCGCTCCGCAGGTGGCTCGGCTCGATCTTCCGCACCGGCTCAGAGCCGGGGTCGAGCCCGGACCCTGATCGCCGCGCCGCCGACGACCGGCGAACCGGCGACGACCGCCGCTCACGCCTCGGCGAGCCGCGGGCGGCGTCCGACGAGCGCCGCGACGGCTCCGAGCGCCGCTCGGGCACCGACCGCCGCAACGACAGCTGAAGAGCCGTCCTTCGACACGAGGATGTTGGGGCCTGCGAAGCAGGCCCCCTTCAGGGGTCTTTGCGCGAACGGCATCCGCTCCCGCGGATGCCGTTCCTGCGCCAATAGGTCGGGGCGGCCGGATTCGAACCGGCGACTTCTCGCTCCCAAAGCGAGCGCGCTACCAGGCTGCGCCACGCCCCGCTGGGGAACGATCGTACTGTGGCGGGGCGGACGCGGACGCCTGCCCCGCCACAGAAACGGACTTACATGTTCGAGAAGAGCAGGTGTGCGTTCGCGCTGCGGGCGTCCGTGACGATGTTCTTCGTCGTCAGGCTGAAGAGCCCGTCGCGGACCTGCTGCGGGGTCGAGCCCGGCGAGCCCTGCAGATACAGAGCGGCCGCGCCGGCCACGTGCGGCGCCGCCATCGAGGTGCCACTCATCGTCGCCGTCCCCGTGTCGGTCAGGAACGAGGCCGACGTGATGTTCGAGCCCGGCGCGAAGAAGTCGACGCACGGACCGAAGTCGCTGAAGCTCGAGCGTGCGTCGGTGTTTGTGGTCGATCCGACCGTGATCGCCGCGCCGAGGCCGGAGGGCGAGCCGGTGCAGGCGTCCTCGGTCTCGTTGCCGGCCGCGACGGCGTAGGTGACTCCGTCGGCGATCGAGTTCGACACCGCCTGCTCGAGCGCAGCTGATTTGCCGCCACCGAGGCTCATGTTCGCGACTGCGGGCGCGCCGGCGGCGTGGTTGCCGGTGACCCAGTCGACGCCGGCGATGACGCCGGAGTTGAGGCCGGTGCCGGCGCACGTGAGCACGCGCACGGCAACGAGGCGGACGCTCTTCGCGATGCCGTAGGTCGAGCCGCCGATCGTGCCGGCGACATGGGTGCCGTGGCCGTGGCAGTCGTCAGAGGTGACGCCGATCGGCGTCGTCGTGTCGGCGCCGTGGACGGCGCGGCCGCCGAACTCCGTGTGCGTCTTGCGGATGCCGGTGTCGATCACGTACGCGGTGACGCCGGCTCCGGTCGCGGTGTAGGTGTAGGAGCCGTCGAGCGGGAGCGCACGCTGGTCGGTGCGGTCGAGCCCCCAGGTGGCGCCGGTCTGGGTCGTGGTCGCGTAGACGGTCGAGTCGGCCTCGACGAAGGCGACGCGCGCGTCGGCGCGGAGAGCGCCGAGCGAACCAGCCGGGACGATGGCCGAGTAGCCCTTCAGGGCATGCCGGTAGACGAAGCCGACGTCGAGCCCGTACCGCGCCGCGTGGTCGGCCGCGACTGCGGCGGGATTGGTGCCGTCCTTCAGCACCACGATTGTCCCGAGCTGACCGGCGCTGCCGGCGGTGGCCGCCGGTACCAGCGCGAGGACGAGCAAGCTCAGGACGACGATGAGACGCTGCATGTGCAGACTCCTTGTTCGAGCGATAGCCGTAGGGGACGAGGCTGCGCTACCCGAATCGCTCGTTTCTATTCGTTCAAACTCATAATTCTTCGGCGGAGGAGCCCGCGTGCCCCACGAGAAGCGCATCGAGATCCGCTGGCGCGACCTCGACTCCTACGGCCATGTCAACCAGGCCGTCTACCTCACCTACGCCGAGGAGGTGCTCGACGAATGGTTCCAGGTGAAGCTGGGCCGCCGGCCCGGCACCGTCTGGGATTACGTCGCGCGGCGGACGACGATCGACTACCGCGGCGAGCTTCGCCTCGCCGACCGCGTCGCCGTCGGATCGGCTGAGCTCGTCAAGCTGGGGACGACGAGCGTGACGGCGAAGGTGACGCTGAGCGCGCCGGACGGCCGCGTCGCCACCGAGCTCGAGCTGGTGGTCGTCGTGATCGACGGCAAGGGCGGAGCGGCGCGGCCCTTGACGGACGCAGAGCGGGCGGCACTGTCCTAGCCTGCGCGCGTTGAACATCCGCGGGAGCGGATGCTCAACGCGCGAAGATCCCTGACGGGGCCGCTTCGCGGCCGTGCGCTCCTCCCCAGTCGATACTCGGCTCATTCGCACCCCAGGCAGGAATTAGTGCGCCCGGGCGTTACAACACTCCGATGAACGACCTCGCCCGCCGGATCCAGCGCACCTATCTGACGCTTCTGCTCGGCAACACGCTGGCCGCGTCGTTCATCTGGGGGATCAATACCCTCTTCCTCCTCGACGCGGGCCTCTCGAACCTGGAGGCGTTCGCGGCGAACGCCTTCTTCACCGCGGGGATGATGTTCTTCGAGATCCCGACCGGGATCGTCGCCGACACCTGGGGCCGGCGCACCTCTTATCTACTCGGCACGATCACGCTCGCCGGCTCGACGCTCCTCTACTACCTGCTCTGGGTGGGCGAGGCGCCCTTCTGGCAGTGGGCGGTCGTCTCGATGCTGCTCGGCCTCGGCTTCACCTTCTTCTCCGGCGCGGTCGAGGCGTGGCTCGTCGACGCACTCCACCACGCCCGCTACGACGGCGGCCTCGAGTCGGTGCTCGGGCGCGGCCAGATGATCGGTGGTGTCGCGATGCTCGGCGGCTCGGTCGCCGGCGGCGTGATCGCGCAGGCGACCTCGCTGGGCGTGCCGTTCCTGCTCCGGGTGGGCGTGCTGCTCGTCATGTTCGCGGTCGCCTGGCGGCTGATGCACGACCTCGGCTTCGAGCCTGCTCCGAGGACGAGCACGCTGCGGGCGACGAAGTCCGTCTTCGACGCCTCGCTCGAGTACGGGCTGAAGAGCCCGCCGGTGCGCTGGATGATGCTGGCGGCGCCCTTCACGGCCGGGGTCGGGATCTACACCTTCTACGCGCTGCAGCCCTACCTGCTCGACCTCTACGGCGACCCCGACGCGTACGCCGTCGCCGGGCTCGCGGCGGCGATCGTTGCCGGCTCGCAGATCCTCGGCGGCTACGCGGCGCCGAAGATCCGCGCGCTGTTCGAGAAGCGCACGACGTCGCTGATCCTCGGCTCGGTCATGAGCGCCGCCATCCTCGGCCTGCTCGCGATCGTCGACTCTTTCTGGGTCGCGCTCGCGCTGCTGGTCGTCTGGGGGCTCGTGTTCGCGGCGAACATGCCGATCCGGCAGGCGTATCTGAACGACATGATCCCGTCGCAGCAGCGGGCGACGGTGCTCTCCTTCGACTCGCTGATGGGCTCGAGCGGCGGAGTCGTGATCCAGCCGGTGCTCGGGAAGACGGCCGACGCCTCGAGCTACGGAACCTCGCTCGCGTTCGGCGCGCTCTTCCAGCTGCTCGCGGTGCCGTTCCTCTTCCGGAGCCGGCACGAGGGCGCCACGGCCGACCGGGCCGTCAGCCTCGCCGAGCCGACCGAGCCGACCGAGCCGGCCAGCCCGGCAGTGCCGTAGGGGTGGTTCGGCGCGGCGCCAGGCGCCGGGTCGAACAGCTTCACGAGCACGAAGCCGTTCGTCGCCGCGTCGTACGATCGGCCGCGTGACCGTCCCGCTGTGGCGCAACCGGGAGTTCGTCCTGCTCGAGGCCGGGCGGCTGCTGTCGTCGGCGGGGAACCAGATCTCGTTCATCGCCTACCCGCTGCTCGTCCTCGCCATGACCGGGTCGCCGGCGAAGGCGGGGCTCGTCTCGTTCGCGCGCCTGCTGCCCAGCCTGCTCTTCAGCCTGCTCGCCGGCGTCGCGGCCGACCGCTACGACAGGCGGAAGCTGATGCTCGGTGCGGACGCGGTGCGGGCGCTCGCGCTCGGGACGCTCGCCGCGGCGATCCTGGCCGATGCGCTCCCGTTCTGGCTGATCCCGGTGGCGGCGTTCGTCCAGGGGACCGGGTCGGTCGTCTTCCGCGCCGCCGAGGCCGGCGCGCTGAAGGCCGTCGTCCCGCGCGCGCAGCTACCCGCCGCGATCTCGACGATGGAGGCGCGCGGCTCCGCGGTGATGCTGATCGGGCCGCCGCTCGGAGGGGCGCTCTTCGGCCTCGGCCGGGCGGTGCCGTTCGTCGCCGACACGATCTCCTACGCGTTCTCGCTCCTCTCGCTCGTGCTGATGCGGACGCCGTTTCAGGAGGAGCGCGAGCGGGACGCGACGCCGCTCCGGACGCAGATCGCGGACGGCTTCCGCTTTCTCTGGCGAGAGCCGTTCGTGCGCACGTCGACTTTCCTCTACGGGATCGGCAACTTCTCGATTCCCGGGATGATCCTCATCCTCATCGTCGTCGCCGAGCAGCACGGTCTCACGTCCGGCCAGGTCGGGCTCGTGCTGGCCGTCTTCGGCGCGGGCACCCTCCTGGGCGCGGTCGCCTCGCCCCTCTTCCGGCGCGCGCTGCCGGTGCGGACGATCATGCTGCTCGAGTTCTGGAGCGGGCTCGCCGCGGCGGCATACCTGGTCGTCCCGAGCGTCTGGGTGCTGCTCGCGGCGATGACGATCCAGGGGATCACCCTGCCCGTGACGAACTCGGTCGTGGACAGCTATCGGATCGCAATCATCCCCGACCGGCTGCTCGGCCGGGTCGAGACGGTCGTGGGCCAGATCGGCCTCGCGATCGCGCCGCTCGGCCCGCTCGTCGCCGGCGTCCTCCTCAGCTCGACGTCCCCCCGCGTCACCGTCGCCTGCTTCCTCCTCTTCAGCGCCTCGCTCGTCGTCTGGGGGGTGCTCAGCCCCGCGCTGAAAAACGCGCCGGACATCCGCAACCTCGACGCGTACGCCGACACGGCATCGGCAAGCCCGCTGTCGAGCTAGTCGACCGACAGTAGGTCGACGACGAACACGAGCGGCTCGTGCGGCGCGATCACGCCGCCGGCGCCGCGTGCCCCGTAGGCCATCGCGGACGGGATCGTCAGCTTGCGGCGGCCGCCGACCTTCATCCCCTGCACGCCCGCGTCCCAGCCGGGAATCACCTGGCCCTTGCCGAGCTTGAACTCGAACGGCCGGCCGCGGTTCCACGAGGCGTCGAACTCCTCGCCGGTCGAGAAGGCGACGCCGACGTAGTGAACGGAAACCTTCTTGCCGGCGGTGGCCTCGGCGCCGTCGCCGACGGTGAGGTCCTCGATCCCGAGCGCGAAAGGGATGTCTCCCTCGGGCTTGTCCAGCTGCGGGCGCTCCGATGCCATCGCGCGGAACGTACACGGTGTGCCCCTTGACATCATTTCCGTTATTTGGTCAAATGACCAAGTCAAACGACTAAGTCAGGAGGCCGATGATGGCTACCGTTGTCGATCCCGCAGCCCTCGACGAGAAGAAGCTGATGGATTTCGTGTTCAAGGCCGTCGACGAGGTCGGCGCAACGCTCAATGCGGCGCTGGTCGTGATGGGCGACAAGCTCGGTCTCTACCGCGCGCTCGCGGACGCAGGCCCGCTCTTGCCCGCCGAGCTCGCGGCACGCACCGGGACCGCCGAGCGCTACGTCGAGGAATGGCTGAACGCCCAGGCGGCGGGCGGCTACGTCGCCTACGACCCGGCAACCGGCCGCTACACGCTCCCGCCCGAGCAGGCGGTGGCGCTCACCGACGCCGACAGCCCGGCGTACCTGCCCGGGTTTTTCCAGATCGCGCTCGGCTCGGTGCTGGACTCACCGCGGATCACGGAGGTCGTCCGGAGTGGCGACGGCTTCGGCTGGCACGAGCACGTGCACGACGTCCACGAGGGCTGCGAGCGGTTCTTCCGGCCCGGCTACAACGCCAACCTCGTCGACGCGTGGCTGCCGGCTCTGGACGGCGTCGTCGAGAAGCTCGAGCACGGCGCGCTCGTTGCGGACCTCGGCTGCGGCCACGGCGCCTCGACGATCCTGATGGCGCAGTCGTTCCCGCAGTCGACGTTCGTCGGCTCCGACTACCACGAGGGCTCGATCCAGACCGCGCGGATCCGCGCCGAGGAGGTCGGCGTCGCCGACCGCGTCAGCTTCGAGACCGCTCCCGCCGCCGGCCACTCCGGCGACGGCTACGACCTCGTGACGATGTTCGACTGCCTGCATGACATGGGCGACCCGGTCGGCGCGGCCCGGAAGGTCCGCGACCTGCTCGCTACGGACGGCACCTGGATGATCGTCGAGCCGGCGGCAGGCGACCGCGTCGAGGACAACCTCAACCCGGTCGGCCGGGCGTACTACGGCTTCTCGACGCTGCTCTGCACCCCCGCGTCGCTCTCGCAGGAGGTCGGGCTCGCACTCGGCGCTCAGGCAGGTGAGGCGCGGATCCGCGAAGTGGTCGAAGCCGCCGGCTTCACCCGCTTCCGCCGCGTCGCCGAGACCCCGTTCAACATCGTCCTGGAGGTCAAGCAATGAAGCGCCTGGCACTCGCACTAGGGATCCTCGCCGCCACCGCCACCGCCGCCGCGGTCGCGGTCGCGCTGGAGTCGCAGCCGGCAGCTGGCGGCACGACCGCGCTCGCCGCCCACCGGCACGACGGCGGCCGCAAGAACGCGCAGGAGCGCTACCTGTACGTCACCACGATCGCGCAGAGCGCGACCGATCCCGACTTCATCGCGGTGATCGGCGCCGACCCCCGCAAGGGCGACTTCGGCAAGATCGTCGATCGCGTCGACATGCCGAAAGTCGGCGACGAGCTCCATCACTTCGGCTACTCGACCGACCAGAGGCGCCTGATCGTCCCAGGCCTCTTCTCGAACCGCGTTCACGTCTTCGACGTGAAGGGCGGTGGGAAGAAGTTGAAGCTGCGAGCGGTCAACGAGGACCTCGTCGCCGACAGCGGCTATGTCGTGCCGCACGGCGTAATGGCGATGCACGGGATGGTGCTCGCCCCGATGATCGGGTCCGCGACCGACACGACCCGCCCGGGCGGCGTCGTCGAGCTCGACGACAAGACCGGCGAGTTCAAGCGCTACTTCGGCCCAGGCCCCACGCGCGACCCGGGCGATCTCGGGCCGAAGTACATGTACGACTTCGCGATGCCGCCCGACGCGGACCGCGCCATCAGCACCGCGTTCGGTCCGCCCGCACTTTGCGGCGGCGGCATCGACCCGACGTGCCTCGGTGACGAGGTCGCCATCTGGGACGTCGAGCAGGAGAAGGTGATCCAGACCGCCGACCTCGGGACGAACAACGGTGCGCTCATGGTTCGCTTCGACAACACGGACGGCGTCCGCCGCGCCTTCATCAACACGCCCGGAACGAGCGCAGTCTGGCTGGCCGACGACGACGACCACGATGGCGTCTTCGACTTCCAGCAGGTGCTCGGGCCGGACGACGGCCTGTTGATCCCGGCCGACATACTGCTCTCCTACGACGGCCGCTACATGTACGTGACCAACTGGTTCGCGAACACGGTGCAGCAGTTCGACATCAGCGACCCGTTCGAGCCGGTGCTCAACTCGACGGTGTCGCTGCCGCACCCGAACATGCTGCGGCTCTCCCGCGACAACTCGCGTCTGTACGTGACTAACTCGCTGCTCACGACCTGGGACGACGACACGCGCTTCGGTCCTGCCCGCAACGACGAGTACGGCCTGTGGAGGTTCGACGTCGACTCGTCGACCGGGAAGTTGACCTCGTTCACGTCCGACGGCAGCTCGTGGGTCAGCTTCGAGAACGTCCGGAAGAAGAAGACGACCGGTCCCGCCGGCGCGCACATGATGCTCTTCGACCCCAGCATCCGGCTGGAGCCGGGCGAGCACTGACAGGAGCGACTGATGACGCTTCGGCACAAGACGGTGCTCGCCGCGCTCGTGCTCGTCGCTCCGGCGGGGGGCACGGCCGGCGTCGACGGCCCGCAGGGACCGGCCGGACCGCCGCCCGGCTCGGTGTACGACCGGCCTGCGCAGATGCCCTTGTGCGAGCTCGGGCCTGGCAAGAGCAGGATTCCGGCGTCAAGGGCGCGTGGCGCCGGAGTCCTCCGCACCTCGTCGGACTGGCTTGACCGAGTGGCCGCTGTGTGGTCGAATGCTTAGTCATATGACTAACAAACCGCGCAGAACGCCCGCACCCGGGCACGCCGCATGAGCGAGCCGGCGACGAAGACCAGCGCCCGCTCCGCCGCCGAGGAGGCACTCCTCGACGCCGCGGAGCGGCTGCTGGTCGACGTCGGCTACGCGTCGATCACGACGCGGAGGCTCGCCGAGGAAGCGGGCGTCAACCACGGCCTCGTCCACTACTACTTCGGCTCGAACGAGAGCCTGCTCGTGCGAGCGCTGGAGCGGTTCACGGAAAGGTTGATCGAGCGGCAGCGGGAGCTCTACGCGGCTGACATGCCCTTTGTGGAGAAGTGGCGCACGGCGATGCGCTACCTCGTCGCCGAAGACCGCACGTACGAGAAGATCTGGCTCGAGCTGCAGGCGATGGCCTGGAACGACGCGGGGCTGTGCGAGCGGCTCGCGCGCGTCAACGCCGAGTGGCGCGCCGTGCTGACCGACGCCTTCCGCGAGCCGCACCGCGAGCTCGGGGTCGAGATGCCGCTCGAGGCGCTCGTCTCGCTCGTGATCACCTTCAACGTCGGGATGATCGTCGAGCGCCTCGGCGGAATCGAGACCGGCCATGCCGAGCTCCTGGAGTGGATCGACGGATGGCTGTCGAGCTGACCGCTCGAACGCGCGAGCAATCGCGGGCCTGCTATCCCGACGAGGAGGGGTACGTCGAGCGCGACGGCGTGCGCGTCTTCTACGAGGTCTACGGCGAAGGCGAGCGGACCGTCCTGCTGCTGCCGACGTGGTCGATCATCCACTCGCGGCAGTGGAAGGGGCAGATCCCGTACCTGGCGCGGACCTACCGCGTGGTCACGTTCGACGGCCGTGGCAACGGCCGCTCCGACCGCCCGGCGGAGCCGGACGCCTACCGCGAGGAGGAGTTTGCTGCCGACGCGCTCGCAGTGATGGACGCGACCGCCACCGAGCGGGCCGTCGTGGTGTCGCTTTCACGCGGTGCCGAGCGGTCGTTGCTGCTGGCTGCGACCCGCCGGGAGCGGGTCGAGAAGCTGGTGTTCATCGCCCCGGCCCTGCCGCTGCCGCCGGTGGTGTCGCGCAGCCGAGCGACTGAGGAGTTCCTGGAGCCGCGCGACGAGTACGTCGAATGGGGGAAGTGGAACCGCCACTACTGGCTCGAGAGCTACGAGGACTTCCTCGCGTTCTTCTTCTCGCAGTGCTTCACGGAGCCGCACTCCACGAAGCAGCGCGAGGACGCGGTCGGCTGGGGCCTCGAGACGGACCCGGAGACGCTGGTCGCGACCCAGCTCGCGCCGCGACTGCAGAACGAGGACGACGTCCGCGCGCTCCTGTCCCAAATCAGCTGCCCAGTGCTCGTGATCCACGGCAGCGACGACGCGGTCCGCCCCTGCGCATCGGGTGCGCGGCTTGCGGAGCTGGCGGACGGCGAGCTCGTGGTGCTCGAGGGGTCGGGCCATTTACCGCACGCGCGCGACCCCGTGGCCGTCAACTTGCTCCTCCGCGAGTTCCTGGAGCGGCTGCCGTGATCGCCGTCGCGGAAACGCGCGAGCAGTCGCGCGCTCGCTACCCCGACGAGGACGGGTATGTCGAGCGCGACGGCGTGCGCCTCTTCTACGAGGTCTACGGGTCGGGCGAGCCGACGATCCTGCTGCTGCCGACGTGGGCGCTCATCCACTCGCGGCATTGGAAGGCCCAGATTCCCTTCCTCGCACGGCACT
>DATMEO010000048.1:0-19760 GCA_035556515.1 Gaiellaceae bacterium
ACGCGCATCGTCGTCTACGGCGCGTCAGGATCCTGCGGCACCGCGGCGGTCCAGCTGGCCAAGCACCTCGGCGCCCACGTCACCGCGGTGTGCAACACGAAGAACGTCGAGCTCGTTGGATCGCTCGGCGCCGACGAGGTCGTCGACTATCTCCAGGAGGACTTCACGAGGAACGGCGAGAGCTACGACGTCATCCTCGACGCGGTCGGCATGCACTCGTTCCGGCGCTGCCGCGGCTCGCTGAAGCCGGGCGGGCTCTTCGTCGCCACCGACCTCGGATTTCTCTGGCAGAACCCCCTGCTCGCCCTGTGGACGTCGCGCATCGGCGACCCGAAGGTGGTGTTCGCGCTGTCGCGGACCACGAAGCAGGACATCCTCTTCTTCAAGGAGCTGGTCGAGGCAGGGCGCTACCGGGCGGTCATCGATCGGCGCTACCCGCTGGAGGAGGTCGTCGAGGCGACGCGGTACGTCGAGACGCTCGAGAAGACCGGCAACGTCGTCCTCACGGTCGCGTGAGCGCACTGGATCAGGCAGCGTCGCGCTGCCGCTCGAGGCCGTCGAGGATCAGGTCGAGAACGAGCTCGAAGGCGCCCGGCTCGCCGCGACCGAAGCCCGCGAAGTGCTGCTGGGCGTGCTCGTGCATGTAGGGGTACTGCTCGGGAGGGAAGGTGCGAAAGAACTCCGCGGCGAGCTCCTTGAGGTGCTCCTCGTCGACGATCCCGTGGCCGAGCTGCCAGAGCGTGAAGCCGAGGATGTGGCTGTCGAGGGCGTGATACCCGTGATACGTCACCTCCGGGGAGAACCCGGCCTCGCGCAGTTGCAGGAGCATCCATTCCGCGCGCTGCACGGAGACGCTCGAGCTCCGATCCGGCGACAGCGCCAGCGTGCACGCCCACGGATGGGCGATGAGGACGTCGTGCGCCGAGATCGCGTGTCGGCGCAGGTCCTCCTTCCATCCGCCTTCGGCGGGCAGCTCGATCTCGCCGAGGACGAGGTCGGTGATCCCGTTCAGCAGGTCGCCCTTGTTGGCGACGTGGTTGTAGAGCGACATCGCCTCGACACCGAGCTCCTGCCCGAGCCTGCGCATGCTGAGCGCCTCGATGCCGGCCTCGTCGGCGAGCGTGACCGCGGCACGGAGCACGCGCTCTCTGTTCAGGGGGGTTCGTCTCGGCATCGGCACCTTGACAAGCTTACGGCGTATGTTAGCTTACAGCGTAACCTTACAGCGTATGGACGGAGGTCGGCTCGATGAAAGCGATCGTGTGCAGCAAGTACGGCTCGCCCGATGTGCTCCAGCTCGAGGAGGTCGAGAAGCCGGCGACCGCCGACGATCTCGTCCTCGTACGCGTGCGCGCGGCGTCGGTCAACCCGGCGGACTGGTACGGCGTCGCCGGCCCCCTGATCGTCCGTCCCTCCACGGGCTTCCTCAAGCCAAGGAACGACCGAACGGGAATCGACTTCGCCGGGACGGTCGAAGCGGTCGGGAAGGACATCACGCACGTCCGACCGGGTGACGAGGTCTTCGGCGCCAAGAGCGGGGCCCTCGCCGAGTACGTGAGCGTGCGCGACGCGGTCGTGCCGAAGCCGGCGAACATCAGCTTCGAGGAGGCGGCGGCCGTGCCGGTGGCTGCGATCACCGCCCTGCAAGGGCTCCGCGACAAGGGGCAGCTCCAGGCCGGGCAGAGAGTCCTGATCAACGGAGCCTCGGGCGGGGTGGGAACGTTCGCGGTCCAGATCGCGAAGGCGCTCGGAGCCGAGGTCACGGCCGTGTGCAGCACGAGGAACGTGGAGCTCGTGCGCTCACTCGGCGCCGATCACGTCATCGACTACACGCGCGAGGACTTCACCCGGAGCGACCGGCGCTACGACCTGCTGCTCGACGTCGCCGGAAGCAAACAGTGGTCCGCGCTCAGGCGCGTGCTGACACCGGAGGCGAGGGTCGTCATCGTCGGAGCGCAGAAGCGCCGAGTGCTCGGGCCGCTCGGTCACATCGTCAGGTTGCGGCTGGCGTCGCTGCGCGGCAGCCAGAAAGCCGTCTTCTTCATCGCGAAGACGAACCGGGCCGACATGGAGATCCTGCGCGAGCTGCTCGAGACCGGCAAGGTCAAGCCGGTCGTCGACAGGCGCTACGACCTGGCCGACACCGCAGACGCGTTCCGGTACCTGGGCGAAGGACACGCGCGGGGCAAGATCGTCGTCACGCTGTGACCGGGACGTAGCGGGCACCGAGCGCCGCCGCGAGCGTCCGCTGGGCCGGTCCGGAGCCGACGAGGACCGAACGCGACGGGTCGACGCCGTGTTCGCGCGCGAACGCGAGCGGCAGCCCGGGTAGCGGTGGCCGGCACCAGCAGCTCGGCGGGCCGGCCGGGTGCGGGCAGAGTGCGATCTCGACCGACGCGGAGAGCTCCGCCGAGAGTCGGGCCGCCGCGGCCGCGACGGCGCCCCAATCACCTTCGGGGCTCCAGTCGTAGACGAGGTGCGGAGCGCCGCGGTCGCCCGCCCCGATCGCGGCCTCCCAGCCGGGCTGCGCGAGCGCCGCGGCGGCGACGAAGACACCTACTCGCCCCGGCGACCGGTCACGGACGAAGGGCACGTGGTCGATGTCGGCGAAGCCTTCGTCGGGTGCCGGTGGCTCGAGCTCGCGGAGCGCGCGCATCTGGGAGGTCGGCAGCAGCAGGCCCTGCTCACGCTTTGCGAGCTCTCGCAGCTCCTCCGGGGTGGGAAGCGAGCCGACGCGATCGAGCAGGCGCCGGACGAGGTTGACCTGGGCCTGGGCGAGCGGCGTGTCGAGCCAGATGCACCGGGTCGGGGTCCGGTGTCGAGCCGCGACCTCGATCACGTCGTTCCGGGCCGCGCGGGTGAGATACGTGTTGTCGAGCACGACCCGGCGTGCGCCTGACGCCAGATCCTCGTCGAGCGCCGCGGCGAGGTCGCGCAGCGATCCACCCCGCTCGTCGCGGTTGAGCCGGAGATAGCCGCGGGCGACGAGCTCCGCGGCGACGCGGCTCTTGCCGGCGCCCGGAATGCCCATCACGAGCACGACCTCCGCGTCCGCCCGCATCCGCGTGCGGGTGCGGCGCCGGCGGAGCGGGGCCGGAGCCGGAGTCGTCGCGGCGACCTGTGCCGCCGACCGCGCGGTCTCGGGACGTCGCGCCCCCGGGATTGGGACGACAACGCGCGAGAGTCCCAGCAGCCACGCGAGCATCTCCTGCGCGTCGACACGTGCGGCGCGCTTCGGCCCGCCGAGCGGCGAATGCGCCAGCAGCGCGATTCCGAGCTCGTCGCAGCGCTCGACCATCCCGCCGCGGAGTGCGCGGTCGTCGAAGGGGCTGAGCGCGACCTGGATGGCGGCGACGGGCGCGAGCTCGAGCGCCTCGTCCAGCTGCCAGCGATTGACGTTCGCGAGGCCGACCCGCCGTACGAGCCCTTCGTCGGCGAGCCGGGCGAGCGAGCGCACCGATGTCTTCCACGGTGTCCGTGGATCCGGTGCATGGATCAGGTAGACGTCAATCGGCAGCCCGTCGAGGGCGGTGAGGCTCGCCTCGCAGTCGGCGAGGATCGATTTCGCGCGGCCGTCCGGGATCCACGCGCCCCCGGCCCGGCTCATGCCTCCCTTCGTCACGATCCGTGCGCTCCCTTCGGCGCCGCAGCTCCGCAGCGCACCTGCGACGAGCTGCTCGTTGTCCCCGTAGGCGCGCGCGGTGTCGAAGACGGTGATGCCCGCCTCGGTCGCAGCCGCGACCGTCTCCAGCGCCAACTCGGCCGGGAGCCGCATGCAGCCCAGGCCGATCCGCAGCTCCGACGGATCGAGCCAGGGAGTCGTCACGCCGAGGGATGCAGGAGCGGCACGACTCCCTGCCAACCGGAGCGCAGGACCTCGACCAGGGACGGCGGCGTGATCAGTGCGACGTCTCCACCCGGTTGCGGTCGGCGCTCCGCGTAGCCGGACGGCGTCCAGCGCAGCAGCTCGTCGCCGAGCACGAGCCAGGGCTCGCCGCCTTCGAGCACGAATGCCCCGTCGGGCAGATCGCGCAACCGCGTCTGCTGCAGCCGGCGCTCCCGCGAGGTGCCGAGCCGCTCTCCGTGCAGGCGGTCGTCGATCGCGTCGGCCCGCATGCCGACGAGCGCAACGAAGCGGTCGTAGTCCTCGCGCCGGCACTCCGCGCAGGGTCGATGCCCGGCGGCGAAGGCGGTCGCCTCGTCGAGGAAGAAGAGCTCCGTGTACCGGCCCGGCTGGAGCAGCCGTGTGCGGCGCCGCCCCTTGAACTCGAGCCGGCAGGCGATCCAGCGCTTGACCGCAAACATGCGCCGGATGTCGCCGGCCTCGTCGTGCAGGCAGCCGCGGTTGCCGTAGACGAGGCCGCGCGCAGGATCCGCGATCAGCTCTCCGAGCGGCGTGACGCGGTTCTGCAGCGGCATCACTTCCAACCTTAGAGTCCTGGCATGGCGCCCGAGACAAGCCTGCGCGAGATCACGAAAGAGACGGTCCGGCTGATCACCGCGCTCGAGGTCGGTCCCGAGCAGCACGGGCTGGTGGCGCCGAACAGCGTCTCGATCGCGGAAGCCCACTTCGAGCCGAAAGCCTGGTTCCGGGCGATCTACCACGGTGAGGAGCCCGCCGGCTTCGCGATGGTCTGGCGCGATCCCGACGAGCGCGTCTTCTATATCTGGCGTTTCATGGTCGACGCGCGCTTCCAGGGGAAAGGCGTCGGCCGCCGCGCGCTCGAGCTGCTGCTGGACGAGGCACGGGCCGACGGCGTCGAGGACGTGACCCTGAGCGTCGTCCCCGGCCCCCATTCGGCGATGGCGTTCTACGAGCGCTCGGGCTTCGAGCCGACCGGCGAGGTCCACGGCGGCGAGGCGGAGCTGCGGCTGAAGCTCGATTCGAGCTGACGAAGAAGGGCCGGTACGCACCCGGGGGATGCGGGTCGTCGGCAGTTGCGCCTATCTTGAAAGGTTGATGTCGACCCAGCCGGCACCCGAGCTCGACCCGCGCGCGGCCTCACCGACGCTCGAAGTCGTCTGGCAGGACGATGCGACGGCGCTCGTGCTCGCCCGCGACGCCGACGGCACGCTCTCCGCGGGCGACCTCCGCGCGGGTATCCCCGCGATCGCCGACCTCCCCCTCGCCGGCCGGGGAATCTCGGCACGCCGGCTCGAGCCGGCGCAGCTGGTCTCGCTCGCGGCGTCGCCTCCGGTCGGGCTCGGGCTCGGGGCGAGCGCACGGGCGGTGTTCGCGGTCGTGGAGCTGGCGCGGCGCTCCGTCGCTGAGGGCCTCGTCCACCCCTTCCTCGATCACGGCGACGGCTGGTGGCACGCGTTCTGGGGCGCCACGCTCGACGAGGGCGTTCAGGCGGCGCTATCCGGGATCGCCGCCGCGCTCCCGCCGGTCGGCGCCGGCGCCTTCGACGGCGATCGCGACGCGACCGTGGACGACCTCTACCCGGTGCTCGTCGACCAGATCGCCCGCGACTGCCTTCGCGCAGACCGCGTGCGGCTCGCGCCGTCGAAGGCCGGCCGGGCGAACGCGATCGACCACCTACTGGAGGGGCTGACCGCGTCCGACTCGGCGCTGCCGCGCCACTCCGGCCTGGCCGCACTGGAGCGCAGACTCTCCGATTGGGTCGACGCCGGGCTTGCCCATCGTTCGCGCACGACCTGGACGCTGGGTCTTCATCTCGATGAGCGCGATGACAACAGCCTCGCGCTCGAGCTGTGGCTGCAGGCCGAGGACGACCCCACGCTGGGTCTCCCCGCGTCGCTCCTCTGGGAACGGCAGGACGACGTCTTCGCGTTCCTGCGCGCGGGCGATCCGCGCCGCGACCTGACCCGACATCTGACCGAGCTCGAGCCGCTCCTGGCCGAGGTCGGGATCGAGTTCGACGCGGCCGAGCCGTCCGAGGCAGAGCTGGGGCAGGAGCAGGTGCGGGTCTTTCTCCGCGAGGCGATGCCGAGGCTCGAGGAGCTCGATGTTCCCGTCCTGCTGCCTGCGTCCTGGCTGCGCTCGCCCGCCCGCGTCAAGGTCAACCTGGCGGCGACGAGCGCGCCACGCTCGCGCTCGAGCGGCCTGCTCTCGCCGGCGGAGCTGGCGCGATTCGACTGGAGACTCGCCGTCGGCGACACCGTGCTGACCGACGAGGAGCTCGCCGAGCTCGCCGCTGCGAAGGAACCGTTCGTCCGCATCGGCGACCGCTGGCACGCGGTCCGTCGCGCGGACATCGAGAAGGCGCTGCGCTTTCTCGACCGTCGTCGCGCCGGCGCCGGCATCGTCGACCTCGTCCGCGCGGTCTCCGGGCTGGAGACCGACGAGGCTGGGGTCGAGCTCGGCGAGGTCTCGCTCGACGAGTCGCTCTCCTCCCTCCTCCACGCCGGCGAGCGCCGCTTCCGCTCGCTGCCGACGCCGGCGGCGATGACCCATCCGCTCTTCCCGTTCCAGGAGCGAGGCCACGGATGGCTGCGGCTGCTCGGCGACCTCGGCGTCGGGGCGATCCTCGCCGACGACATGGGCCTGGGCAAGACCGTCCAGGCGATCGCGATGCTCGCCTCGGAACGGGAGGAGGCCGGTGACGAGGCGCTCGGGCCGACGCTCGTCGTCTGCCCGATGAGCGTCGTCAAGCAGTGGGGCGCCGAGATCCACCGTTTCGCGCCCTCTCTCCACGTGCACCTCCACCACGGCCCCAGCCGCCTCGCCGCCCCCGAGCTCGCGCTCGCCGCGCAGGGCCACGACGTCGTCGTCACCTCCTACGACATCGCCACCAGGGACGCCGACGCGCTCGCGGCGATCGCCTGGGACCGGCTCCTCCTGGACGAGGCGCAGGACGTGAAGAATCCGACGACGAAGCGCGCGCGGGCGCTCCGCCGGCTGCAGGCACGCCGGAAGGTGGCGATGACCGGCACGCCGATCGAGAACCGGCTCGGCGAGCTCTGGGCGATCATGGACATCATCAACCCGGGCCTGCTCGGGTCGCGCGACGGATTCGACCGCGCCTTCGCGAGGCCGATCGAGCAGTTCGGCGACGAGAGCGCGCTCGCGCGGCTGCGCTCGATCGTGGATCCGTTCGTGCTCCGCCGGGCGAAGGACTCGCCGGAGATCGAGCTCGAGCTGCCGCCGATCACGATCGAGAAGGACTACTGCCGGCTGACGGTCGAGCAGGCGAGCCTCTACCGGGCGACCGTCGACCGCTGGCTGGCAAGGGTGGAGGCGCACGAGGACCGTTTCGGCCGCCGCGGCGCCGTGCTCGCGATGCTCGGCCAGCTGAAGCAGGTCTGCAACCACCCGGAGATGCTGCTCACCACCGGCCGGCCGCTCGACGGCCGCTCAGGCAAGCTCGAGCGCCTCGTGCGGCTGCTCGCCGACGTGCCGCCCGGCGACAAGTCGCTCGTCTTCACGCAGTACCCCGGCTTCGATCGGCTCGTGCCGCACCTCGAGGAGCGGCTGGGCCGGAGCGTCGGCTTCTTCCACGGCCGCCTCAACGCCAGGCAGCGCGACGAGCTGCTGACCGCGTTCGCCCGCGAGGACGGCCCGTCCTTGCTCGTGATCTCGATCCGGGCGGGCGGGCGCGGTCTGAACCTGCCCGCGGCGAACCACGTCTTCCACTTCGACCGCTGGTGGAACCCCGCCGTCGAGCAGCAGGCCACCGACCGCGCCTACCGCTTCGGCCAGCGCAAGCACGTCTACGTCCACAGCCTGATCTGCAGTGGCACGCTCGAGGAGCGGATCGACCTTCTGCTCGACTCGAAGCGAGAGCTGGCGGAGAAGGTGATCGCCGGCCGCTCGGAGGACTGGCTCGGCGACCTCGATCTCGGCACGATCCGGGCTGCGGTCGAGCTGTCCGTCGACGCGGTCGAAGAGGAGGCGGCGTGAGCGTCCTCGACGACGGCCGCCCGCTGGTCGTCTCCACCGAGCGGGAGCGGATCGGCCAGGGGCCGTGGGCGCGCCTCTTCGCGACCGCGGCCGTCGTGGACGAGAGCTCGTCGAGCGCCGAGCGCGGGCGCGGGCTCGCGCGCGCCGGCAAGGTGCACACGGTGGCCGTGACGGAGGGCTTGCTCACGGGGCGCGTCGAGGAAGAGGGCGGCGAGCAAACCGTCGAGATCGCCGCCGAGCCGGTACCGCCGCGGATCTGGGCTGCCGCCTACCGCTCGGCCCGCGGCAACCCGCAGGTCGAGGCGGCGGTCGCGGGGCGCGCACAGTCCGTCCAGCTGGAGCACGTGATGACGGTCGACTGGGAGGAACCGCTCGTGCCCGCGACGCGAGCGCTTCGCCGCACCTGCAGCTGCGGTCGGCCGGGGACGTGCGAGCACGTCGCCGCGCTCGCCTATGTCATCGCGGACCGGATCGACCGTGAGCCGGCGCTGCTGCTGCGCTGGCGCGGCTGCACGGAACCGGCGGTCGAGCGAGCGGAAGCGCCGGCTCTCGAGCCCGAGCCGATCGTCGCGGCCGATGAGATCTGGGAGGCGGGAGCGCTCCCGACGCTCGGCCCGCCCCGCCCCCTCCCGACGGCGGCGGTGTTGAAGCGGCTGGGCCCGAGCGGGATCCAGGTCGGCGCGCACGACCTCGCCGACGTGCTCGAGCGCGCCTACGCCTCCTTCGCCGCGAGCCGCCCGTAGCAACGACGGGCCGTTCGCGCGCGACGACAACCGCGCTTGTCAGGGACTGTCCCTGACAACGAACGTTGTCGCGACAACAACGGTTGTCCGGGACAGTCCCTGGTTACTCGCGTTGTCGCACGCGCCCGCGCCGAGTGCCGCGGCCTACGACAGCGCTGACCGACGAGGATTGCGGCTAGACGATCGTGTCGGGCGCGGCGGCCTTCGCCGTCAGCGCTTCGATCGGCACGACCTCGAGCGCACGCGCGTGCGTGGCGCCCAGGACGACGGGCGGCGCGACGCCCGCCTCGTGCGCCTCGAGCCAGCGCGCCGCACAGACGCACCAGCGGTCGCCAGGCTGCAGCCCCTCGAAGCCCCACTCCGGGCGCGGCGTCGAGAGGTCGTTTCCGGCCGCGCGGCTGAAGACGAGGAACTCCTCTGTCACCACCGCGCAGACGGTATGGCTGCCGAGATCCTCGGGACCGGTCGCGCAGCAGCCGTCGCGGAAGAAGCCGGTCAGCGGCGCCGTCGAGCAGGGCAGGAGCTCGCCGCCGACGACGTTCAGGTCCGGGTCGCGGCCGGCGGCGCTCACCAGTCGGTCGGCTTGTAGTCCTTCAGGAACTGGCCCCACACGTGCGCACCGGTGTTGAAGCCGTCGATGATCGGGTCGACGATCCGCGCCGCGCCGTCGACGATGTCGAGCGGCGGCCGGAAGCCGTGCTCGGCCGTCTTCTGCTCGGCGACGTGGACGGGATCCTCGTCGGTGACCCAGCCCGTGTCGACGCTGTTCATGTGAATCCCGTCCGCGTGGTAGTCGGCTGCGGACGTCCGGGTCATCATGTTCAGCGCCGCCTTGGCCATGTTCGTGTGCGGGTGCCGCGTCGTCTTGAAGCGGCGGTAGAACTGCCCCTCGACCGCCGAAACGTTGACGACGTGCTTGTCCCGCTCGGGCGTCCGCAGCATCAGCGGCTTCAGGCGGGCGTTGAGCACGAAGGGCGCGACCGCGTTGACGAGCTGCGTCTCCAGCAACTCGACCGACGAGACCTCAGCGAGCAATAGCCGCCACGAGTTGCGCTCGCGCAGGTCGACCTGCTGCAGGTCGGCGTCGAGCCGCCCCTCCGGCAAGAGATCGCCCTGCGACTCCAGATCCTCGGGCAGCAGCGGCACCTGCGAGAGCTCGGCCGAGCGCGTGACGCCGACGAGCTGCGGCGCCTTGCCATTCGGCGCCGCGGGCAGCATTTCCGTCCGCCGGAGACCTTCGTAGGCACCAAGCAGGCCGCGGACGTGCGCCGGCATCGACTCCTCCGACGCGGTCTCCGCGTCGAGCATGTGCCGGTAGAACTCGGACGGCCGCCGGACGGTCTGGCAGGCGTTGTTGACGATGAAGTCGAGCCGCTCGCGCGTCGAGCTCAGGTGCGTGCAGAAGGCCTCGACGCTCGGCGTGTGCCGGAGGTCGAGCCCGAACACCTCGAGCCGTTCACCCCACTCCTCGAAGTCGGGCTCGGCCGCGTAGCGCTCCGCCGCGTCGCGCGGAAAGCGTGTCGTCACGATCAGCTGCGCTCCGGCACGGAGGAGCTTGATTCCGGCCTGATAGCCGATCTTGACGCGCCCGCCCGTCAGCAGCGCCACCCGGCCGCTCAGGTCGGCCGTCTCCGAGCGCTTGCGGAAGTTGAAGGCGGCGCACGACGGGCAGAGCTGGTCGTAGAAGGGATGGACGTCCTGGTAGCGCTCCTTGCAGACGTAGCAGTGCTGCGGCTCGACGACCTCCCGGAACTCCGCCTCGTCGACGTCGATCTGCTCGAACTCGCCCGGCACGAACACATTCGGCGTCGTGAACACCGGCTTGGCCCGGCGGACGCGGATGCCCGTTTCCGCCAGGACGTTCTCATCGCGGCCGAGCCTGGCCGCCTTCTTCTCCCGCCGCACGACCTTGTTGAACCGCCGCCGCTGGACGACGTCGGGGTTGTGCACGTCCCCTGCAGCCGCGAGGAGACGCGTGCGCTCCACCAGCGGCAGCGCCCTGAGCAGGCTTCGGTCGGCAACGATCTCCTCGAGCACGTCTGCGACGGCCTTCAGGCGCTCGACGACGCCGTCCTCCTCATCCGCGGCCATCCGAGGAGGGTAGCGCCGCCGGCTTGCAGGCCGTGTAGACGAGGAAGTCGTCCGCGCCCATCGGCTCGGCGTCCGTCAGCGCCGCCCGCACGGTCACATCGACGAAACCCGCGCGCTCGAGCATCAGCACGATCTCGTCCTTGAAGTAGAGCGTCAGCGTCAGCAGGTGCTCGTCCTCGGCGACGAGCTCGCCGTCCCGCCACATGAACGCCTGCATCTCCATCATCACGCGCTGCTCGAGCGGGTCGACGTCGAGCAGGCGGGAGCGAAGCTCGTACTCGGTCCCGTCGGAACCGACGCGGCGCTTCCCGGGCTCTCGGCGCGGCAGCGGAAGCGTCGCGCGGCCGTCCGGCTGCCAGTACTGCCAGCCCCAACCATCCGCGTAGGGCACCTCGTTGTCGAGCACGAACGTGCCGCCGGGCTCGAGGTGGTCGTACACGCGCTCCATCGCCTGCATGTCCTCGGCGCGGGTGCTGCCGACGCCGAGGCCGCCGCACATGAAGACCGTCCGGTAGCGGCGGGGCAGGTCGAGCTCGTGCTTCGGCTGTGCGTAGAGGTTCGGCGCCAGCCCCTCCCGCTCGGCCGCCTCGCGGCAGCAAGCGAGCATGTCCGCCGAGACATCGCTGCCGTCAACATCGAGGCCGTCGCGGAGGTACGGCAGCAGGAGCCGCCCGGTGCCGCAGGCGAGGTCGAGCGCGGGGCCGGCCTCGGCGAAGCGCCGGAAGTAGTCGATCTCGGGGCCGGACGTGTTGAACTCGGCCCACCAGCGGGCCACGACGCCGTGGTGCCAGGTCGAAGCAACCATCGAAGAGTCCTCCTCGAACGTGAGAGAGCCGCCACGGGTGCGGCGGAGAGCGGGATCACGTCTCGAGGGACTTACACGACAACGACTATGCGCCCCCGGCGCGGGGAAGGCAAGTTTGCGGCCTCCTGCGACCCGGAAGGTCCCTTCCAGAACCCGAGCGAAGGGAGCCACGCATGAGCACCACTGTGATCGTCCTGATCGTGATTGCCGTGATCGTCGTCCTCGCCGTCGGCGCGTACCTCGCCCGCCAGCGACAGGCACAGCAAGTCGAGGAGAAGCGCGTCGAGGCCGGTGAGCACCGCGGCCTGGCCGACACGAAGGCGAGAGAGGCCG
Organism: Gaiellaceae bacterium; assembly: GCA_035556515.1. Lineage (GTDB taxonomy): Bacteria > Actinomycetota > Thermoleophilia > Gaiellales > Gaiellaceae > Gaiellasilicea. The sequence goes on from DATMEO010000048.1 coordinate 11,837, forward strand.
AGCAAGCGCGCCTCGCCGCCGAGGAGCAGGCCGAGCGGGCTCGCGCCCGGCAGCAGGAAGCCGAGGAGCACCGCCGTGAAGCCGACGAGGTCGATCCCGACGTCGACGCGGCCGAGGACACCGCCGACGAGAAGGGGAGGGTGGTCTAGGCCGCCGCCAGTTCCCGCCGGATCCCTCGCAAAGCCGGCTCGCGCTCGCGGAAAGCGTCCGCGACCTCGGGGTCGAACTGCCGGCCCCGCCCGGCGAGAATCTCCGCGGCCGCGTCGTCCCAGCTCCGGGCGGCGCGGTAGGGGCGGTCGCTCGTGATCGCATCGAGCACGTCTGCGACGGTGAAGACTCGCGCAGCCAGCGGGATCTCCTTCCCGGCGAGCCCGTCGGGGTAGCCGAGACCGTCCCAGCGCTCGTGATGGCCGCGGACGACCTTGAGCCCGTCGCCGTGCAGAAGCTCGACGTCGCGCAGCAGCTGCTCCCCGAGCAGCGTGTGCGTGCGCATCAGGCGGAGCTCGGAGTCGTCCAGCGGGCCCGGCTTCTGCAGGATCCGGTCGGGGATACCGATCTTCCCGACGTCATGCAGGAGAAAGCCGTACTCGACGCTCGGATCGAGCAGGAGGCTGGGCTCGATCGTCTGCGCGAGCTCGACGGCGTACCGCTGCACGCGCTGGGAGTGCGTCGCGGTGCCGAAGTCCTTCGACTCGAGCGCCCCGGCAAGCGCCGTCACCGTCTGGCGATAGGTGCGCTGGAGCAGCGCCTGCCGGCCACGCTCGATCTCGAGCAGCCGCCGCAGGTCGGCGGCGTAGAGCAGCACCTGCTCGTCCGACGGAATGCCCCTGCCGCCGTCGAACGGCCCAGCGGAAAGGCCGCCCGCAAGCCGCTCGACCGCGGCGAGGAGCTCTAGGGGGCTGAACGGCTTCCTCAACAGCGCGTCCGCGCCGGCCCGCCTCGCCGCCGTTTCGGCGTCCTCGGCTCCGGTGAGCAGGACGACGCCGATCCAGCCGGTGGTTGGGTCGTCCTTCAAGCGCCGGCACAGCGTCAGCCCGTCGAGGTCGGGCAGGCCGATGTCGAGCACGACGACGTCGGGCGGCCGGGCCGCGATCGCGGCGAGCGCGTCCGCCGCGGTGGTGGCCTCTGCGATCTCGATGTCGATCAGCTCGAAGGTGGTTCGCAGCAAGGTCAGCAGACTCGGGTCGTCGTCGACGAAGAGGATGCGGGGGCCGCGGAGGCCGGCCGGGGGGAAGTCGTCGGCCGGCCCCCGCTCGCCGGCACTCGTGCCGCCACGAGGCCGGGTGCTGGAAACACGTGATTTGCCGCGCCGCTTGGACGCGTAGAGGGCACCGTCGGCGGCAGCCAGCAGCGCAGCTCCGCCCTTCGCGTCGAACGGGTACGTCGCGACGCCGGCGGAGATCGTCGGCAGCGAGCCGCCGCGCGTCTGCGCCTGGAGCGTTCCCTGGATGCGGTCGGCCACCTGGCGGCCGGCCTGGGCGTCGCCGTCGAGGACGACGGCGAACTCGTCACCGCCGACGCGGAAGAGCTCTTCGCCGACGCGGAGGACGCGAGTGGCAGCACGGGCCACCTGCGCGAGCACGGCGTCGCCGGCCGCATGGCCGCCGGAATCGTTGAAGCGCTTGAAGTCGTCGAGGTCGAAGAGCACGACCGTCAGCTCCTGCTCGACCGCAGCCGCTTCCCGGAGCGCCGCCTCAAGCCGCTCGTCGAGGGCGCGGCGGTTCGCCAGGCCGGTCAGGGCGTCGCGTCGCGCCTCCGCGTGCGTCAGCGCGAGCCGCCGCTCGGAGGCGAACGCCGAGGCGGCCAACTCGGCGATGTCGGAGACGAACTCCTCGTCCGGCACGAGCTCGGAGTCGGGCGGCATCGTCACGAGCAGCGAGCCGAGCACGATCCCGTCGGAGACGAGCGGAACGGCGAGCGCGTCCGAGCAGTGCAAGCCGAGCTGGGCGAGCTCGCGCAGGTCGTCGCCGTCCGCGTGCACCGAGCGAGGAGTCGAGTACGCGCGCAGCGCCAGCCCGGGCGCGGCGACGAGCCGTCGTGCCCGCGCTGCGCCCGCGGAGCCGGCGAGCGAGAGCGCCACGTCCGACGAGGCGAGGTAGGCCGCGGCAGCGCCGGCGCCGGTCAGCTCGAGCAGCTCGCGGGCCACGATCGTGCCGATGCTGGACCGGTTGGCCGCCCTCGCGAGACCGTGTGCCAGCCGGACGAGCGGGTCGCTGCGGCCAGCGATCGCGCGCTCGAGCTCCCACAGCGGCGCGCCCTTGACGCAGTACGCGGCGGCTCCTGCCTCCGTCATCGCGCTGACCGACCCGGAATCGTCGGCGCCGGAATAGGCAACCACGCGTGTCGAAGGCAGGAGCTTCGCTATCCGCCGCGTCGCATCGACGCCGTCGACGATCGGCATGTGCAGATCCATCAGGACGACGTCGGGCCTCAGCTCGAGCGCCCGCTCGACGCCCTCCTCGCCGTTGGCTGCCTCGCCGACGAGCACGATCTCCTCGTGGTCGGCGAGCATTGTCCGCAACGCGGCCCGGGATTCATCCGAGTCGTCGCAGATCAGGAGCTCGATCATCGGCATGGCGGCGGAAACCTTTCGTTTTGCGACTGCGGCTGCAATGAAGTCCGGCGAGCGGCCCAAAACTTGCAACGTGCGGACGAATCCCTCGATCGGGGGAGTGCGCCGACGGCCCGCTGCGGGAATGCTTTCGTCCTAGCAGCGTCCTCACGCCCAGGGAGTCGAGGAGCCGAGTTGGCAGCAGTCAGCCCCGTCGGTCGCGCCGCCGGCCTCGAGCCGCTCGGCCTCCATGCCGACGCGCACATCGCCGGTGCTCTGTTCGAGGAGCACTCGCGCCGCGTGTTCGCGTACTGCCTCTCGAAGCTCGGCCGCCGCGAGGATGCGGAGGATGCCGTCCAGACAACATTCCTCCACGCCGTCCGCGGGCTTCGGCGCGGCGTCGTCCCGTCCGTCGAGCTCGCCTGGCTCCTCGGGATCGCGCGCAACGTCTGCCTCTCGCGGCGCGAGTCGGCCGGACGCCGGGGCCGGCTCGAGCTCGTCTGCGACCCCGTCGATCTCGAGCGCACCGCCGCGCGGCAGGGCCGCGGCGACGAGCTGATCGGGATCGAAGATGCGCTCGCGCGTCTGCCCGAGCAGCAGCGCCGGGCCGTGCTGCTGCGCGACTGGCGCGGGCTCTCCTACGAGGAGGTCGCGGCAGAGCTCGGTGTCACCCTCGCCAACGCCGAGACGCTGATCTTCCGTGGCCGGCGCACGCTCGCCGCGGTGATGCAGGAGCAGCCGAGCGCGACCCGCCGCCGCCTCGCTTCGCTCGGGAACCTGGGCTCGCTCGTCACCGCGATCAAGACGGCGTTCACCGGCGCCGCGACCGTCGCGAAGGTCGCGGCCGCCGTCACCGTCGTGGCAGCGTCGGGCGCCGGCGTCGTGGCCGGCACCTCTGCTCTCCCGGAGAGTGGCGACGGCGCCACCAGGCCTGCGGTCGCCCGCATGCCCGCGCACGCGCCCGCCCCACCGACCCCGACTCCAGCCGACGCGGTGCCCCAGCAGCCAGGCGACGCCGCGCCGGCGCCGGCCGGCACGCCCCGTTCCAGCACGCCCCGTTCCAGCACGCCCCGGGCGCCGGTCGCTCCGGCTGCAGCCTCGCCGACCGCGACCGAAGCGCCCGCACCTGCCGCGCTTCCGCCCACGAGCGCGCCGGGGAGCCCGACGCCATCGCATCCTTCCCCGTCGCCGCCCCCCGCGCCCGCCGGGACGGCCCCGCGCACCGTCGTTCCCATCCCGGTCCCGATCCCCGCGCCGCAGCCGACCGTGCAGGCGACCGTGGACGAGGTGCTCCCGGAGCTTCCCGTCCCGGTGCCGCCCCTGCCGGAAGTTCTCGGCTCGCTTCCGGTGCCGGCGCTGCCGGTCGAGACGCCGCCCGCCGTCGAGACCGTGGTCGAAGCGCTTCCGCCCGTCACGGTGACGCCGCCGCTCCTCCCGATCGCGCCGATCACGATCGACCCGGGCAACTTGCTGCCCTTGCTGCCCTAGCCGATCTGCGACGCTGTCGCGGTGAGCCGCGTCACGGTCGACAAAGCGACGGGAGCGCTGCGAGTGGCGGGAGCGAAGGCATTCCCGCTCGGGCTGTCGAACCCGCCGCCGCTCGGTGGGAAGGCGCCGAACGGTGTCGAAGGGCTGAAAGAGGTCGCCGACGGCGGCGCCTCCTTCATTCGCACCGGGCGCGGCGATTGGGGCCCCGGCAGGCTCGAGGAACAGCTCGCCACCGAGCGCGCCGTCCTCGGCAGGGCGGCCGCGAACGGGCTGCAGTGCTGGCTCTACCTCGGTGACCTGCCCGATCTGCCGCCGCGGGCGGCGGGCGGGCAGGCCTCGACGCGCGAGCAGATGCTCAACCGGGTGACGGCGACGTTCAAGGATCACCCGGGCCTCGGCGCCTACAAGGGAGTCGACGAGCCGCGCAACCCGTTCCGGGGCGAGAACTGGCTCCGGCCGGCCGGTCTCGTCCGTGCGGCACGGCGCTTGAAGGCGCTCGACCCGCAGCACCCGCTCGTGATCATCCAGGCGCCACGGAGCACGGTCGCGCAGCTGGCGCCCTACCGCCCCGCCTTCGACATCACCGGCGCCGACATCTTCCCGATCGCCTATCCGCCCGGCGAGCACTCGGATCTCGGCAACAAGGACGTCAGCGTCGTCGGCGACGTGACGCGGAAGATGGTGCGGGCCGCCGGAGGCAAGCCCGTCTGGATGACGCTGCAGATCGCCTGGAGCGGCACTGTGACCTCGGCGCGGAGGCCGAACGTCGTGCCGCGCTTTCCGACCCTGCACGAGCTGCGCTTCATGAGCTACCACGCGATCGTCTGCGGCGCGCGCGGGCTGATGTTCTTCGGCGGCCACCTGACGCAGGCCTCGCGCCCGGCAGACGCCGAGGCCGGCTGGAACTGGACCTTCTGGCAGCAGGTGCTGCGGCCCCTGCTGCAGGAGCTCTCCTCGACGGCGGTCGCACCGGCGCTCGTGGCAGCGGACGCGAAGCCGCAGGTCAAGTCGAGCGCGAAGGACGTCGAGGTGCTGACCCGACGGGACGGTCGCTTCCTCTACGTGCTCGCGGTCCGGCGCGGCGGTGGAACGAGCCGGGTCGGCTTCACCGGCCTGCCGAAGAAGCTGAACGGGCGTCCGCTCGCGGGCGGGCAGGTCCTGTTCGAGTACGTCCAGGAGCCGCCCCCGCCACCGATCGGCGCCGGGCGTCAGGTGTTCAGATCGGTGAGCGCCGCTGCGGGCGGTTTCCGCGACTGGCTCGGCCCGCACGACGCCCGTGTCTACCGTTTCTCGCTCTGATGATCCGCTGCGGTTGGGTACCCGTCGACGACCCGCTCTACGTCGCCTACCACGACGAGGAGTGGGGCGTCCCCGTCCGCGACGAGAAGACGCTGTTCGAGTTGCTGAACCTGGAGGGCGCGCAGGCGGGCCTCTCGTGGTCGACGATCCTGCGCAAGCGCGAGGGCTACCGGCGCGCGTTCGCCGGCTGGGACGTCGAGGCGATCGCGGGCTTCGGCGAGCGCGACGTCGAGCGGCTGCTCGGCGACGCGGGCATCGTCCGCCACCGCGGCAAGATCGAGTCCGTGATCGGGAACGCCCGCGCGACGCTCGCGCTCGATGCGCCGCTCTCGGAGCTGCTCTGGTCGTTCGTCGGCGGCGAGCCGAAGGTGAACGCCTGGAGGACGGTCGGCGAGATTCCTGCGCAGACCGACCAGTCGAAGGCGATGAGCAAGGAGCTGAAGCGGCGCGGCTTCCGCTTCACCGGCCCGACCACCTGCTACGCCTTCATGCAGTCCGCCGGCCTCGTCGACGACCACACGGTCGACTGCTTCAGGAGAGCGCGGACCTGATCTTCTCGACCGTTGCGGCCTCGGCCTGGTCGCCGCCACCCGCGGCTTTCCCGACACCTTCGGCCAGCTCCAGCACGAACGACTTGTAGGCCTCCACCTCGTCGGGCGCTTTCGTTTCGAGTGTCGCCACGGCCGACCGGAGCGCCTCGAGCGCCTCGGACTCGATCTCCTGCGGCGAGCTGGTCACCCCGAAGCCCATCCCACGCTCGCCCGAGAGCTCCCGAATCAACTCGCTCTCACCCGACCTGCCGCCGGCGAGGTGCTTCGCGAGCGAGCCGGCCTCCTTGAAGCTGTCGAAGAAGCTGCGGTCGCTGACCGAGACGAGCAGGCCCGCCCCCGTCGCGCCCTTGCGCAGCTGATCCCACTCCTGCTCGGTGAAATCGGACTTCTTTCCCATGCGACCTCCTTGGAGGGAGCCTATTCGAACCCCGGCGCGGTGAACGGGAGCAGATCGTCCAGGGTCAGCGGCGCCGGCGTGGGCAGGCGGTCGTCGACGCAGATCGCCTCGGCGAGCGCGCGCTCTTCCGCCGTCGCGAGCCAGTTCTCGTAGGCCGCGACGCGGGCGAAGCGGTTCAGCGAGGACTCGATCGCGGCCCGTGCCTCGACGAGCGGGATCGTGCCGAGGAAGACCGTGTCGCCGAGCGGAGTGACGAGGAGCCGCCCGTGGACCGTGCGCACGCGGCCCGCGCCAGACAGGTCGAAGACGCGCGCCGGCGCGAAGGTCTCGACCGCGATCCCACGCGTCTTGCCGCCGAGCCAGGCGACCGGACGCGCCGTTTCGACGAGCCGCGCCCGCAGGCCGGCGTAGGTGGTATGGAACTCCGTGATCTCGACGCCGGAGGCGCGACGCGAGAAGAAGCGGGCCCGAACGGCGTCGCGCCGGAGCTCGTCCTGCAGCAGCCCGCGCGCCGCGACCCGCGTCAGCTGGATCCGCCGCAGCGCACCGAGGTACGCCGCGACGCTGCCCCTGAAGTGATCGTCGACGAAGGAGAGCTCCGCCGCCAGCACCGCGTGTGCGTCGAGCTCGACCTCCTGCTGGAGCACGAGCCGCTCGAGCACGACGCTCGCGGCGATGTCCCGGTCGCCGATCGCACGCGCCAGCGGGTCAACCGCGGTCTTCCTGATCTCGCCCGCGGGGAGCGCGCAGATCACTCCTGCGGCCAGCCCCTCCAGCTGGCCGACCGTCAGCGACGCGTTCATCGCCGGCCCGGCGGCTCCGGGCCCGCTGCACAGGTTCTGGTCGCGCACCCAGAGGTAGACGCAGACCGCCTCGCTCTTGTCCCGGTCGATTCCGGCCTGGCTGAAGGTCGCCCAGCCCCAGGACCAGATCGAGTGTGTCCGCAACTCCTTCGTCACGCGCCTCGCCGCGAGCGCCTGCAGCTTCACGATCTCGAGCCATTTCGCCCGCGGCTGCAGCCCCTCGCGGCCACCCGTGCCGGGCGCGGACTGGAACTGAAGCTCGAGCGCGACCCGGCTCGCCGGAATCCCGATGTCGGTGAACTTGCGCACGAGCGCACGCATGCCGCTGCGCATCGAGCGGCTCGCGCGCACCGGCCCGAGCGCGTGCAGCTGCGGCACGTTCGGCGAGGTGAAGTAGACCTGACGGATCAAGAGTGCGTCCGCGGCCAGATCGCGCCACCACTGTGCCGCCTCGCCGCCCGTGTAGGGCGGGTTCGCGATCGTGACGCCGACGAACGCGCCGCGCGCCTTCAGCTGCCGGACGAGCAGGAGCGTGTTCTCGCGGTACTGCGCCGTCGTCGCCGTCCACGGCGTCGGCGTCTGCGCGCCGAAGAGCTCGTTCAGCGCGATCCAGGGCGTCTGGCAGCCGCTGACGGAGACGGCGAAATCGAAGAGCCGGTTCGCGCGATCGACCATCGTCGCCGGGTCGTTCGGCACGGTCGGCGTGCCGACGCGGTTGTTGAAGTTGAGATCGAAGAAGACGGTCGCGGCGCCGTTGCTGCGCGCCTCGGCCGGCTTCACCGTCCCGGACGTGAACGCGAGCGTCAGCCCAGGCTTCTGCGGCAGCGGCGCGTCG